>CAJUIK010000012.1 GCA_910585875.1 uncultured Eubacteriales bacterium | reverse complement strand
TGCTCCGCTGTGAGAACCCGTTTGTTCAGCGAACGGGAGGCCTCCCGGCAGAGGGCCCGCAGCTCGTCGGAGGGCATCACGCCAAAGGCGGAGAGCAGCAGTTCGCTCATTTTTTCATAGACGATCATAGCGCCCTGCCGGTCCTCCTGCTGTAAAAGGGCCCGCATCAGACGCAGATAGACGTCCTCCAGATAGGGCTCGTGTTCCAGAGCGGCCCGGCACAGGAACTCCAACTCGGACCAGCGCCCCGCTTGCTCCAGCATTTCCGCCGTTTCCAGCGCTGTTTGAATATAGAGGTTGTGATAATGGGCCGCCATCGGCGCCACCCAGGGCTCATAGGCCAGCCGAGATAAAAAGTTCCCTTTGTAAATGTTGAGGGCCTTGATCCAGCAGTCCAGTTTGTCCTCGTCGTTCGCCGCTTCGGCGCCGGCCCGGCGCAAGGCCTCGAATTCATCCACGTCCAGTTCCATCGGAACGTCCGGGTTCCAGGCATAGAAGCCCCCTTGGCGGACGATGATCTGCCGGCCCAGGCCGCCGCCCAGCCGATCCAAATAGGCCCGGGCCCGGTGAAACATAGTTTTCAGGGCGTTCATGGGGTTGGCGCTTTTCTCTCCCTCTCCCCAAAGCAGCGCCATCAGCTCTTCGGGCGTCACGGCGCGGCGCCGGTAAAAGGCCATATAGGCCAGCAGCAGCCATACCTTTTTGGAGCGGTTGCCGCCGTCGCTGATTTCCATAGCGCCCTTTTGAAATGAAAATTCCCCCAACATCCGAACTTTCAACATCGGCATCTCTCCAAAGCCCCCTTTTGCCCGCCCGCAGGCGCGCCCTGTTTCATCCTTATAGTAAAAAGACGATATCATTACGATATCACACCCAGCGTCATTTTGCAATGCGCAATTCTCCCAACCGGGCGGCTGGGGGATTTTTGCCCTATGTCTTTGGTCTGGCGCAAAAGGCTAAAATACCCCTGGGCGAAGCGGGGAAGGCTATGGCGCAGAATGCGCTTGGATACAAGTTTTTTGAGTTTTTGAAAAAATTTTTTCAAAAAGTACTTTTCTTTTTCCGCCGCGTCTGCTATACTTATCTCAGAAACTCCAGAAGGCTCGGCCTTCACAGGACGACACAAAAAACGTATAATAGAATGAGGTGTTTTTATGCGTAACAATTATCTGAAAAAATCCGTTCCTTTGTTGCTGGCGCTGGGCTTGTTGGCGGGCTGCCAGCAGGCGCCGGAAGCGCCGGAGGATCAGCTGGTGTTTGACGATTCCGCTTATGTGGAAACCGACCCCGTTTACGATGAATCCGCCTATGTGGATATCACCGAGATGGGGGAGGTCGACTTGGCGGACGAGGCCGTAGCCTTGGCTTCTTCTCCCGCGGCGGTGGGTTCCGCCACTACGCCAGTGGCTTCCGGCACGGCTGTAGAGAAAAACGACAAGGCCGTTATCGATTACTCCAACACCAAGGACGGCTATGTGATGGTCAACTTCACCGGCTCCACCAGCAAGCGGCTGAAAGCTCAGGTGTCCGGCCCTTCCACCAAGTACACCTACGACCTGACTGCCGGCACCTGGACCACCTTCCCCCTGTCGGACGGCAACGGCAACTATACGGTGACTGTGTTTGAAAACACCTCCGGCTCCAAATATGCCAAGGTGCTCAACGCTTCCTTCAAGGCGTCTCTGTCCGACGAATTCGCCCCTTTCATCCGCCCCAACCAGTATGTGGATTACAGCGCGGCTCCCAACACCGTCAAGCAGGCCCAGAGCCTGGCCGGCGGCGAATCTGACCCGCTGAAGAAGGTGGAGAAAATCTATGATTTCGTCGTCAAGAGCTTGACTTACGACCAGAAGAAGGCTGAAACAGTCAAGAGCGGTTATCTGCCCGTGCTGGATACAGTGCTTTCCTCCAAGAAAGGCATTTGCTTCGATTACGCCGCTTTGATGACCGGTATGCTCCGCAGCCAGGGCGTGCCCTGCAAGCTGGTGGTGGGCTACGCCGGCCAAGCCTATCACGCCTGGATCAGCGTGTGGACGGCGGAAACCGGCTGGGTGGACGGCGCCATCTATTTTAACGGCTCCACCTGGCAGCGGATGGACCCCACCTTCGCCTCTTCTTCCAACGGCAGCGAGTCTGTGATGAAGTATATCGGCGACGGCAGCAACTATACCACCAAGTACGTCTACTAATCCCGGAAGATTCCGGCGGCAGAGCAAATTTTGCTCTTTACGAATCTGCGAAATTGGGTTAGAATTGGGCCTGTGGAATTTCCGCAGGCCCGATTTTTTTGGGTTGTTCCAGGATTATTTTTGACAGAAGGAGATCGAGATGAAAAAGAACGGTTTATCCCACGAGGAGATTGCCTCCCTGTGTCTGGAGCTGTCTTTGCTGCTGCGGGCCGGCGTGGCCAGCGGCGACGCCCTGACTCTGTTGGCGGAAGAAAGCGACCCCGGGTTCAAGGAGATGCTCTCCCAAACCGCCGACAGGATGGACGGCGGAGCCCTCCTTTCAGAGGCGCTCCGGCAGACTGGGCGGCTGCCCGCCTATGTCTGCGGCCTTATCGAGGTGGGCGAGCGATCCGGCCGGCTGGAAGAAGCGCTGGCCTCCCTGGCCAATTACTATGAAAACAGAGCCCGCCTGGACCGGCGTATTCGCAGCGCCCTGCTGTATCCCGCCGTCATGCTGGCGCTGATGCTGGCCGTCATCGCGGCGCTGCTGGTCAAGGTTCTGCCCATTTTCGACGACGTTTACGCCTCCCTGGGCGGCCGGCTTTCCGGCTTGGCCGGCGGTCTTTTGCAGCTGGGCCGCTGGCTGGACGGCGCGATGCCCATCCTTTGGGTCCTGCTGGCGCTGCTGGCCGCCTTTTTGGGCGCTTTCGCCGCCTCCGGCGCTTTTCGGGAAAAGGTATTGGGCCTATGGCGCAAAAAGCATGGGGATAAAGGCGTATCCCGCAAGATGAACGACGCTCGGCTGGCCCAGGCCCTGGCCATGGGAATGGCCAGCGGCCTGCCTCTGGAAGAGGCGGTGGATCTGGCCGGCGGCCTGATGGAGGATACCCCCGCCGCCAAAAGCCGCTGCGCCGACTGCCGGGCCCGGCTGGACCAGGGCCAGGCCCTGGGCGCCGCCCTGAAGGAAAGCGGTTTGCTGCCCGCCGCCCAATGCCGGCTGATGGAGCTGGCCCAGCGCAGCGGCGCCGGCGACGCCGCCATGGACAAAATCGCCCAGGCCCTTTCAGAGGACGGCGAGCTTTCTCTGGAGGAAAAGGTGAGCCGGGCGGAACCTGCTCTGGTGCTGGTCTGCTCTGTGCTGGTGGGCATGATTCTACTCTCCGTCATGCTGCCGCTGATGCACATCATGGCGGCCATCGGTTAAAGAGGGCGCGCTATGAGAAAAAGAAAATCCCGCCTGCGGGCGGCGCTGGGGCTCCTTCTGCTGCCGGCCGCCGCGGCCGCGGCGCTGCTGGTCTTCGCCTCGGCTCTCAACAGCCTGGAATCCGGACGGCAGACCGAGGATCTGCGCCAGCTGGAACAGGCTTTGCGCCGGGGCTGCGTGGCCTGCTACGCCGCCGAGGGCGCTTATCCGCCCACACTGGACTATTTGCAGGAGCATTACGGCGTGCAGATCGACGGCGACCGGTATACCGTCCACTATGACGTCTTCGCGGAAAATCTGATGCCGGATATCACGATTTTGGAGAATCAGCCATGAAGCAGCCAACGATGAAACACAATATCGACGGCCTTGCGGCCCTGCTGCTGTTCGGAATTTTCGCCGCCTGCGTTTTGTCGGTGCTTTTGTCCGGCGCGGGCGCCTATCGCCGGCTGACGCAGCGGGACCTGACCGCTTACGACAGGCGCACCGGCCTGCAATACATCGCCTATCGGGTTCGTCAGGCGGATCGGCAGGGCGCTGTGGCGGTGGAGGATTTCGGCGGCGCCCCCGCTTTGCGCCTTGACGACGCCGAGGGGTATTCCACCTGGGTCTATTATTATGAAGGGCAGATCGCGGAGCTCTATTCCTTCGGCGACGACGGCCTGACTCCGGCGGACGGCGACCCGGTGCTGGCCGTGCAATCCCTGGAATTCTCGCTAAAAGACGGGCTGCTGACTGTCCATATCACAGATTCCCAGGGCCAGGAGGATACGCTGCTGCTGTCCCTGCGGAGCGGAGAGGAGGCGGCCGCATGAAAAGCAAAGCTCCTCTGGCTCTGATGGAGCAGATGGCGATGATTTTGGTCTTCGCTCTGGCGGCGGCCCTCTGCCTTCAGGCCTTTGTCAAATCCGACGCCATTTCCTCCCGCAGCGACGCCCGAGATCGGGCGGTCAGCCTGTGCCAGACCACGGCGGAGGCGATCCGCCATGCCGGCGGCGGCGAGGAAAGCGCCTTGGAATCCGCGGCGGAGCGGTTGGGCCTTTCCTACGGCGCCTACGCCCCGGAGGGCGCGCCGCTGGAAGCCCATTACAACGCCGATTGGACCCTTTGCGCAGACAGGGAATACGAATACTGGCTGACGGCTCGGCCGGCGGAAAGCGGCTTGCCCGGCCTGGCCATGGCCCAGGTGCAGGTGTGGCAGAGCGGGCGGGATCAGCCCCTGTTTGAGCTGGAAGTGGCCTGGCAGACAGAAAAGGAGGCGGGGGATCATGACTAACCGCGATAAAGCCCGATTTTCTCCCCCGGCCCTGGGCGGCGTTTCGCTGCTGGCCGCCTTCGCCATCCTGTGCCTGACGGTTTTCGCTCTGCTCAGCCTTTCCACTGTTCAAGCCGACCGGCGGCTGGCCGACGCTTCGGCCCAGTCTGTGGCGGATTATTACGCCGCCGACTGCCGGGCCCAGCAGATTCTGGCTCAGCTGCGCCAGGGAGAGACGCCCCAGGGCGTGGAACGGGAGGGCTCGATTTTTCGCTATACGACGCCGATCTCGGAAACCCAGCTTCTGTCCGTAGCCGTCCGGCTGACAGGCCGCGATTACGAGATTTTGGAGTGGCAGGCCGGCTCCGCCAGCCAATGGCAGGCCGACGACAGCCTGGACGTGTGGGACGGCGAGTCTATCGGATAGAATGAGATCAGGCTGAATCAATCAACCGCGCTGTTGCGCGGCAAACAAAAAAGGAGGCGCCTCTTGAATGGCTGAAATACTTGATTACTTAAAAGAAGCGGTGCAGCGTCAGGCTTCGGATCTGTTTATTGTGGCCGGCGGTCCGGTTTCCGTCAAGCAGGATAAACAGCTGCTGCCGCTGACAGAAGAAAAAATCTTCCCCCAGGAAACCCAGCGGCTCATCGGCCAGCTCTATGAACAGGCCGGCCGGTCGATGGACGAATATCTGCGCCGGGGAGACGACGATTTTTCTTTTTCCTCCTCCGGCCTAGCCCGTTTTCGGGTGAATACCTACCGTCAGCGGGGTTCGCTGGCGGCGGTTGTGCGGATCGTGGCTTTCGATATCCCGGATTGGAAGGATCTGCATATCCCCTCCCAGGTGATGGATTTGGCGGACAAGACGGACGGCTTGATTTTGGTCACGGGTACGGCGGGCAGCGGCAAATCCACCACCCAGGCCTGTATTTTGGACCGGATCAACCAGACCCGGGGCTGCCACATCATCACGCTGGAGGACCCCATCGAATATCTGCACCGCAACCAGAAAAGCATCGTCAGCCAGCGGGAAATCGCCACAGATACCGAGGATTATCTCTCCGCCCTGCGGGCCTGCCTGCGCCAGGCGCCAGATGTGATTCTGCTGGGCGAAATGCGGGATTATGAAACCATCCGCACGGCCATGACGGCGGCGGAAACCGGCCATCTGGTCATCGCAACCCTGCATACCAAGGGCGCTATGAACACGGTGGACCGTATTGTGGATTCCTTCCCAGAGGGCCAGCAGGAGCAAATCCGGGTGCAGCTCAGCACAGTGCTGAACACTGTGGTGTCTCAACAGCTGCTGCCCAACCTGGAGGGCGGCCTGACGCCGGTCTATGAAATCATGCACAACACCCCCGCCGTCCAAAACCTGATCCGGGACAGCAAAATCCATCAAATCGACAACGCCATCGCCTCCGGCAAAAACGACGGCATGGTTTCCATGGATCAAGCCATTCTCAGCCTATATCAGCAAAAGAAAATCAGCCGGGAAACGGCGCTGTATTTCGCCTTCAACCGGGATCAAATGGAGCGCCGCCTGGGCTGAGCAGTTCTGCCTTTCGCGCCGCCCCAGGGGCTGGGCTTTTTGCCCGGCCCCTGTCGCTATATCTATGAGGAGGATTGCTATGAACAAGCGTCTGCGCGCCGCCCTGTTCGCGCTGTTTGGCGTAGTCTTTTTATACAGCGCCGGCCAGCTGATTTATAGTTTCTGGGGCTATCGCCAGGGCTCCAACACCTATGAACAGGCGGAAAACCTGGCCAATCTGCCGGATTTTACCCAGATTGCCCTGCCCGAACCCTCGCAGCCAGAGGAACCGGCTCCCCGGGCCGAAGAGCCCCAGGACCCGCAAGCAGTCTATTTGGAGGCCCTGAACGCCATCAATATGGAAGCGCTTCGGGAGAAGAACGCCGAGACGCTGGGCTGGATTCTGATTCCCGGTTCCACGATTTCCTATCCCGTTATGCACGGCCAGGACAACGACTATTATTTAAAACGCGCTTGGAACAAGACGTATAGCTTTGTGGGCTCCATCTTTTTGGATTACCGCAACAGCGGCGATTGGTCGGATTTTAATTCCATCGTCTACGGCCACAATATGCGGGACGGCTCCATGTTTTCCTCGCTGAAATCCTATGAAGACCCGGCTTTTTTGCAGCGCTGCCCTCTGATTTATATCGCCGACGGCCAGACCATTCGCCGGTATCAGATTTTCGCCGTCTATGAAGTCAGCGTGGAGGGCCTCACATATTCCCGGGACTTCGGCGGCCAGGGGGAGAAACAGGCCTTTCTCGAGTATTGCCTGGCCCAATCCGCCTATGATACCGGCGTCGTTCCCACTGTAGAGGACCGGATTCTCACCTTGTCCACCTGTACCGGCCGGAGCAACAACAGCACCCGCTGGGTGGTCCAAGCCGCGCTGGCACCTGATTCTCCGCCGGAAGAGGCCGGCTCCGATCAGCCGGAAGGGGAAGCTCCCGACCAGCCATAGAGATATAAAAAGCAGGGAATTGTATAGATTGCACAAAAAAGCAGGAGAAATTTTAGACAATATTTTTGCGTCTTCTGCGAAGCTTTTTGCAAAATGTATCCGATAGCGTAACCGCTCTATGATATAATATCTATAGTTATGCGCTAGGGGCGCGAAATGATTTCAGGCGAAAAAGTATAGAGGGGCGTTTATGGCGAAAAGGATTTTGCAGGGCAATCAGTATCGGACCACCGTGGTCTGTGTGGACTCTTATGAAAACGGCGTGTTGCAGGGGCGGTTTTTCAACCCTGCCTGCCCTCAAGGAAGGCCTTTTGGCAGTTTGATGCAGTTTTTTACGGGGATCGACGAAATGTTTGACCGGCTCAAAATGCCCCAATCTTTTACCGCCAACCGGTCTTTCAGCTCGCCGGCCGCGGTTTCCAACCGCGCAGAGCAGGGGGAAGCCTGCCGGCAGGGCAAGCTGGCCACCTTTTCCCTGCGGGTGATGTTTCGGCGGAACGCCAGCTGGCAGGGCGCCGTCAGCTGGCTGGAAGGCGGGCAGGAGGAGAGCTTCCGCTCCGCGCTGGAATTGGCTTTTCTGATGGACAGCGCCTTGGAATCCAGAAGAAAATAAGGGGAATACGCCGGTTTTTGATGTTGAAGAAAGCCCCCTGGGCAGCGTCGCTGCTCAGAGGGCTTTTTTGGATCTGGCTTTTTCCAAGAAAGAAGGGTTCAGCCCTCAAACTCGATTTCGATATCGCCGACGCCGCCGGAGATATCCAAGACGTTGGGCGCGGCAGCGTCTCCATAGGCGCCGTTTTTCACATCTTCGCCGTCGATTTCCACATCGCCTACGCCTTTTTTGATCTGGATGCGGTAATCCCGGAAAGAGCCTGCCAGCGTCAGGTCAATATCGCCGACGCCGCTTTCCACAGTACATTGGCCCAGCAGGGAGGCGGCGCATTCCAGATCGCCCACGCCGCCGGAGATCTCCAGGTTTTGCAGCTGGCCGGACAGGATTTCTATATCGCCCACGCCCATAGTCACTTGAGAGGATTCCGCAGCGTTCAGGCGGCGGCAAATCACATCGCCCACGCCCCCTTCCAGCGTCAGCCGGCGGGCGTCCAGGCCTTCGACCTCCAGATCGCCGGCGCCGACGGAGAGCAGCGCTTCCTCCAGCTGGACGCCTTCGGGCAGGGTGACGATCACTTTTTGGCGGATTCCCCGCCAGTTTACCAGCCAATTCAGGCCGCTGTCGCTGGAGACAGTCAGCTTGCCGTCCTGCAAATCGCAGCGGAAGCTGTCGTCGGCGTTCTGGGTTTCCACCCGCAGCGCCGGGCCCTGGCGAAGAGTCAGATCGCCGTGAACCTGAACGCGCAGGGAATCAACCTGCCCCCCTTCCAAGCGGGTTTCCAAGGGGGAGCGGGCGCCGCCTCCCGGGCCCAGCAGGCTCAGCAGCCCCAGGACCTGGAGGGCTGTGAAGAAGATGGCGCAGATAATCAGCCCGGCCAGCGAATAGCCCAGCAGCAGGGCCAGGCTGCGGCGATTGTTCCGGGGCCTCATCCTTTGACCTCCGTGCAGCCGAACACATTGACGCCCGAGATGAAGACGGCGGGTTTGCCCTCCTCGCCTTGGTCGGACATATGGTTGTTCAGGCTGCCGAAAAGGGAGAAGCCGTCGGCCCGGGCCGGCGTGCCCTCGGGCAGCAGCAGGTTGACGGAGCCGAAAACCGCCGTGGTCTGCACCATGATATCCGTAGTCAGCTGGGCGTCCCGCAGGTCGATCGTCAGCGTGCCGAAGACCGCCGTCAGGCTGGCGCCGCCAGTGATGGCGTTGACGATACGGCGGTTTTCCGTGCTGAAGAGGGCGCAGATATCCGGCGCGCCCTCCATGGAGCCCTGGCCGGTCAGCTGAGGCAGGGTCCGGTTATACCGGGGGCGGATCACCAGCCCCAGGCCGATGCAGATGAGAATTAAGGGTATAGACAGGCGAATCATGGCGCGCATACTGATAAAGCCCTGGGCGGAGAGCAGCAGCATGACGCCGACGGCTAAGCCCAGCAGGTTGCCGGCTTCAAAGCCTTTGTCCAAGATGGAAAACAGGCAGGGGACGATGAGGAACAGGGTCCACCAGCCGTCGAAAAACAGGTCGAACCGCCAGAACCCCAATACGCTGCCGGCATAGCCCACGCCGGCCAAAATCAAAACCAGACCCAAAGAGATGCGGGTCCATTGCTTTCTCATAAAAGCGCCTCCTTATATCAATATAAATTATGTAGTTGGTTCGTTGGTTTCTGCCAGGCGGCCGGTCAAGTATCCCATGCCGCAGCCGATGATGGAAACCTGCCGCACCTGGTTGCGCAGGTCCAGCCCTTCCGCCGCCGGCACTTGGACGTCGCAGTATTCCGGCGAAAACCCGGTGAAAAACCCGTGCTTGGGCCGCTCAAAGAGGACGGAAAGCGTCTGTCCCGGCTTGGATTCCAGAAAAATCTGACGCAGAGCCGCGGCCTTCATGCCTGCCAGCCGGGCCCGCTCCTCCTTCTCCTCTCGGGAAATCTGATCCGGCATGGAATAGGCCGGGGTGCCTTTTCGCCGGGAATAGGGGAACACATGGATCTGGGCCAGAGCGCATTGGCAGATAAAATCCAGGCTCTGCTGAAAATCCCGCTCCGTCTCGCCGGGAAAACCCACGATCAGGTCGGTGGCGACGGCGCAGCCTGGGAACGCCTGCCGCAGCCAATCCACGGATTGGAGATATCGCTCCGTCGTGTATTTCCGGTTCATCCGCTTCAGGGTGGCGTCGCAGCCGCTTTGCAGGGAGAGATGGAAATGGGGGCATAGGTTGGGCAGAGAAGCGGCGGTTTCCACAAACTCTGGCGTAATGGTCCGGGGCTCCAGAGATCCCACCCGGATCCTGGCGCGAGGCGCCGCCCGGCACACCGCGGCCAGCAGGTCTGCCGGCGAGGGGCGGCCGGGCAGATCCAGCCCATAGGAGCTGACTTCGATACCGGTGACCACGATTTCGCAATAGCCTTGGGCTTCCAGCCCGGCGGCCTGGGCCGCGGCCTGCTCCAGGGGGATGGAACGGCAGCGGCCTCGGGCATAGGGTATGACGCAGTAGGAGCAGAAATTCTGACAGCCGTCCTGAACCTTGAGCAGCGCCCGTGTGCGGCCCTTCAGCCCGCCGGCGGGCAGCAGCTCGAACTGCCGTTTCTCTTTCTGAGCCGGCCCGGGGGGAAGCGGGGCGGCCAGCGCCCCCTCTGCCAAATCCACAATCTTCCCCTTGCCGTCCGTGCCCACGACCACGTCGGCGCCGCACAGCTCCCGGACCTCCTGGGGCGCCGACTGGCTGTAGCAGCCGCAGACGATCAGCGTCGCCTCCGGGTTCCGTTTTTTGCACCGGCGGGCGGCGTTGCGGGATTTTTTGTCGCTCATGGCGGTCACCGTGCAGGTGTTGACGATATAAACGTCGGCAATATCCTCAAATTCCACAATTTCATGGCCTCTTTGCTCGAAAAGCCGCTCCATGGCCTGGGTTTCAAATTGGTTGGTTTTGCATCCCAGCGTGTAAAATGCAACTTTCATCTTTCACCGTCCAGTCTGTATCAAATCGATTTCAATGATGGAAAAGTCAAAACGCCGTTTTCCGACGGCAAGGTTTATTATACAGGAAACGCCCGTCGGGGTAAAGAGAAGAACGGTTCCGCAACCGGCGGTTGCCGGGAAAAATTCCTTAAGATTTTCTGTCGTTCAGAGCCGGCCCAAAGAGCGGGGGGAGAGCGCGGCGCGAAAGCAAATAGGAAATTCATCCAATCCAAAGGGGCGGCGAATAAACCCGGAGGCGGGCAATATATATACAGAGACAAGGGGGTTATCATATGAAAAAAGGGTTGAAACAGGCGGCGGCCTGGGTTTTGTGCGGGGCGCTGTTCTGGGGACAAGGGCTGGCTGTGGAAGAGCCGCCCGCCGGGCAGGAAACCGGCCTGACCGGCATTTCTGCGCCCTGCGCTATTTTGATGGATGAAGACGGGCAGGTTCTCTTTGAAAAAAACGCCGACCAGCCCCGGGAGCCGGCCAGCGTCACCAAGGTGATGACCATGCTGCTGGTGATGGAGGCGCTGGAAAGCGGAAAAATTTCGCTGGACGAGACGGTGACGGCTTCCGCCCGGGCCGCCGGCCAGGGGGGCAGCCAGATTTACCTGAAGGAAAACGAGCAGATGACGGTGGAGGAAATGCTGAAATCCGTGGCCGTGGCCTCGGCCAACGACTGCGCCGTGGCGCTGGCCGAGCATCTGGCGGGTTCGGAGGAAGCCTTTGTGGCCCAGATGAATCAGCGGGCGGCGGAATTGGGCATGAGCAACACCCATTTCGTCAACTGCAACGGCCTGCCCGCCCCGGGCCACGTGAGCACGGCCCGGGATATCGCCCTGATGTCCCGCCAGCTCATCCGCCATAAGGATATCTTCAACTACACCACCATCTGGATGGACTCTGTGCGGGACGGCGCCTTTGGCCTGACCAACACCAACCGGCTGATCCGCACCTATGACGGCATGACCGGCCTGAAGACCGGATACACAAAAACCGCCGGGTACTGCCTTTCCGCCACGGCGGAGCGCCAGGGCCTGTCTTTGGTGGCGGTGGCGCTGGGCGCGCCGGATATCCCGACCCGCAGCGCGGATATCGCCGCTCTGCTGAACTATGGCTTCGCCAATTACCAGAAGGTGACGGTGACGCCCGACCAACCCATCATGCCGCTGCCTGTGCGGCTGGGCAAACAGGATTACGCCCTCTGCGAGCTGGAAGGGTCGCCGGAGCTGGTGATAGAGAAAAGCAAGGTTTCCTCTTTGGAAAAAGAACTGGAGATGGAGGAGTTTCTGACGGCCCCGGTGGAAAAAGGCCGGCAAGCCGGCTTGCTGCGGGTGACAGCGGGAGGAGAAACCCTGGCAGAAATCCCGGTGGTGGTTTCCGGCGGGGTGGATCGCCTTTCCCTCTGGGGGTTGGCCGAGCGAATGCTGAGCGCCTGCGCCATGCGCCGGGCGCCCGCCGCCTGAGGCTGGAATTGTGAATGGAGTATGACGCGGCCGTGAAAAATTGCAAATCTTTGCGAAAGCAGTTGTATCTCCCGACGGTTTATGATATCATTTTATAAACAACTGTTAGGAGGAACGCACCTATGGTAAAAGTCTTTATGGGCCTGCCCGGGAGTGGAAAAACAAAGCATCTTATCGAGCTTGTGAATAACGCCGTGGAAAACGAATCCGGCAACGTGGTATGTATTGAGCTGGGTCAGAAGCTGCGCTTCGACCTGAATTACAACGTCAAGCTGGTGGATATCGCCGAATATGACTGCAAAGGCGGTTTTGACGCGTTGCTTGCTTTTGTCAACGGAATGTACGCCGGCAACTATGACATCACCCACATTTTCATCGACAGCGCGCTGAAAATCGCCGGCTGCAGCGAAACTGTGGAAATCGAAAACTTCCTGGAGCGCCTGGACGCTTTCAGCGAGAAGACAGGCGTCAAATTCACTGTGAGCCTCAGCGCCGACCTGGGCCTGGCTTCTGAAAAGATCAAGAAGTATTTCTAAACCAAAACGCGCGCCAAGGCGGGCGGGGCCTGGGCCCTGCCCGCCCTTTTTGTCGCGGCGGCCCGGCCATATTCCCCTGTCGTTGGGGTGTTTTTGTCGAACTCGCTCTTTTTGCCCGGCGGTATTTGATTTTGCCATGGTCTATGATATAATAATGGAACCGAACGGAGCGGGCGGCCTTCTCAGGGGCCGGCGCCCTTTTATAGCGCCGCGGAAGCTCCGGCGGAAGATTGGCTTGAATTTTTTGAGAAACCCGATCCCATGGAAAGCGTACCCCCAAAATCCCGGATTTTTGGGGAAACGGAGGTTGAATGTGAAGAAAAAATTTGCCAAGGCGCTGCTGGCGGCTTGGTGTTTGGGGGCGGGGCTGCTGCTGGCGGCCTGTTCCATCGAAAGCGGCGACGGCTTGGCCAGTCTGCCCAGGCTACCCGGCGAATACCTGGCTTTGCAGCAGAAGGTGGACGCCATTTTGGACAAGGGATATGTTCCCGCCGTGGCCGAAAGCGGCGCCAACCGCCAGGCCATGCAGCTCCAGGACATCGACGGCGACGGCCAAAATGAAATCGTGTCCTTTTACCGCAGCGCCACCAGCGGCGAATACGCCGTTTATATCCACAAGCGCCAGGGGGACGATTATGTGGAGCTGGGCAGCGCCCGGGGATATGGCAAATATCTGCGGGAGGTTTCGTATCCCCGGCTCCAAAGCGGCGGCGCCCGGGCGCTGGCTCTTTCCTGGGGCACGGAGGAAAACGCCACCGCCGGCATGACGGTGCATACTCTGGGGCCCGGGGGGCTGACGGAAGCCCTGGCCGCCGGATACAGCAGCAGCTATATTACGGACATCAACGGCGACGGCGCGGATGAAATCGGCTTGATTTCCTTTGACAGGGCCGGAGGCTCCATGGTGTTGACGCTCTATGGCTTCGTAGGGCTGCAATGTCAGGAACTGGATTTGGCGCCGCTTTCGTTGGACGCCAAAAGCGTGGTGAAAATCAGCCGGGGCGCGTCGCCGGGCCGGGCCGCGGCCTCCCTTTATATTGACAGCATTTCGGCCAACGGCGGCTATGTCACCGATATTATGGAGCTGCGCAGCGGCAGTTTGGTCAACGCGGCCCTGGGCGGCGGCAGCCTGCGCAGCGCCGCCACCTGGCGGCCGGTGAACATCGTTTGCCAAGATATCGACAAAGACGGGATTCCAGAAATCCCTCTGGCCGACCTGCTGCCCGGATATGCGGACCCCAACGCCGCAGACAGCTGCTGGAAACTGCGCTGGACCAAGTTCAGCGGCGGCGCCCCCCAATCCGTGGCGATGGAGACTTACCACGCCCTGGCGGACAGCTGGTATATGCGCTGGCCAGATCAATGGGGCCAATCGGTGAGCGCCCTGCGCAAAAACGAGGCGGGGGTGGTGAAAACCGCTTTTCTGGTCCCCAACGAAGAGGCCCCTCCCGAAGGATATCTGACGCCTGGGGAGGAGAACGTGCTGCTGAACGTCTGGATTTTCACCGGCGACAACCGGCAGGACCATTTCAACGCCAGCGGGATGAAATGGCTGCGGACGGCGGATAACGCTATATACGCCTATTCCCTGCCCGCCAACTGCTACCCGGAGCTGGCGCTGACAGACGAGCAGGCGGTCAACTATTTCAACGCAGTGGCCACAGAATGGGCTTCGGAGGTTTACAGCTGATTATGAATAAAAAAGTGTTGATTCTGGAAGATGAAGACAATATCCGCAGTTTTGTGGTCATCAACCTGAAGCGGGCGGGATATACTACGGTGGAATTTGCCTTGGGCGAAGAGGCTGTGGCCTATGTGCGGGCCAACAACGACGTGGACGTGGCCATTCTGGACGTGATGCTGCCGGATATCGACGGCTTTGAGGTCTGCCGCCGGATTCGGGGCAGCGGCAGCCGGATGGGCATCATCATGCTCACCGCCCTCTCCCAGGAGAACGACAAGCTCAACGGCTTTATGACCGGGGCGGACGATTATGTGGGCAAGCCCTTTTCTGTTGTGGAACTGGTGGCCCGGGTGGACGCCCTGTACCGCCGGCTGACTCAGGGCAGCTTCAACGCCGACGTCATTACTTCCGGCCCCTTTTCCCTGGACTTGCGCTCCCGGGAGCTGGTGAAAAACGGGAGGAGGGTGGACTTGACCCAGGTGGAATATCTGCTGATGAAAAACTTTCTGGAAAACCGGGGCCGGGCCCTGGCCCGGGACGAGATCATGAACCAGGTCTGGGGCAAGGAGTATCACGGAGACCTGAAGGTGGTGGACGTCAACATCCGCCGCCTGCGGCTGAAGATCGAGGACGACGCGGCTTCGCCCAAATTCATCTCCACGATTTGGGGCTTTGGATACAAATGGGAAGCGTGACGGCCAGAGGGTCGGGGAAGGCGGGGGAACGATGGCCGGCGTAATCAAGAAAAAAGCTCTGAGCGCCGGAGACGGCGCGGGGGCGCCCCCTGTCCGCCGGCGGTCCAGCGGCATCAAACGGCGGTGGATTGTCAACAACATGAGCATCGTGGCTCTGCTGCTGGCCGCCCTGTTTATCATGGGAGGGGCTTTTGCCGCCAATTACTACTACGATTCGCTGTATAACGCCCTGAAAAGCCGGGCCAACACCAACGCCAACAATTTTACCACCTATATGAGCGCCACCTACAACGAGTTTTATCGCTACGCTCAGCAACAGGCGACGGAGTTCAGCGACAAAAACAAGATGGAAATGCAGGTGCTGGACAGCAACGGCCTGATCATCAGCTCCTCCACCGGCCTGGTGGCGGGCACGGCGCCGGCTGTCAGCGACGTAAAAGATTGTATTGAGACGGGCAAGCTGGCCAGCTTCACTGGCTACGACCCCCGGACGGAGGAGCGGATCATGGCGGTGACGGCGCCGGTGTTCCGCCGGGGCGGCGACGTCCTGGTGGGCGAGGTGCGCTTCGTCAGCTCTCTCAAGCTGCTGGACAAACAGGTGGGCCGCATTTACATGATGCTGGCCGGGGCGGCGCTGGCGGTGTTGCTGCTGATCGCCGTCACCAACCAGTTTTTCATCCATTCCATCGTCAATCCAGTGCTCAAAATCAACGAGCTGGCCCAGAAAATCGCCCAAGGGCAGTACGGCGTTCGGCTGGACATGGATTTCCGGGACGAGATGGGGGAGCTTTGCAACACCATCAACAATATGTCCACCGAAATCGCCCGGATGGAAAAGCTGAAAAACGACTTTATCTCCTCGGTTTCCCACGAGCTGCGGACGCCGCTGACCGCCATCGGCGGTTGGGCGGAAACGGTGGAAAACAACCTGGACGACCCGGCTACCGTGGAAACCGGGCTGGACGTCATCCGCAAGGAAACCACCCGCCTTTCTCAGATGGTGGAGGAGATGCTGGATTTCTCCCGCATTGAAAGCGGCCGCATGAAATTGCAGACCGAGATTTTTGATTTGCGGGGAGACGTCTACGACGCTTTGTTCGTCTACAACGAAATGCTGCGGCAGGAGGGCATCGAGACCTTTTATTACGAGCCGGAACAGCCGGTTTACGTCAACGGCGACCGGAACCGGCTGCGGCAGGTGTTTCTCAACGTGATCGACAACGCGGCCAAGTACGGCAAGGACGGCGGCCGAATCGAGCTGTTTATGGAGCAGGCGGAGGGCCAGGCTGTGGTGCGGATACGGGATTACGGCGTAGGCATTCCGGCGGAGGAGCTGCCGCTGGTCAAGGAGAAATTTTTCAAGGGGAGTTCACGCCAGCGGGGCGCCGGCATCGGTCTGGCCGTCTGCGACGAAATCGCCGCCATGCACGGCGGCTCCCTGGATATCGAAAGCGAATACGGCGAGGGGACCACGGCGATCGTCCGCCTGCCCCTGGCCCAGCCGATTGGAGGAAGCGATGAAACGACAGAGCCAATATAAAACGACCATCGGCGGCCAGGCGCTGATCGAGGGCATTCTGATGCGGGGGCCGAAAAAGACCGCTACTGTAGTGCGCAAGCCGGATGGGGAACTGGCCGTCAAAGAAGAGGACGTGGGGACCAGCCGCCCCAGCAAGCTGGCTCGGCTGCCGATCGTCCGGGGCGTGGTGAATTTCTGGGATTCTATGAAGTATGGCATCAGCGCCCTGACCTATTCCGCTGAATTTTTTGAGGAAGGGGAGGAATACGACCAGCCAGGCAAGCTGGAAAGCTGGCTCGCCGGGAAATTCGGGCAGGCCAAGCTGGATAAAATCCTGATGGGTTTTGCCTTGGCCTTGGGCGTCGTTATGCCTGTGGGCTTGTTCATCTTGCTGCCCACTCTGGTAGCGGGTATGCTGCCCCAGGAGGGATCCCGCATTGTCCAAAACCTGTTGGAGGGCTTGGCCCGCATCGCCATTTTCCTGGGCTTTATCATCGTCACGTCCAAGCAAAGCGACATCAAGCGGACCTATATGTATCATGGCGCGGAACACAAGACCATCGCCTGTTATGAAAGCGGCCAGCCCCTGTTGGTGGAAAATGTTCGGGGACATTCCCGGTTTCACCCCCGATGCGGCACCAGCTTTCTCTTTGTGGTGATGATTGTCAGCATTTTGGTTTTTTCCGTATTTACTTGGAGCAACCCCTGGCAGAGGATGGCCCTGCGGCTGGCTATGCTGCCCGCCGTGGTGGGCGTCAGCTACGAAATCAACCGATGGGTGGGCCGGCATGACAACTGGTTTTCCATGGCCCTGCGGGCTCCGGGCTTGTTTTTGCAGCGCTTCACCACCAACGAGCCCGACGACAGCATGATCGAAGTTGCGATCGAAGCCATCCGCCGGGTGATACCAGAAACCAAAGGCGAAGACCAATGGTAATCGGGGAGCCCCGCCGGCCGCGCTTCGCGCCGCCGGGGCTTGGCGTTTTGCTTGCGGGACCCGCTCCAGGCGGGGATATAGATTTATAAAGACGGGTGGTAACGAGAAATTATGGTAGGCACAATTTCGGAAGTATATCTGGATCTGCGCAACGAACTGCGCCGCCATGGGGTGACGTCCGCCTCGCTGGAGGCCAAGGAGCTGCTTGCCTTCGCTTTGGAAATCCCCCGGGACCAGATGAACGAGAGAAGCGGCAGCTATCTCTTTGACCAGCAGCTGGCCCGGCTGGATCAGCTGAAGGCCCGCCGCCTTTCTGGGGAGCCTCTGGCTTATATTATCGGCGAGTGGGACTTTTATTCGATTACATTTCAGCTCAGCACCGACGTGCTCATTCCCAGACCGGACACCGAGACCTTGGTGGACGCCGGCCTGGCCTTTTTCAACCGCAGGGAGCGGGGGCGTATTCTCGATCTTTGCTGCGGCAGCGGCTGCGTGGGCGTGGCTCTGCTGAAAAACCTGCCGGATACCGTCAGCTGCGTGTTTGCCGATATTTCCGAGCCGGCGTTGGAAATTGTCAAGGAAAACCTGACCCGCCAGCGGTTGAATTTCCGGGGGCTGACGGTGAGACAAAGCGCTCGGGAACCCTGCGCCGAAGAGCTGGGCAAATTCAATTTGATTGTGTGCAATCCGCCCTATATCCCCAGCGGGGATATCGCGGGGCTGGACGCCAGCGTTCGGGAGTACGAGCCCTGGCTGGCGCTGGACGGCGGGGCGGACGGCCTGGATTTTTACCGGTCTGTCTCTGCCAATTTCAAGCGGGCGCTGACCAAAAACGGGATGTTGGCCTTTGAGTGCGGCGCCGGCCAGAGCCAGGCCCTCCAGAGCATATTGGAGCAGGCGGGCTACTATGAAATTCGGACCATGCGGGATTTCAGCGGCGTGGAACGGGTGGTGACGGCTCTCCAGTCCCCGCCGGAAAAGTAAACAAACATATGTTGCGTATCTCATTTGGATGGTGTATACTGAGTTGCAGGAAGAAGGGGTAAACGATGGATAAGAAAAAAGCATTGGAAAACGCCCTGGCGCAGATTGAAAAAGCCTATGGGAAGGGCTCCGTCATGCGTCTGGGAGAAAATACGGCTATGAATGTGGAGGCCATCTCCACAGGCTCGGTGGCGCTGGATATCGCCCTGGGTATCGGCGGCGTGCCCCGGGGGCGCATTGTGGAGGTTTACGGCCCGGAATCCTCGGGCAAAACCACCCTGGCCCTGCATATCGCGGCTTCCGCCCAGAAGGCCGGCGGCGAAGCCGCTTTTATCGACGCGGAACACGCCTTGGACCCGGTATACGCCAAGGCTCTGGGCGTGGATGTGGATCGCTTGCTGGTTTCCCAGCCGGATACTGGCGAACAAGCGCTGGAAATCACAGAGGCCCTGGTGCGCAGCAGCGCCATCGACGTGGTTGTGGTGGACTCGGTGGCCGCCCTGGTGCCCAAGGCGGAAATCGAGGGCGAGATGGGCGACGCGTTTGTGGGCCTCCACGCTCGGCTGATGTCTCAGGCCCTGCGCAAGCTGGCTGGCGCCATCGCCAAATCCAACTGCGTGGTGGTGTTCATCAACCAGCTCCGGGAAAAGGTGGGCGTGGTCTACGGCAACCCGGAGGTGACCACCGGCGGCCGGGCGCTGAAATTCTATTCCAGCGTCCGCATCGAAATCCGCCGGGCCGAGCATATCAAGGCCGGCAGCTCCAATATCGGCAGCCGCACCAAGGCCAAGGTGGTGAAAAATAAGATGGCGCCTCCCTTCAAAGAGGCCCAGTTCGACATCATGTACGGCGAAGGCATCTCCAAGTTGGGCGAGCTGGTGGATTTGGGCGCTGAATTCAAGATTGTGCAAAAGAGCGGCGCCTGGTATTACATGGGCGAAACCCGCTTGGGCCAGGGCCGGGACGCCGCCAAGCAATATTTCAAGGACAACCCGGAAGTCGCCGCAGACGTGGAGCGACAGATCAAAGAGGCGCTGGCGGCCCGCAACGCCGAACTGACGGGAAAGGGCGGAAAAAGCGCCCCGGCCGCCGAGGAGGAAAAGCCGGCGCCCGCTCCCCGCACGGCCCCTGCCAAAGCCGGAGTGGAAGTGTTTGCCGACGATTTTGAGGACGAAAAAGAGGATTGATTGTTTTCTCTCCCTGGGGGCTTGCGCCTCCGGGGAGTTTGAGCGGCACAGCGATCCAAAACAGCCGGGTCAGGCCGGCGGAGAAGGGTGGGAAGACTGTGGACGGCCAACCGAATAAAGCGCTGGAATACGCGGCGCGCCTGCTGGCCCCCCGGGCCATGTCCGAGCGGACGCTGCGGGGTAAACTGGAGAGCAAGGGTTTCGAGGCGGCGGATATCGACGACGCCGTGCGGCGGCTGACAGAGATGGGGGGGCTCAACGACCGGGAATACGCCGGCATGGTGGCCCGACACTATGTCAACCGGGGCTTTGGCCGGCAGAAAGTGGCCCAGGAGCTGCGCCGCCGGGGCGTCGGCAAAGACATTGCCGACGAGATTCTGCCTGGCCTGGCCCCTTGCAGCAGGCAAGTGGAAGCCTACCTGGAAAAGACCATCCGGGGCCAGATCGAGGACAAACGGGTTCTGCGCCGGGCCGCCGCCGGGCTTTATCGCCGGGGCTTTTCTTGGGAACAGATCAACGCGGCCATCGACGTCTATTGCAACCCCGCTTGCTGGGATGAAGAGCAAACTGCGGAAGAGGAGGAATGAGCTTGTCGATTCGGATTCACATGAATTCTCTCGGCTGCGCCAAGAATTTGGTCAACGCCGAGCAAATGTTGGCCCTGCTGCGCCAGGAGGGCATGGAAATTGTGGAGGACCCCGCCTTGGCCGACGCGGCTATCGTCAATACCTGCGGCTTTATCGACGCCGCAAAGCAGGAGGCCATCGACGTCATCCTGGAAACCGCCGCCCTGAAGGAACAGGGGAACCTGAAGGCCCTGGTGGCCACAGGCTGCCTGGTGGAGCGGTATCAGGATGAAATCATGGCGGAGCTGCCCGAGCTGGACGCGGTGTGCGGCACAGGAAGTTATACTGATATCGTCCAGGCGGTGCGCCAAGCTCTGGCAGGCAAAAAAGCCGCCTTTTTGCAGCCCGCCGCCCAGGCCGCTCTGGAGGGGGGCCGGCGGCTGCTGACTCCCGCCTATTCCGCTTTCCTGCGCATCGCCGAGGGCTGCAATAACCATTGCAGCTACTGCGTGATCCCCTCCCTGCGGGGGCCCTTTCGCAGCAGACCCATGGAGAGCATTGTGAAAGAGGCCCGGGAGCTGGCGGAACAGGGGGCGAAGGAGCTGCTGGTGGTGGCCCAGGATACCACCCGGTACGGCACGGATCTCTACGGCCGGCGGGCATTGCCGGAGCTGGTGGAGCAGCTTTGCCAGATCCCTGGCGTGGAATGGGTGCGGCTGCACTACCTGTACCCAGACGAGTTGGACGACGAGCTGCTGGACGTGATGGAACGCTGTCCCGCGGCTATCCCCTATTTTGATATCCCCATTCAACATATCAGCGACCGGGTGCTGAAGCAGATGAACCGCCGGGGGGACGGGGCGCTGATCCGGGAGCGCATTGAAACCATTCGCCGCCGCTTTCCCGAGGCTGTGATCCGCACTTCTTTGATTGTGGGATTCCCAGGGGAAACCGAGGAGGAATTCGACCAGCTTTATCGGTTTTTAGACGAATATAAACTGGAACGGGCCGGGGTCTTCAGCTATTCTCAGGAAGAGGGATCGGCGGCGGCCGCTATGGAGGGCCAGATCGCCGAGGAGGAAAAGCAGCGCCGCCGGGAGATTCTGGAGGAGCTTCAGGATGCTGTGATGGACGAATTTTCCCAGGGATTGGTGGGGCGGACGATGAAAACCCTGTGCTGCGGGTATGACGAAGAGCAGAATGTTTATATCGGCCGCACTTATATGGACTCTCCAGACGTGGACGGCGTCCTTTTCTTTACCGCCGACAAGCCTGTGGAGGAGGGAGATTTCGTCCAGGTGGAAATCCAAAGCGCCGTGGGCGCCGAGTTGATTGGACAGGCGGTTTTGGAGGAGGACGATTATGACGACGGCAAATAAAATCACCTTGATCCGTATCGCCATGATCCCGGTGTTTATCTGGTTTGCCTATGTAGGGGGCAAAACAGGGGACATGATCGCGCTGGGCGTTTTTCTGTTGGCCAGCCTAACGGATTTTCTGGACGGGTATGTGGCCCGTAAATATCATCAGGTCACGGATTTCGGCAAATTTGTGGACCCGCTGGCAGATAAGCTGCTGGTGTGCGCCGCTCTGCTGCTGTTTATCCAGCGCGGACAGATCGAATCCGCCATGGTTTTCATCATTCTGGCTCGGGAATTTATCATCACTTCGCTGCGCATTGTGGCGGTGGGCAAGGGCCGGGTGCTGGCGGCGGCTTGGTCTGGCAAGGTGAAAACCTGCGTCCAGCTGGCCGGCGTGACGCTGATGTTCCTGACTTCCATTTTCCGCTGGGACGCCGTCATAGAGCAGGCGTCCGCTTGGGCAATGACGCTGGTCACTCTGTATTCCGGCTATGACTATCTGAAGCGCAACTGGGACATTGTGGCCGACGGCGCCGTGAATCCTAAAAATTTGAAACGATAGGACCGGAAGAAACCGCTCCAATCCATGGCGGCTGAGGCGTTGGGAGTTCGGCGGCGGACGCGCCCGCCGAAAATTTGTCTCAATAAAAAGGCCTCCGCCCCAGCGTATCGCCGGGCGGAGGATCAAAAATCAGATCGAGGAGAGCAAAACAGATGGAATTATACAACAGCCTGACTCGAAAAAAGGAAGAATTCGTCCCGTTGGAGCCGGGCAAGGTCAAACTGTATACCTGCGGCCCCACCGTCTACCATTATGCCCATGTGGGCAATCTGCGCAGCTATATCATGGAAGACGTCCTGGAAAAATATCTGCGGTATCTGGGATATGACGTCAAGCGGGTGATGAATATCACCGACGTGGGCCACCTTTCCAGCGACGCCGACGAGGGCGAGGATAAAATGCTCAAAGGCGCCCGGCGGGAACACAAAACCGTCATGGAAATCGCCCAGTTTTATACCGACGCTTTTTTTGAGGACTGCCGCAAGCTGAACATTAAGCGGCCCGACGTAGTGGAGCCCGCCACCGCCTGCATCCCGGATTTTATCGAGATGATTCAAGGGTTGATAGACAAGGGATACGCCTATTTTGCCGGGGGCAACGTCTATTTTGACACCTCCAAGCTCAAAGAATACTATGTCTTCAACAAACAGGAGCAGGAGGATTTGGCCGTCGGCGTCCGGGAAGGCGTGGAGGAAGACGCGAACAAGCGGAACAAGACGGATTTTGTACTGTGGTTCACCAAATCCAAGTTTGAGGACCAGGAGCTCAAGTGGGAAAGCCCCTGGGGGCTGGGCTATCCGGGCTGGCACATCGAATGCTCCTGCATTAGCCGCCGCCATCTGGGGGAAACCCTGGATATCCATGCCGGCGGCATCGACAACGCCTTTCCCCATCACACCAATGAAATCGCCCAGAGCGAATCCTATTTTGGCCATAAATGGTGCAATTATTGGTTCCATGTCCACCATCTGAACACCGCCGGCGGCAAGATGAGCAAATCCAAAGGGGAGTTTTTGACGGTTTCCCTGCTGGAGTCTAAGGGATACGATCCGGCAGTCTACCGGTTTTTCTGCCTGCAATCCCATTACCGCAAGTCCTTGACCTTTTCTTATGAGGGCTTGGACAACGCGGCGGCGGCTTATCAGAAGCTGGTTCAGCGGATTGGGGCGCTGAAACCCGGCCAGCCGGCGCCGGAGGAGGCGGAAAAGACGAAAGCTTTGGAGGCCGGTTTCCGGCAGGCGCTGGACAACGATTTGAACACTTCTTTGGCCGTTACCGCTCTTTACGACGTGTTGAAAGCGGACGTCAGCGACAGCGCTAAGCTGCGTTTGCTGGGGGAATTTGATCAGGTGCTGAGCTTGAACCTGTTGGAAGCGGCTCGAAAAGCGGCCCAGCCCCAGGCCGCGGCCAGCTTGGACGCCCAAGTGGAGGCGCTGATTCAGCAGCGCCAGCAGGCTCGGAAGGAGAAAAATTTCGCTCTGGCCGACCAGATTCGGGATCAGCTCAAAGCCCAGGGGATTTTACTGGAAGACACACCTCAGGGCGTCAAGTGGAGCGTTCAGCAATAAGGTCGCGTCGGCGCGACGGCCGGGCTACGAGGCTGGTTGCTGAACCGGCCTTAGGCAATGGCGCCAGCAGCCGCGCCGCAAAAGGCGCCGGCCGCGGGGGCTTGGGGGCATAAATCCGCCGAGCTCACACGGAGCTTGGCCGTCGCGCCTCCGCGACAGAACGGAAAAGCCGCAATCTGCATATCCTGGCGCAAGGGAGGGATTGCTGTGGATTGCGGCTTTTATTTGGTTAGTTTTTGGCTTGCTTTGGGTTGTATGGGCCTGGCGGCGCTGGGGCTGGAGCTTTGGGCCTGGCGGCTCGCTTGGCAGGCGGGAGACCGGCTCCGGCTGACGATGGAGCTGGACTGCGCCGGCTTGACCGCTCAGGAGCGGACTCGTCTGGCGGCCGCGGCCCGGCGGTTGCGCCGGCTGCGCTGGCCTGGGGCCGAAATTTTGATTCAAAACGCCGGAGAGGAGGGCGATTATGGAACAACAGCAGGAACAGAAGATCGAGGGCGTCGTTCAGAACGTGATTTATCAGAATGAAGACAACGGCTGGACGGTGGCCCGGGTGGAAACCAGCCTGGGCGACCTGGTCATCACCGGTTCCATGCCCTATCTGGGGCCTGGAGAAACCATCGCCGCCTATGGCGTTTATGTGACCCACCCGGAATACGGCCCTCAATTTAATGTGACGGCCTATGAGCGGGTGCTGCCTTCCACAGCCGCCGGCATTTACGATTACCTGGCCTCTCGAGCGGTGAAGGGCATAGGCGCCAAAACAGCGCAAGCCATTGTGGAACGCTTTGGCGAAGATACCTTCGATATATTGGCCAATTCCCCGGAAAAGCTCACCGAAATCCGGGGCATGAGCCTGCGCCGGGCCCAGGAAATCCAGCAGAATTTTTTGCAAAACAACGCCATGCGGGGATTGCTGGAGTTTTTCACATCCCACAAACTGCCCCTTTGGTGCGCCGCCGGGGTTTATAAGGTCTATGGGCCCTTTGCGGTGCAGAAGCTTCAGGAGGACCCGTATCTGTTGTGCGACGACCGGTTTGGCCTGGATTTCAGCCAGGTGGACGAAGCCGCCGCCCGGATGGGGATCGACGCTTTGAGCCCCGTCCGCCTGCAAGCAGCCTTGCTCTATGAGCTGGCTTTCAACCTGCAAAGCGGTCATTGCTTTATTCCGCGGGAAAAGCTGGCTGCGGCGGCGGCCTCCCTGTGCGAAGCGCCGGCGGAGGAGCTGGACCCCCAGATCGGCGTTTTGCTGGAGCAAAACCGAGCGGTGGAAGAGCAGATCAACGGCCGGCCTATGGTTTATCTGACCAAGCTCTTCCGCCAGGAAAACACCGTGGCCCGGGAGGTTGTTCGTCTGCTGAGGATGCGGTTGGAGCCTCCTCCCAATCTGGAGCAATTGATTCGCCAGGCGGAAAAGGACCAAGGCATTGCATATGCCGATAAGCAGCGGCAGGCCTTGTCCTTGTGCTTCCGCAGCGCCCTTTCGCTGATTACCGGCGGACCGGGCACAGGCAAAACCACCGCTATTTTGGGCGTTTTGTCCATGCTGCGGCAATACGGCCTTTCGGTGGCCCTGTGCGCCCCCACCGGCCGAGCGGCCAAAAAGATGAGCGAGCTCTGCGGAGAGGAGGCCAAGACCCTCCACCGGATGCTGGAAGCCGCTTTTTCCCCGGAGGATGGGGTGATGAAATTCAAGCGGGGCCGAGACAACCCCATTCAGGCCGATGTGATCATTGTGGACGAGGCTTCCATGCTGGATATCTCTTTGGCCGCCTCCCTGCTGGAAGCCATGAAGCCCCACGCCCGTCTGGTGCTCATCGGCGACGCGGATCAGCTGCCTCCGGTGTGGGCGGGCAGCGTTTTCGCCGACCTGTTGGCCTGCGATTTCGCGCCCCAAGTGCGGCTGACCGAGATTTTTCGACAAGCCCAGGGAAGCCAGATTGTGATGAACGCCCACCGCATCAATCGGGGCCTGCTGCCGGATTTGCGGCGCAATCAGGGGGATTTCTATTTTTCTTCCGCAGCCTCCCCGGAGGACGCTGTGGAGACTGTGGCCACTTTAGTGGCCCGGCGCATTCCCAATCATTTTCATATCGAGCCCCAGAATATTCAGGTGGTGTGCCCCACCCGGCAGCAGATGTGCGGCTCGGTGTCGCTGAACCAGATTTTGCAATCCTATCTCAACCCGCCGGCAGAGGACAAGCCCGAAGCCCGGTGCGGACAATATATCTTCCGCCTGGGGGATCGGGTGATGCAAGTCAAAAACAATTACGATATTTTGTGGCAGAGCGCCTCCACCGCCGAGGTGGGCGCCGGCGTGTTCAACGGCGATACCGGCGTGATCACCCTCATCGACAAGGGGGAGCAGGTGCTGGTGGTTCGGTTTGACGATAAAGAAGCCGCCTATTCCTTCGACGACCTATTTCAGCTGGAGCCCGCTTACGCCATCACCGCCCACAAAGCCCAGGGCAGCGAATATGAGGCGGTGATTATCCCGGTGTTCCAGGCGCCGGCCCGGCTGCTCAACCGCAGCATTCTCTATACCGCCGTGACCCGGGCCAAAAAACTGCTGGTGCTGGTGGGACGGGCCGCCGTTGTGCAGCAAATGGTGGAAACCAACCATAAAAACCGCCGGTACAGCGCCTTGAAATACCGGCTGCGCAGTTATTATGAAGCGGAATTGGATTGTTGATTGGCTGTTTCCGCCTCGGTGCGCCCTGTGCCGCCGGCCTTTGGAGCGAGGCGGGCAGGGACTCTGCCCCGACTGCCAGAAAAATCAGGAGATGATGACCGAGAGTTGGTCCAAAACTCGGGCGCCTTTTTTGGAGGGCTGCGTCAGCGTCTACCTCTACGAAGGATCAGTGAGACGGGGAATCCATGCCTTCAAATACCGGGGCGCCGTTGGCGCGGGCCGGACTTTCGGCCGGCTACTGGCCCAGCGAGCGGAGCAGAGCGGCCTGGCCGCCCGGGTTCAGGCGGTTTGTTGGGTCCCCTGCCATTGGAAAACCCGCCGGCGGCGGGGCTATGAACAGGCGGAGGAAATCGCCCGGCCCATGGCGGAGGCTTTGGGCCTGCCCATTATGAGGCTGCTGAAAAAGACCCGGAACGCCAAGCCTATGAACAAGCTCAGCGCCGCCGCCCGCCGGGCCAACGTGCTGGGAGCTTTCCAGGCCGATTGTCCGCCCGGCTCCTTGGAGGGCCTGTCTATTTTGATTGTAGACGATGTGTACACCACCGGCGCCACCCTATCCGAATGCGCTCGGGCCCTGCGGGAAGCCGGCGCCGCCCATGTCTATGGCGCTTCCTTCGCCCGGGCGGGCAAAAGGAAGAAATGAGGGGGCAACCATGAGGAACAAAGAGGATCTGCGCTGGGAAAAGGACGGGTATATCCTCCGCTTGGCCCGGGCGGAGGACGCGGAAGACTATTATCGCCAAAACTATAATCCGTTGGACGCCGAGGCGGCCCGGCTGACGGGCAGCAAAACGCGCTTTACCAGAGAAGAAGTGGTTTCCTTTTTTCTCCGATCGCTCCGGGATGGAAACCGGTATTTTTTCTTGCTCCTGGACCCAGAAGGCCGCGTCGTGGGCGAGAGCGTCGTCAATGAAATCGATTGGGAGCTGCGGAGCGCCAATTTCCGCATTGGGATTTATCGGGCGTCCCAGCGGGGCAAAGGGATCGGGACCTGGATGGTGGAAACCGCCCGGGATTTTGCCTTTGGGGAGCTGAAACTGCATCGCCTGTCGCTGAATGTTTTTTCTTTCAATCCTCGGGCGGAACGAGTATACCAAAAAGCCGGATTCCGGCGGGAGGGTGTTCTGCGGGACGCGGTTTTGGACGGGACGGACTATGCCGACGATATCCTGATGGCGATGCTGGAAGAAGAGTGGAGGGCCTTAAAGGGGATAGAGGCTTGAATTCGCTGGACGCAGCTGTAAAATCAAAAGCCAAGGCTCTTATGAGCCTTGGCTTTTTTCACATTCGCAGCAGCCGGGCGATCTTGTCTCCCCGGGGCAGCAGCAGGACGTCTTCTTTGGGCAGGGCCCGCACAGCGGCCAGCATCAGGAAATAGAACAGGACGCACAGGGCGGCGGTGAGCACGACGCCGATTTTGGGGCCCAGCAGCCGGGCGGCGGGGGTCTGAAACAAGCTGGCGAAAAGGCCGGTCAGCCCGGCGGCCAGAGCGGGGCGGAAGAACACGCGCCCATAGGAAACCGGAACCCCGGCCCGGCGAATGGCCCCCAGGTTCAGGCAGGCGATGGCGGCATAGCAGCAGGCGGTGCCGATGGGCGCGCCGGCGATATTCACCGTGGGATCTCCTACCAGAATATAGCTGACTAACAGCTTGACTAACCCGCCGACCAGCATGGTGTAAACCGGGACGCGGGCCAGGCCCATGGCCTGAAGAATGGAATTTGTCATGGAGACCAGGGCCACGAAAAAGACGGCCAGGCCCAGCAGGGAGAGCAGCGGCGCGCCGGCGGCAGAATCTTGGGGCCGGGCAAAATAAATTAGCTGCAAAATAGGTTCGGACAGCAGCCAGAAGCCCACCCCCGCCGGCATAGAGACCAAGGCGGCGATACGCAGGGCGGAGCTGACGGTCCGCCGGGTTTTTTCCAGATTCCGGCGGCTGTAATAGCCGCTGACCACCGGGATAACGCTGACGGATAAGGCTACCGTCACCGTCTGGGGCAGGTTGAATAGAGCGCCCACCATGTTATAGGAGCCATAGAGGCTGTTGGCCGCCTGCTGGGAAAAGCCGATGTCCCGCAGCCGGTTGATGACCAAGGCCATATCGATGAGATTAGTCAGGCTCAGGGCCGAAGCGCCGGCCATCACCGGGATGGAGATGGAGAACACCCGCCGCAGGATGCTCCGCCAGGAGGCTGTGGGCCGGGCGGGGCGCAGGAAATTGGCCACGCTGCCTCCCGCCAGGCCCCGCCGCCGCAGGCAGAGCAGCAGATAGAGGGCCCCCAGCAGGCTGCCCGCCGTCACGCCCAAAACAGCCCCCGCCGCCGCGATTTCCAGCCCGTAGCCGGCTCGCAGCAGCAGCCAGGCGGCGCCATAGCCCACGATCAGCTTGCCCAGCGCCTCTAAAATCTGGGAAATCGCCGTGGGGACCATATCGGAAAGCCCTTGATAATAGCCCCGAATCACCGACATCACCGACACCAGAAACAGGGAGGGCGCCGCCGCCCGCACCGCCGGCGCCGCGCCGGCAGAGCCCACCAGGCCGGCAAAAGCGTCCGCCCCCAGCCAGAGAGCGCCCCAGAAGACCAGGCCCAGCAGGGAAAAGGCGGTGAGGGCGGTATAAAAAATCCGCCGGCTTTCGTCTTGCCGGCCCAGGGCGTTGGCCTCGGAAACCATTTTGGAAATGGCCACCGGCAGGCCGGCGGTGGATACCACAAACAGGGCGATATAGATATTGTAGGCGATGGTAAAAACCCCCATGCCGTCGCCGCCCAGCAGGTTGCCCAAGGGGATTTTGAACAGCGCGCCAATTACCTTGGCCCCCAGACTGGCCCCAGCCAGCACAAAAGCCCCCCGGATAAAACTGTTTTTCCCCGCGCCAACCTCTGTCGTCATTGCCCCAGCCCCTCCTCGCAGTGCGTTTTGCTCATGTATATGGCGGCGAGGCGGGGGATATGCAAACGCAAAAAGCCCCGGCCGCCTTGACGAAAAGGCCGCCGGGGTTTTGGCGCTCTTTGGTTTTCGGTTCAACCCTTTTTCAAAAGGGGCGCGGGGAGAATCCCGCTTTTGTTACCTCTCCAAAATCCGGGGGAGGGCGTAATTTTGTATTTCGTAGAGGGTCTTTTCCAGGTCGATGGTGTAGAATTCGCCGTTTTCATAGAGGATTTTTCCCCGGACCATGGTCAGCTTCACATCGCGGCCCGAGGCGCTGTAGCACAGGGAGGAAATGGGGTTGTGCGCCGGTTGCATGGAGGGGACGGAGGCGTCCAGCAAAATCAAATCCGCGTCCATGCCCAGGCGCAGGGCGCCGCATTCCTGCTCGCGCCCTTGGGCATAGGCGCCGCCCCGGGTCGCGCAGCAT
The DNA here is from genome assembly GCA_910585875.1 of uncultured Eubacteriales bacterium. Taxonomy (GTDB): domain Bacteria; phylum Bacillota; class Clostridia; order Oscillospirales; family Butyricicoccaceae; genus Pseudobutyricicoccus. Next base: position 12,087 of record CAJUIK010000012.1, on the reverse strand, counting down.
AGGGCCTGCCAGGCGGGCAGAGCCTGGGGATCGCCGGAGATCCCCTTTTGCAAAATGGCGCACAGCTTGATTTCCTCGAATAAATCGTGGTTGTTGTTGCTGGCCATACCGTCCGTGCCCAGGGCCACTTTGACGCCTTTTTCCAGCATCTTGGCCACAGGCGCTATGCCGCTGGCCAGCTTTAGGTTGCTGACGGGATTGTGAGCCACGGCGGCGCCCTTTTGCGCCAGCAGCTCCATATCCTGTTCGGAAATCCAAACGCCGTGAGCGGCGGTGGTCCTGACATCCAGCAGGCCCTGCTCCGCCAGAACCTGGGTCGGCGTTTTGCCCCAGCGGGCTAGGCATTCCTCGTGCTCCTTCCGAGTTTCCGAAAGGTGTAGGTGCATATTCAGGCCGTGCTCCCGGGCAAACTCCGCCTCGGCCCGCCACAGGGCGGGGAAAGAGGTGTACTCGGCGTGAACGCCGGCGTCCACGCGGATGCGGCCGTTGTCCGCCATATGCCAGGTTTTCAGCGCCTCCCGGGTTTCCAAGGTTTCGCCGGCCTGTTCAAAATCATAATGTTCCGGGTCGAAGCTCATGCCGGCGTTGCATAGGTTGGCTTTGATTCCCGCCTGGAAACAGGTCTCCGCGATGACTGGAAGCTGGAAATACATATCGGTGACGGAGGAGACGCCGAAGCGCAGGCATTCCGCCACAGCCAAGGCGGCGCCGGCCCGGACGCACCGGGCGTCCAGCTTGGCCTCCGCCGGGAAAATATGGTCGTTCAGCCACTCCTGAAGGGCGTAGTCGTCGGCATAGCCCCGCAGCAGAGTCATGGGCAGATGGGTGTGGGCGTTGATCAAGCCGGGCATGGCCAGCTTGCCGGCGCCGTCGATGGTTCGAGAGGCGGCTTCTTCCGGCGGCTGCTGGGAGAGCCAGCAGATTTTGCCCTGATCCACGCCGATGTAAGCGTTGTGAAGAACCGGGTTGGCGTCGTCCATGGTGACGGCGGTTGCATTTTTGATGAGAAGTTCCATAACCCCTCCTTTATATCCGGGGCAGGCAGGCCCGGATCAGGGCGGAGAAATCATCTTTGGCCTGTTCCGCCGCCTGGAGCACGTCCACGCCGTCCAGCCGCTGGCTGAGCATCCCGGCGGCCATATTGGTCACCAGGGAGAAGCCCAGCGTCTTCATGCCGCAGTGGTTGGCGCAAATGACTTCGGGCACGGTGGACATCCCTGCCGCGTCGCCGCCCAGCAGGCGGGCGGCCCGGATTTCCGCCGGGGTTTCAAACTGGGGGCCGGTGAAATAGAAATAGACCCCTTCGTGCAAGGGTATTCCCAGCTTGGCCGCTTCTTCCCGGGCGATTTGACGCAGCTCTGGGTCATAGGCGTAGGTCATATCACAGAATCGAGGGCCGAATTCATCCAGATTGGGGCCGATCAGCGGATCGGGGTCGAAGAGACGGATATGGTCGGAAATCAACATCAGCTCGCCCACCTTGTAGTCGGCGTTGATAGCGCCGCAGGCGTTGGTGGCGATCAGAGCCTGAACCCCCAGCAGCCGGGCCACGCGCACAGGATAGGCTACTTGCTGGGCGTCGTAGCCCTCGTAAAGATGCAGCCGGCCCTGCATGATCATCGTCCGCCGGCCGGCCAGTTTGCCGAAGACGAAGCGGCCAGCATGGTCTGGCGCAGTGGAAGTTTGGAAATGGGGAATCTGGCCGTAGGGAACGAAAACAGGGTCCTCCGTCTCTTCGGCCAGGAAGCCCAGGCCGGAGCCCAGAGTCAGCAGGATTTCCGGCTGGAAATCCCCGATTTGCCCGCGGATATATTGGGCGCTTCGCTGGTAATCTTGGTAAGTCAACATAGGTTTTCCTCCTGAAAGAGCTTGTCCGGCAGGCGGACAGCAAAAGGGCGCCGGCGGCCGGTCCGCTCGGCGCCCCTGGTTTTTTGGAGCGGCTTTTTTAGAGCTGGCTGCCGCAGCGCTTGCAATAAGCGTCTTCTGGGCCGCAGGCGCCGCCGCAGACGGGGCAGAGGTTGGCCGGGCGCTGGCGGGCGGATTCCTCTTTCATTTTGGCGATCAGGGCGTATTTCTCGTCAATGGCGGAGATTTTGCCGTCGACTTCGCCGGTGTCTATCTGGGCGCCGGTGTGGGCCAAATAGACGCAGCGGCCAATCTCCCGCATCAAGCCCTCAATCTGAGAATTCAGCTCATAAATTTGCAGGTTGTTTTTGGCGCCGGCCACAAATTCGTTGGTCTTCTTGCTGGCGATGTCCGCGGCCTTGCCCATGGCCTGGGCGGTCTGGGCCGCGGCTATGCGCATTTTTTCCAGCATATCGTTCATTTTCGGATCCATCAGTCGTTCGCTCCTTTCTGGGGTCGGGTCGTGGGCGGAGCGGAACCGCCCCATTCATTCTATTCTCAGTATACCAAAACCGTCCCTGAGATTCAACGGGGCTAGGGCAAGCGCAGATTTGCCTTGCCTTGGGCGATTTCCTGAGCCCGGTCGATATATTCTTTGGGATATTTGGGGTTGGTTATGCGGGAGACGCTGCGGCCGCCGTCGGCGCACAGTTTGGTAACTCCGCCGGCGCCCAGGGCCGTCACCGGACACAGCTCCTCCATCATGCAGATGTTATAGCGGCACACATGGCCCGGCTTGGCGAAGCCCACGTTTTCCAAATTGCCGGCGATGTATTTCTGCCGGTAAAGGTAATAGGGGGCGTATCCGGCGCCTTCCAGCCGGCTATAGGCCTCGTCCAGCAGAGCGGCGGGCAGCAGGCCCTGTTTGCCGAAGCGCAGAGGGGAGCCTTTTTTCCGGGCCAAGCAGTGGATGGTGATGTTTTCTGGATCCAAGGCGATCAGCTGGTTCACGCTGTCCAGGAAACCGGATTCCGTATCGCCGGGCAAGCCGGCGATCAAATCCATATTGACGGCAAAATCACCGGTTTTTCGCGCCAAACGGTAGCAATCCACAATTTGAGCGGCGGTATGGGGCCGGCTGGCCTGGGCCAACACGCCGTCCTGCATACTTTGGGGATTGATGCTGACGCGTCCCACGCCGTGGGCCGCCAGCGCGGCCAGCTTATCTTGCGTAATGGTGTCCGGCCGGCCGGCCTCCACCGTCAGCTCCTGAGGCCGAGGCAGGCAGCGTTCCGCTTGGGTCAGCAGCCGGTCCAGCTGGGCGGCGGATAAGACGGTGGGCGTGCCGCCGCCGATATACAGGCTGTCCAGCTCCAAACCGTTTTGAGCCAAGCCTCGGCCGGCGGCTTCGATCTCGCCGCACAGCGCCTCCAGATAGGGCCCGATCAGCGGGCCTGATTGGGCGGTGGCGCTGCTGACAAAGGAGCAATAGACGCATTTGCTGGGGCAGAAGGGGATGCCGATATACAAAGCCCCTTGCCGGGATCCCAAGGACTGTTCGCAGGCCATGGCCTGACGGGCGCACTGAATAGTCAGCCGCCGCCGGGAAGGGGAGATGTCGAAGCGCTCCGCCAGCAGGCGATCCGCCTCTTCGTCGGTAAAGCCCTGGGGAAAGGCTTGCCGCAGGGGTTTGGCGGGCTTGACGCCGCTCATAGCGCCCCAGGGAGGCGGCGCCTCTAAAAAGCCTAAGACCGCCCGATAGGCGGCGGTTTTGGCCGCCCGGGTGGCCGCCCGTTTGCGCTGGATGGGGGAATCCCCCTCTTTTTCCACCTGAAAGGAAGTTTGGCGGGCGGTTCCATCCCGCCGGGCCTGGACATAGGCGGTGAAAGAGGCGGCGTCCTCCTCTATCTGGCAGCGCAGGACGCCGGTTTCCCCATACCCCTCTCCCACGCCGTGGCGCTCTTCGGGCAGCAGGCAGACCAGCGTTTCGTGGAGGGCGGTTTCCAGGCTGGGAAAGCGCTCAATGACGATCTGCATGGTTGACGGCCTGTATCAGATAGGGGTTGGTCTGCCGCTCGGTTTCCAGGGTTGTGGCGGCGTCGTGGCCGGGGAAAACCCGGCAGTCGGGCAGAGCCGCCAAGCGGCGCAGGCTGTCCTGCATCTGCTCCATGCTGCCGCCGTCCAGGTCCCACCGGCCGCAGCCCCCTCGAAACAGGGTGTCCCCGGCGAACATGGCGTCCTGACACAAGTAGACGCAGGAGCCCGGGGTGTGTCCCGGGGTGTTGAGGACGGCGATTTCCAGCTTGCCCAGAGCAATTGTATCCCCATCCCGCAGCAGGTTGTCGGCCAGCGCCTGCCGGTACCCCTGGGCCGCCGCGGCCTTCCAGCCCCGCAGATATTCCTCTGTCAGCATATGGGCGTCCTTTTCATGGATATAAATGGGCGCGCCGACAGCGTCCTTCAAATCTCTCAGGGCCATAATATGGTCGTAATGGCCGTGAGTCAGCAGGATCATGGCGCATTTCATGCCGAATTGCCCCAGAGCGGGCAGAATCTTCTTCTGGCACTGGGCGCCGGGGTCGATAACGGCGCACAGGCCGCTGTCTTCGTCCCCCAGCAGATAGCAGTTGGTGGCCAGGGGCCCCACCCGCAGCGCTTCGATTTTCATGGGCTTCATCCCTTCTTTTTCATCATTTGGTCGGTGTCCATGATGATGGTCACAGGCCCGTCGTTCACATGGTCGATTTTCATATCCGCCCCAAAAACGCCGCTGCAATAAGGGACCTCCAGCCGGTCCAGCTCAGCCAAAAACCGCTCGTAGAGAGGCTGGGATTGGGCCGGCTTGGCGGCGGCCAGAAAATCCGGCCGCCGGCCGTGGGAGCAATCGGCGTACAGGGTGAAATTGGATACTACCATCATCCTGCCGCCCACGTCGGCCAGCGACAGGTTGAGTTTGCTGTTTTCATCTTCAAAAATTCGGAGCCGGGCGCATTTTTCCGCCAGATAGACGGCCTGTTCCGGCCCGTCGCCGTGGGTAACGCCCAGCAGCACAACCAACCCCTGGTCGATTTTCCCCCGAGGCTGGCCGTCGGCTGTCAAAGAGGCGCCGCTGGTTCGGATTACCACTGCGCGCATGAAATCCCCCCTATTTTCCTTCCATAATGCGGGCGGCTTCCACCACCCCGTTGACCTTGCGCACCCGGTTGAGGATGCTTTCCAGCTGCTCCCGGTCCTTGACTTCCAGAGTGCAGAAATAGTTGCCCAGGCCGGCGATATCCCGCACGTTCATTTCTGTGACGTTGATTTTCATCACGCTGAAAATCTGCATGATATCCGCCAGCATTCCCACCTGGGCCTTGGCCTTGATGCGGATGCCAGTGCTGAATTTGAACTTGGTCTCCGAATCCCAGGAAACCCGAACCCAGCGGCCGTATTCCTCGGTATTTTCCATGCCTTTGGCCACGTTGGCGCATTCCGTGCGGTGAATGGACACGCCGTAGCCCCGAGTGACGAAGCCTACGATGTTGTCGCCAGGGATGGGAGTGCAGCATTTGGAGAATTTGACCAGGCAGTTGTCCACGCCTTCCACAATGACGCCGCTGTCGCTGACGGCCCGTTTTTTCTGAAGCATCGTCTTGGGGTCTTCGGTTTTGATCTTTTGCCGGTTGAGCCGCTCCATTTCCTCCTGGATTTTGATCATCACCTTGGCGCAGGAAACGCCGCCGTAGCCAATGCTGGCGTACAGGTCTTCTAAGGCGCTGAAGTTGAAGCGGTGGATCACCGGGCCGAAGACCTCTTCCTTCTGGAAATCGTGATAAAGCAGGGCGATTTTCAGCTCCCGCTCCAAGGCGGCCTGGCCCTGCTGGATGTTTTCCTCCCGCCGCTCTTTTTTGAACCACTGCTTGATTTTGTTGCGGGCTTCTGCCGTCTTGGCCAAGTTGAGCCAATCCCGGCCGGGGCCGTTGGTCTCTTTCGAGGTGACCACTTCCACAATTTCGCCGGTTTTCAGCTCATAATCGATGGGAACCAGCCGGCCGTTGACCTTGGCGCCCGTCATGCGGTTGCCCACGGCGGAGTGAATGGCATAGGCGAAATCGATTGGGGTAGCGCCCGCAGGCAAATTGATGATATCGCCCTTGGGGGTGAAAACAAAGACGTCTTCGCTGAACAGATCCACCTTGATGTTTTTGATAAAATCTTCCGCTTGGGTGTCCTGCTGGGATTCCAACAGCTGGCGGACCCAGGCGAAGGTCTGCTCGTTCTGCTTGCCCTTCAGGCCGTCTTTGTATTTCCAGTGGGCCGCGACGCCGTATTCCGCCATCTGGTCCATTTCCCGGGTGCGGATCTGCACCTCGAAGGGGATGCCCTCCCGGCCAATGGCCACAGTGTGCAGCGATTGATAGCCGTTGGGTTTGGGGTTGCTGATGTAATCCTTGAACCGGCCCGGAATGGGGCGGTACAGGTCGTGGACAAAGCCCAATACATTGTAGCAGTCGGTGAGCTTTTCCACGATCACCCGCACAGCGCAGATATCGTACATCTCAGAAAAATTGAGGTTCTGGATATACATTTTGCGGTAAATACTGTAGACGTGTTTGACCCGGGCTTTCATATCGCAGGCGATGCCGGCGCTTTGCAGCTTTTCGCTGATGCGCAGCCGCACCCGCTGCAAAAACTCCTCGTATTCGTCGGTTTTGCCCTCCATCTCCTCCATGATATAGCCGTAGCCCACCGGGTCCAGATATTTGATACAGATGTCTTCCAGTTCGCACTTGATGTTGTCGATGCCCAGCCGATGGGCCAGGGGGGCGTAGATTTCCATGGTTTCCAGGGATTTATCCCGGGCTTTCTGTTCGGAGAGAAAGCAGAAAGTCCGGGCGTTGTGCAGCCGGTCGGCCAGCTTGATGATGATGACCCGAATATCCCGAGCCATGGCGATAAACATCTTGCGCAGGTCTTCCATTTGGGATTCTTCTTTGCTGCTGTAAGCGATTTTGCCCAGTCGGGTGACGCCGTTGACCAAATCCGCCACAGAGCGGCCGAATTCCTTCTCTACCATGGCGTAGGTGGCTTCGGTGTCCTCCAGCACGTCGTGGAGCAGGCCGGACACAATGGAATCGGTGTCCATGCCCAGCTCCGCCAGAATGCCCGCCACCGTCACGGGATGGATGAAATAGGGTTCGCCGCTGCGGCGTTTCTGGCCCTGGTGGGCTTCTTCCGCATAGTAATAGGCTTTTTTAATTTTCTCCATATCAGAGAGAGGGGAGTGCTCTTTGACCTTAGTCAGCAGCGTTTCCAGGCTGTAATCGGTTTCGTCCGGTCCCGGCGCTTGGGGTTTGGCCGCCTCCGTTTCAAAAATTTCCGTCTTCATCTGGGGTTCCTTCATCTGTAATCACCTGCTCTATCCCTCGGATTTGCCGGCTTCCGCCAGCTTTTTTAAGATTTTGGAGCCGTTGATATCCGCCTTGCCTTGGCGGTTCAGCACGGCGATATCGATTTCATCCCCGACAGGGGAACAATCAAAAATATCGAATTCCTGAAAAATATCCAGGCAGATCAGCAGCTTGCCCAGGTTCATGGGCCGGGCGGATTCATAGCGGATCTGCCGATAAAGGGAGCGGGGCAAAACCCGCATCCGCCCCTGACGGGCCCGGGCTTTGACATGGCGGAACACAGCCACCAGATCTTCCCGGACAGGGCGGAGACTCAGCGCCGAAGCGGGGTCTTTCAGCTCGCCCCGGCAAAAGGTCTGGTAAAGCTCTGTCGATTGGCGGTCCCGCTGGTCCTCCTCCTGGGACCAAACGGCGTCTTTGAGCACCAGCTGAACGCTCTGACGGCCTCGATATCGGTTGATTTCGGCGGAAAAGGCGGCGTCGATTCGGTCCCCGCAGAGGAAGGGACAGCTGGCGCTGCCCACGCCGAAGAGAAAGGCGAAAAAGGTTTGGCCTTCTTTGGAGAGCTGGAGTTTGATATGCCGATCCTGGCTGATGGGGGTGATTTCCTCCACCGTCATTTCCCTCATATAGAAAACGGGCTGGGGGTTGCCCATGCCAAAGGGCTCCAAGGCGGAGAGAGACTGCACCGAGGACAGAGAGAGCTGGCTGGGCTCGGCCAGGCAGTCCACCGCCACAGAGGGCTGGATCTGCTCCTGGTCCAGCCGGTTGGCGGCATAGCCCAGCAGTTCCCGGCGGAAATCCTCCAGGTTTTCCCGCCGGATCGTCAGCCCCGCCGCCAGCTCGTGTCCGCCGTATTTTTCCAACAATCCGCCGCAGCTTTCCAGGGCGGCGTAGAGATTGAAGCCGGGGACGCTGCGGCCCGAGCCCTTGCCCTGGTCGCCGTCCAGGGAAATCAACACGGCGGGGGCGCCGTAGCGGTCGGCCAAGCGGGAGGCCACGATGCCGACGACGCCGTTATGCCAGTTTTCGCCCCAGAGGACCAGAGCTTTGTCCCGCCGGGGATCGAACTGGCCGTCCAGCCGGCCGACGATCTGCTGGAAAATATCGTTTTCCTCTTGCTGCCGCCGGCGGTTCAGCTCGCAAAGATTCTCCGCCAAGGTCATGGCCTCGCGGGGGTCCTCTGTCAAAAAGAGCTCCGCCGCCTGCCCGGCGCCGCCCATGCGGCCGGCGGCGTTGATCCGGGGCGCCATAGTGAAGCCCACGGCGTTGGCGCTGACGGCGGAAGGATCCAAGCCCAGCTTTTGCATGAGCATCCGCAAGCCCTGGTTTCTGGTGTGCTCCAGCTGGCGCAGGCCCTGGGACACGATGGTCCGGTTTTCCCCAACCAAAGGCATCACGTCCGCCACTGTGCCGATGGCCACAATATCCGCGTATTCAGCCATCAGCTCTTCCAGGGGGCGGTCTTTTTCCAGGGCGCAGATCAGCTTGAAAGCCACTCCCACCCCGGCCAGCTCCCGAAAGGGATAGGGGGAATCGGGCCGGCGGGGATTGACCACGGCCAAGGCCGGGGGAAGCCGGTCCATACATTCGTGATGGTCCGTCACCACAGACCCCATGCCTAAGCTGGCGGCGTATGCAATTTCATCGATGGCGGTGATGCCGGAATCCACGGTGATCATCAGCTTGCAGCCCGCCTCCGCCAGCCGCCGGACGGCGGCCCGGTTGAGGCCGTATCCTTCGCTGATACGGTCGGGGATATAATAGAGGCAGTCCGCCCCCTGAGAGCGGAGATACCGCATCAACAGGGCGGCACCGGTGACGCCGTCCACGTCGTAATCGCCGTAAACGGCGATTTTATCGCCGGAGTCCAGAGCCCGGCGGGTTTCCGCCGCGGCCTTGTCCATATCCGCCAGCAGGAAAGGGTCCCCCAAACGATCCAAGGAGGCGTCTAAAAATTCCCGGGCCTGTCGGCCCCAGATCCCCCGGGCGGCCAGAGCCGAAGCCGCCAAGGGGGAGAGGCCCAGCTCCCGCTGGAGCAGCGCCGCCTGCTCGGGCTGGGCCTGAGCGATTTTCCACAGTTTCTTTTTCATCGCGTTTCTCCAGAAATGGTTTTGAGGTCGGCGGACAAAGCGGACGCGCTTTTTCATCCGCCGGCCAGAGTGGTAAAAGGTATTATATCAAGTTTGCTCCTCTGCGGCAACCGGGCTTGCCCCAGGCGGGCATAAAGCGCGCGCCCCGTCTGCGCGGCGGCCTGCAAGAGCGGCGTCGGGCGGACGGGGCGCGGAACAGGGCCGCGGCCCTGGGTATCCTATTGGGATTGGGAGGGCGGAGGGGGCGTCAGCCCAGGCTCCCGGCGCTCGATCACAGAGGAAAAGACAATCTGAGTCTGGGTTTCCCCGAATTTCTGGATGCGGGCCATAAAAGAATCCATCCGATGGGTATCGGGAAAACAGGCCTTGATGAGCATCGAAAAGGAGCCCGCCACATGGTAACACTCCGTCACATAGGGGGACTGCTGGACGCAGCCGCAAAAATCCTGTTGGCGCTCCGGGTGCAGCACGACGTTGATAAAGGCCACAATATGGTACCCCAGCTTTTCCGGCGCCACAGAAGCCCGGTAACCGGTGATAACGCCGCTCCGCTCCAGCCGCTCGATGCGGGAGGAAACCGCCGGCGGCGACAAAAACACCTGGGCGGCGATCTGTTTGAGAGGGATGCGGGCGTTTTCCGTCAAGAGGGAGAGGATTTTTTTGTCGATCTCGTCCATAGTTCGTTCCCCGCTTCGCTGTGAATTGCCGTCGGTCTTGCAAACCTTCTCGCTGGTTTCAGTATAACAGTTTTTCTTAATAAAAGAAAGTCTCAATTTCATTTTGCTTTGCAAAAATTTGTTTTTGCAGGCAGAATCCGCCCTTTAATTTTTGCCCTTGCTGGCCTCCCGCAGGCGCTGGGCCCGGTCCAGCACCCGCTTGCGGATACGCAGGCTTTGGGGCGTCACCTCCAGCAGCTCGTCGTCGCTGAGAAACTCCAGGCTGGCGTCCAGGCTGAGCGTCGTGGGGGGCGTCAGCCGCAGGGCTTCGTCGCTGCCCGAAGCCCGCATATTGGTGACGTGCTTCTTTTTGCACACATTGACGTCCAAGTCCTGGCTCTTGGGGGAGTAGCCTACCACCATGCCGCTGTAGACCTGGGTTCCGGGGGAGATGAACAGCGTTCCACGCTCCTGGGCGTTATACAGGCCGTAAGTGACGGCTTCGCCGGTTTCAAAGGCGATCAGAGAGCCGGTGCTCCGCCGGGCGATATCTCCCTTATAGGGTTCGTAACCGTGAAAAATGGTGTTCATGATGCCTTCGCCCCGGGTGTCCGTCAGGAATTCGTTCCGGTAACCGAACAAGCCCCGGGAGGGAACCAGGAATTCCAGCCGGACTCGGCTGCCCTGGGGGGTCATGTGGGTCATTTCGGCCTTCCGGGCGCCCATTTTTTCCATCACAGCGCCCAGCGCGTCCTCGGGGATGTCCACCACCAGCTGTTCGATGGGTTCGCTTCGCACGCCGTCGATGGTTTTGTACAGCACTTTGGGAGGGCCCACTTGCAGCTCATAGCCCTCCCGGCGCATATTTTCCACCAAGATGGAAAGGTGCATCTCGCCCCGGCCCAACACCCGGAAAGCGTCGGCGCTGTCGGTTTCCTCCACCCGCAGGGAAACGTCCCGCAGCAGCTCCCGCATCAGCCGTTCCCGAATTTGGCGGGAGGTGACGAATTTGCCTTCCCGCCCGGCGAAGGGGCTGTCGTTGACGGAGAAAATCATCTCCACCGTGGGTTCGGAGATTTTGACGAAGGGCACGGCCTCCACTGCCGCCGGGTCGCAGACGGTGTTGCCGATGTTGATGCCCGAGATGCCCGAAAAGGACACGATATCGCCGCCCTGGGCTTCGGCGGCGGGAACCCGCTGCAGACCCTCGAACTGATACATGGAGACGATTTTGGCCTTGTAGGAAACCTCCGGGTTGTGGTAATCCGTCACCGCCACTTCCTGGTTCTGCCGCAGAGAGCCCCGCTCGATGCGGCCGATGGCGATACGGCCCACATAATCGTTGTAGTCGATGGAGGACACCAGTACTTTCACCGGGCCCTCCTGGTATTCCGGCGGGTCGATATGGCTGAGGATGGTTTCAAACAGGGGAATCAGGTCGCTGCCCGCGTCGTCCGGCGCCAGGGAAGCGGTGCCCTGGCGGCCCGAACAGAAAATCACCGGCGACTCAATCTGCTCTTCGGTGGCGTCCAGGTCCAGCAGCAGCTCCAGCACTTCGTCTACAACTTCCAGCGGCCGGGCGTCGGGCCTGTCCACCTTGTTGACGACCACGATGACTTTGTGGCCCAGCTCCAGGGCCTTTTGCAGCACGAAGCGGGTCTGGGGCATGGGGCCCTCGAAGGCGTCCACCAGCAGCAGCACGCCGTCCACCATCTTGAGCACCCGCTCCACCTCGCCGCCGAAGTCCGCGTGGCCCGGGGTGTCGATGATGTTGATTTTCACATCCTTGTAGCGGACCGAGGTGTTTTTGGCCAATATGGTGATGCCCCGCTCCCGCTCGATGGCGTTGTTGTCCATCACTCTATCCTGCACGGCTTGGTTTTCGCGGAAAGCGCCGCCCTGCTTGAGCATCTCGTCCACCAGGGTGGTTTTGCCGTGGTCTACGTGGGCGATGATGGCGATGTTGCGCAAATCTGTTCTTAACAAACTCTATCACTCCTTACCAGCCCCGGCGTTCCGGGAAACTGTTTTTTAATCGATATGAAATCTATCTGTAAGCGACGGCCGGCGTCAAAAAACTCGGGTTTTATTGTAACACAG
>CAJUIK010000011.1:30448-41960 GCA_910585875.1 uncultured Eubacteriales bacterium | reverse complement strand
ATTGTACCCGGCCCAAAGTACCCCTTTATGCTGATCATAGAACTGTTGAAGCTGATCCCGGTCATTGACGATCACGGTTTCTTTCTTGGCGTCCAAGTCGATCAGGACAACAAGCCAATCATGCTTGAAAACCTCAAAATCATAAAAAATCATCCGTCCACCTTCTTTCCAGGAATTATGAAATCTGTTCAGTGTTTCCACCTTAACAGCCCCGCCACGGGAAGGCTTTCACTTGGGGCCAACCGGGGCAGTTGCCCCGGCAAAAGCATCTAAAAAACACTTTCGTACACTTCATCAATGGTGATGGAATTAAACCGGGAATCATCGTAGTCCACGGCGTATTCCAGCCCCGCCGCATCAATAGCTTCCGCCACATCAAGCACAAGCTGATTGAACTGGGCGTAACTCTGGAAGCTGATCCCCACGCCGCTTTCCAGCTTCTCCAGAAAGCCCATAGCGGAAGCGATCATGTTCTTGTCGTTCTTGGTGCCGTACAGAACCCGGTTCATAAACAACCGTTGGTTCTTATATTCGCCGGTCAGAATCTTGAAAGACACGGCCAGCATGGGGCGGTTGGGATCGGCCTTGGTGCCTTTGATCTCCATGCTTTCCAGCCGAACTTCATACTTGCCAGCGGGAATGGTGGGGAAATCCCCGCCGCCGTTCTTCTTGGCTTCCTCAACATCGGCCTGAAGGCCCTTCAGATCCACAGAACGATCAATTTTGCTGAAATCCATAATTTTTTCCTCCTAAATTTGATTTTTGATAATGGTTAAACCATTGATCAGCGATTGTTCCACGGCCCGTTTATTCCCCGTGGGGCCGCGATCAGGCCTTGGATTTTCCGAAAGACATCCTGCAAATCCTGAAAGACCCTTGTATTGCTTTCAAGGCTTGCTTCATAGCCGGAAAGATCGGTTTCAACCTTGGCTTGGGCATAGTCGGCGCCGGCTTCAAGCCGGGCCACATGGGTTTCCAACCACTTTGTCGCATCCATGCCCATTTGGGGTAAGGATCAATTTTCATCAGCTTTCTCCACGCTTCTTCCGGGTGCGCCGGGTCGGGTTCGCATCCATCTTGGGGGCGGGATCGTCTGCCTTGGGCCTGTCCCACAGGGGGCAAGCATCGGGGCCGCCTACTTTGTAACAGCGCCCGCTTTCCTTGATGTTGGGGCAAAGGGGAATTTCCGGGTTGTCGGCGCGTTGCTTGAAAATGCGTTCCGCATCCGGGCAAAGAGGAAGCTCAGATTCACCGGCGGAGTCATCGTCCCCGATGTCAGGGGGTTCCGGGGCGTTGTCAGCTGTTCCAGCGGCGGGCGGTGTGTTTACCTTGCTCTCCGTCCCAACCCCGTCAGCGGCCTTGCGTGCGGCTTTCTGAATGGCTTCTTGATAGACTTCACAGAAGGCGGCATAATCCAGCGGGATTTCCTTGTTGCGAACAGTCAACCGTCCCCCGCCAAAGATCACTTCCGAAGTTTTGAAAGACAGAACCCGTTCGTCATCGTCCGCCACAATCCGGGCCACAAGATCAACCATACCGGCAACCTTATTGGCGATTTTTTCACGCATATTGGGGCGGATCGATGTGATCTTGTCCCCGCCCTTTCGGGTCAAATCCCGGCTTCTGTCCTCATGGCTGATCAAGATGATGTTTTCATAGTCCATATTGATCAGCCGTTTCAGGGTGTTCAGGAAATCGCTTGTAACCATATCCCATGCCCGGAAAGAATCGTCAGATTCATGCTTCCAGCCCTGCCGGTCGCAGATATACACCCGACAAGCCTCATAAACATCTTCCAGCAGGTCAACCACAATGGTTTTGAAGTCGTTCTGCTTTTTCTCCAACTCCGCCACGGCATCCAGAAAGACTTCATAGGCCAGCTTGCGCTTGGCGATCCGTCCTTCCACGGTGACTTCATCCTTGATTGACAGGAACGGGGCGTCAATCCCGGAAAGCGCCTTCACATTTCCATCCGTGTTCAGCATCAGCGGATCAGGGAACGCATTGGCGAAGGTGGTCTTGCCGCTGAAGGGCGCGCCATAAATCCAGATCGCCTTTTTTTCCTTGGCGCTTGCGGCGCGCCGTTCATTCTTGGGCAACAGCATATAATCCCATCCTTTCATACAAAATTCTTCATACTCACACCACCCGCAAAAGCGGTTTGGGCATTTTTCAAAATCGGCGGCTTCCATCATGTGTTTGGAGCGGGTCAGGAAATCAACCACCTTCATTGGGTCATACCTCACAGGCTCTGCCCAAGGGGCGGCTCCCTCCAAGGCTTCCCGCAACCGTTCCCGAAACTGAAGCAGGGTTTCACTGTTTTTCTGCCTGATCTTCACCTTGGGGACAAAGAGGAAATAAAGGTTTCTGATCCTGCATCCGGGGTGAGTCAACTCAAACCAATATTGATATTCGTGCAGTTGGCCGCTGGTCATATAGCTTTTGGAATTGTTGGAATACTTGAAATCATACAGGTCATAAACCGCGACTTCCTCACCCCAACGGTTTCCGGGGGCTTCTTTTGCCATATATCCACAGGGCCACAGGTAATCAATGAACCCTATGAAATCGGCATCCCCAATGGGAACTTCAAACCGGCCCCCCGGCGGTAACAACGCCTTGGCCTTGGGGATCATGACTTCCAGCTTGATCATTTCGTTGATGTGTTCATCGGTCAGAACCAGGAAGCTGTCTTGGTAGAATTCCAACGCCTGATCCACGCCTTGTTCAATGCCCGTGTGAAGGGCCGTTCCCAAGATCAAGGCGTTATCCGGGTCAGCGTTGGGGATCGTTTTCAGCTTGTCAACATATCGCAAGCGGTATTTGAATGGGCAACGATCAAAGACTTCAACCCGGCTATGGGACAATCGCACGATTTCACCCCCCTTACAATATTTTTGAAGGCTTCAAACCCTTCAGGGTAAAGCACAAGGCCAAAGCCGCTGGAACCGTTGATCTGCCTGATATTCCGCTTTTGAAGTTCAGAAAGGGTTCCATCAGACGCTTTCAGTTCCACTTCAAGGGCAATCCCCCGAATTGTGATCCGCATATCAGGAAGGCCGGCTTTCACATAGCGCCCGCCGCCCCAACGCTTTTCATAGTAGCCGCAGAGCGGGGCCTTCATCCTGTCCGCCGGCTCCCCCAAAGGGTACACCCCTTCGCTTTCCAGCCACTTCTTCAGGCGGTTTTCAAAGTTCTTTTCCCCGGCCACAGGCCTTCACCCCCTTCCCCGCCAAGTGTTGCGGCGATAGATACAAGCGGATTCATGCTTTTTCACCGTCCTTCAGGGTGATCTTGACATACCCGGCCTTGGGGGTATCTTTGGCGCAATCCGCCGCCGCATCGGGGTATTTCTTCTTCAGCTTGGCGGTGTCAATCCCGTGGGAAACGGCGGGGGCCACATAGGTCAAATTCAGAACATCAGATTCAAACTTGGCGATCCCGTACTGTTCCATAGCGGACAACAGGGCCGCTTTCATGGTCTTTTCCTGTTCCTCAAGGGCCTTTTTGCGGGCGGTCAGGGAAGCAATAGCATTCAGGGCGGCAAGCTGGGTGTTCTGGAAGGCTGCAAGGCCGCTTTCCTCGTCAAAGACGGCTTCCCCACAGGAACCCGGTTCCTGTTCACAGACTTCCGGGCAACCCTTATTTTCCGGGCAACATTGGCAACAGCCGTCAAATTTGCCCAAAGGACACTTGTTTTTGCATTTGATCATTGGTTACGCTCCTTTTGATAAACTTTGAGATATTGAAGGCCGAAAGCACAGGCGGCTTCATGGTCGCTGAAGTAAATATCAATCAGGTTTTCCCCGTATTTCTCCACAACCCATGCGGCTATCCGGTCTTGAACTGTGTATTCCCCCAAACCCTCAATTTCCAAAACGGTTCCAAAGGGCAACGGTGAAGCGCACGAAACGCCGGCCTTCAGCTCCACCCCCGCCGCCCCATATGCGATCCCACCAGGGCGATTTTTGGCCCATTCGCCACAGCACTTTTCACAGGAACAATAAGCAGTGATTCGGTATGTACCCAACAGGGTCGGTTTCGGGGCCGCTGTTGGCTCCACAGTAGGTTCAGGGGGCAGAATAGGGGCCAGCCCTTCAACGGCCACAGGCAGAGCTTCCGGGGCCGGCAGCGTGGCCTTTCCCATAACCTTGACGGTCAAGCCCAACAGAAGCCCGATCACCCCACCCATCAGCAGGGCCACGAGGAACATTCTTCTGAAGCGGCGGTTGGCCCTAGCCCGTCTTTGCTTCATACGCTCTGAATAATTCATCGTTATAGTCCTTTCTCATTTGCAGGGTAGAAAGAATATTTTCTTCCACTGTTCCGGGACAGATCATCAAGTAATAAAAGCAAGGCCGATCCTGTCCGATCCGGTGTATGCGCTTTTGGGATTGCTCCCACAACTCCCAACTTTCGGGAAGGCTAAAATAAATGATCTTGTTTGCTTTCTGGAAGTTTCCGCCCATAGCCCCGGCCTGATATTGAACAAAGGTCACAGAATCGGAACAGTAGTTGTAGGCGGTCAGGTCTTTGGTTGCCCCGTTCAGGATAGAAACAGGCCGGTTCATGGCTTCCGCCATGCGCTTCAGGCGTTCCATTTCCTCTGTGAAGTTATAGAACACAATCAGCCGATCTTCCGTACTATCCGCCAAATCCCGGAAAGCTTCATACCGGGCCTTGTTATACAGCCCGCACAGTTGACGGGCATACAGGCGGCGGGGCAAGCTGGTATTGCCGATCAATTCCCGTCCAGCGTGTTCATTGGAACCCCAAAAATCTGAATCCAGTTCAAATTCTCCAAGGCTCCCGACGTCCACGCTCACCGCCCGTTCCCGCCAGAATTTCCGGTAAAGCGGGGAAGGTTTTGTTTTTACAGGAATGACGGTTTTTTCAGGAAGTTCAATCCCTGTGTCGCCGGTGGTCATAAACACGGCCCCGTGATCCGCCAGCTTTTGTTTCAGCCGGTCAACATTCTTGTACCCGATCGCCTGTCGCCGCCGAAACCCATCATGTTCCACCCATTCCGTCTGGACGTACTGCTTCCAGAAAAGTTCTTTGCTGATATTCCACCCCAACAGGCGGCATTGGCTCCACAGCTTTTCATATTTGCCCCCGGCGGGGGCGCCTGAAAGCAAGATCACATTGGAAGGGCTCAGCCCAAGAATGAACTTTGAACGCTCGGCGTTTTCATTCTGGATCAGGGAACTTTCATCCAGCATCAGTGTGAAATCGGTCAAGGATTTCAGCGCTTTCCGCCTGAAGGTCAGTTCATAGTTGATCACGCCAATGACCGGCATCCCATAGGCCCATTCCACAATGGTTTGAACGGCCCCTTTTACGGTCATATCCACCACCGCCACATCCGGGTAATGGGTTTTGAAGTGTTCAATCCAATCCTGAACCTTCGAGCATTGACAAACCACCAAATTGATCCGGTTTTCCAGGCTTATCAACTTTTCCGAGCCCACAAAGGTTTTCCCAAGGCCCATATCAAGATAATAGGCGCATCGGTTATGAGCAGCAGTCAGATCAAGGGCCTTTTGCTGGTGGGGGTAAAGGGTAATCATGGCTTTAGACGGTCAGGCCAAAGAACGAATCAAACCGTTCAGGCCCCACGAGTTCCCGCAACTTGGCAGGATAGAAGATGTAATTCAAGCGCCCGCCGGTTCCTTGAACGGCCTTGCCGAAATCACAGCCGTCCATCATCAGCTTCCGAACCGAATCTTCCGATTTTCTCAAGCACCGGCAACCCTTGACAAAGGTGATCTTCACATCCGCAAGGTTGATCGCCCCCTGTTGGGGAACGGGGACTTCACTCTCCAACAGGGAATCCGCCGAAACCCCAAGCGCGTCAGCCAGCGCCTTCATCTTCACGGGGCCGGGGGTGTTCTTACCGGAAAGGTATTGGCTGATAGCGGCCTTGGAACAACCGCTTTTCTCCGAAAGGGCCGATTGGCTCATATTGGCTTGGGCCATGGCGTCCTTCAGGAAATCACTGAAATTTTTCATTTCTGCTCACACTCCTTAATTCGTTGTTTCAATATCTTGTAGAATTCACGGGTGTTTATAGGTAGGCCGGCGGCCAACCGTTCTTCTTCAAACTGGAACCGTATTTCAAGCTGATCCACGGTGTAAAATTCTTTGAAAGCGTTCCATGTCCGGCGTTCCATATCCAACAGCCGTTCCCACAGTTCCGGGAAATGGGCTCATAGTTTCCGCAATTCCTGAAGGCTCTGAAGGGGACGGCGCCAACAGGAAACATGTAGGTTTAGCCATTACCAATTCCCCCAATACTGATCAACCAGCTTGTGGGCCTGTTCCCTGCCCACTTCCCGAACCCATTGTTTCCGGGCGTCAACAGCGGCTTCCTTCTTGTCAAATTCTTCCGCCGAATAGTCCCGCTCAAAGGTGCTGGGGCTGAAGTACATGGTCAGACGGTTTCCCCCTTTGGCGTCTGAAATGGTCAGCTTGATACACCCGTTTCGGGCGAACCAATCGTTTTCCACCTTGATTTCCAGCCCTTTCAGGCCAACCGGGGCCGTGTAACAAACCACCCCAGCGCTATAGACTCCGCCGTTAATCACATTCAGCGGAACGGGGATTATCTGACGCATCAGCTTCAAAGCGTTGGTCCGGGTCAGCTTGCAAGGTTTCCACATAATCAGCGCCCCTTCCCATTCTCAAAGCCACGGGACACAACGCAATCATTGGGGTTCCACCGGGCTTTCATGGCTTCCGCTTCCGTGTCATACCACCGAACAAAGGGATCGTCCCAATCCCCAACCTTGTGAAGGCCATACCCGCCTTCCCGGTAGGCATAAAAGACAGCATAGGGTTTGCCGCCAGCGGTTTCAATAGAAGCCACACAATACTTGATTTGGAACATTGACTTCACTCCTGTTCTTCAATAACGAACTCCATTCATGTTGTCCTCCCCCGCCCTCAATATCGTGGGGAGATTTGCGTCGTTTGTGTCTTTTAAGACACTTTGGCGTCAAAAAAATTCCCACAGGGGTTTCAAGGCTCAGATAATCCATAATCTTCTGGATCTCGCCTTGGGTGAACTCCGAAATCCCGTTACATTTGCGATAAAAAGCAGAACGGGAAATCCCAAGGATTTTGCAAAGATCGGATCGGGACACGCCACGAAGGTTCATCTCATATTCCAGCCTTGCCTTGTTCACGCGCTCACTTCCTTTCGTATCTTATTAGGATTTAATTTCTTTCACTGTGTCGTTTAGGACACTCCAAGCATAACACGCCTCTTGGGGCTTGTCAATCTCTTTTGTGTATTTTAAGAAACTTTTTCATTTTTCCCGCTTTTAATGTTGCAAAAAAGACACACGCCTGTTATAATGGCCTTGTTATTACCAAATGAAAGGGGCGCTGAACATGGCTGAACTTAATATGGGGCAAAAGATCAAAGCCCTCCGGGAAGAACACAGTCTTACCCTTGAACAAGTCGGGGAAGCTGTTGGCGTTGGGAAAAGCACTGTCCGCAAATGGGAAACCGGCATGATTGCCAATATGCGCCGTGATAAAATAGCGGCGCTGGCCCAAGTCCTTCATACCACCCCCGCCTATTTAATGGGTTGGAAAGAAGAAATTCAGGTAGACAACCTTTTTCGGATTGAAACCAAAAAATTCCCGTTGCTTGGGAATATCGCTTGCGAGGAACCGATTTTTGCCGATGAACAATTTGAAGCCTATGTAGAAGCTGGGGCCAATATCAAGGCTGATTTTTGCTTAAGGGCGCAAGGCGATTCTATGATTGGGGCCAGAATCTATGATGGGGACATCGTTTTCATCAGGAAACAAGAAATGGTGGACGATGGAGAAATCGCCGCTGTTTTGATCAAAGATGAAGCCACCTTGAAACGGGTTCAGTATAACGCTGAAGAAAATGAACTTTTACTGTTCCCCGAAAACCCCAAATATAAAACCATGCGTTATTCCGGGGAAGAGCTTGCCCATATCAGGATTATTGGGAAGGCCGTTGCTTTCCAAGGCAACCTGAAATAGGGAGGGCTTACAACGATGAAAAAGAAAATTGGGATCGCGTTTGTCCTGATCTTTATTGCGTCCATGGTTTTCGGAATTTCAAGAATTATGAAAAATCCCGAACAATACCAAAAGGGTGATCCAACCCTGGAAGCTATCATGGACGCTTGCGAGGTAAACCAAGAGCAAGCGGAAAGTATTTGGGAAATTCTTCAGGATTGCGGGATTGGTAGTATTGAAACGATAGCCCATGATAAAATGTTAGACGGCCTATATTCCCCGGATGATCTAGGGTATAGGATCAGAACAAAAGAAGGGAATGATCCGGTTCTATACCTCAATGGCTCCGGCGAAGTCAATATGATTCGTTGGGCAGATCAGACACTATATCCAAAACCTTGATCTGTACCGTTTAGAACTCCTGTTTTGTCAGCGTTTTCAACGCTTTGGAACACACGGAACAGACAAAAGCGGCTATTCTCTCTTTTTCTATATCTATATATCTTATTTTATCATTAAGAAGAACGTAATATTTTATCTGTTCCATGCGTTCCAGCTGTTAAGTCCTTTGAAATTTCAGGCTTTTCTTGCGGAACACATAAAAAAAGAACCGCCCCGGTCTTGCACACCGGAACGGTTCAGGCGAAACTTTACCCGATGAAGATAATGTTTCAAACACCCAAGAAGCATTATATCACACCGGGCTTGGTTTTGCATAGCTTTTTTAGAAAGTCAGGTGATATAATGCGAAATCCCAACCACTATGGAAGCGTTGTCAAATTGTCGGGCAAGCGGCGACGGCCCTATCTGGTCCGAGGCGGAGTATATGGATATGATGATCGGGGTTATCCCCAATTTGATATCATCGGCTATGCCGCCACCAGGGAGGAAGGCAATCTGCTGCTGGCGGAATACAACCGCAACCCCTGGGATGTAAACCGGGCCAAAATTACCCTGAAGCAGCTGTTTGAGCTATGGAAAGAAAAGAAAATGCCCAAGTTAGGAAAAGCCAACCAGAAATGCCTTTGTAGCGCCTTTGGCCATTGCGCCATGCTGGAAAACCTGCCCTATAAGCAGATCAAAGCCTACCAGATGCAGGATTGTATTGATAACTGCGGCAAGGGATACAGCACCCAAGGGGCCGTCAAAAGCCTGTGGGGCCATCTGGACCGCTTCGCCCTGGAACTGGATGTGATTACCCGCTGTTACTCCGATTTGCTGACTTCTGATCCAGCGCCGCCCACTACCAGAGACCGGTTCAGCGAAAAAGAAATCCAGCTTCTTTGGCAGCGCCAAACGGAACCTTGGGTTGATACCGTCCTGATCTTCATTTATTCCGGGTGGCGGATCAGTGAGCTTCTTGCCATCAAGAAAACAGCGGTTGATCTTCAGGCTGGAGCAATGATCGGGGGAACCAAAACCAAAGCCGGGAAAAATCGGATGGTTCCGATCCATTCAGCCATCCGCCCTTTGATTGAACGCCGTATGAAAGAACCGGGAGAATACCTGATCAGCCGCAATGGAAAGCGTTGTTCAGAAAGCGCCTACCGGAGGTTTTGGAAGGAAGTTATGGAACCTTTGGGCATCCAGAAAACCCCGCATGAGTGCCGCCACACCTTTGAATCCATGCTGGATAGCGCCGGAGCGAACCGGAAGTGCATTGATCTTATGATGGGCCATGTTTCCAAAGATACCGGCAACCGAGTCTATAATCATAAGACCCTGGAAGAACTGAAAACGGCCATTGAACTAATTCAGCGGAAACCGGCATGAATAACCGCCGAACTCTGAACTAATAACACTATAGTAACAAAAAAGGCGGGAACCCCTGAAAAATCAAGGGTTCCCGCTTTCTGTGTGTTTATTGTACCATAGCTTTTAGCAAATTACAACAAAAGAGACAAACCCTCTTCTTTTGTTATCAAGTATCGTTTTTCTCAAACATCTTGGCCAGCCAGCGAATGGCCTGATATTTTGAGGAACATTCTTCAGTCCACGCATTTCCATCAGAATTGTCAATTGCAACCCAAATACCGCTTGCACGACACAAAAATAGTCCTTCAGGACGAAAAGTCATCGCTACTTTTATAAGATATGATTCGTCTACCACTTGTATCTTCTTAACCAAATTGAAATAGCGGATATCCTCCCCTTTTTCCGGAGGAGTATCTCTTGCAACCCATCCGCCCTCCCAGGAAAAAAAGATTCTTTCATGCCAACAGAGATATGGGACTTTTCCTAAAGACACTATATCTACCACACGCCCCTCCATCACTGTTTTTATTTTTTGTCTTGTACTTCTCCAATTATGGTGTGATTTTTGCCCCATCTGCACAGCGCCCGCCCTTTCTTCAAAGCCGTTTTCTATATTGCCCCTTGCCCCAAAATTCGATAAGGGAATGGTCTCGCAGTATCTGAAGCTGCTGTCGAATTTTAGCGCATATATGACGATTATATGGGTAAAGCAGCCGCAATTTCTCTTCAAATTGATAGAGTTCCTGCAAAGAAAAACAAACGGCGGGGATTTGCTCCACGCAGTTCAAGACATCCAACAGCCAGCCTCTTATCTCTGATTTATACTCTGCGATAAACGCCGTCTTCCGATATTTCTCTACGACCTCCCTTGCCGGCAAGGAGCGTTCATTTTGAACGAGATAAATCTTCCCCGCTTCTGGGATATTGGCTATCAAGATATTGCATCCCACCCATCCGGCCCGGCGAGCGGCGGGATTCAAAGGCTTTCTTTTTTGGATGACGTTTGGTGAAAAAAAGTGTTTCGGCACAATCATCAAATCGCGCACGGCGAATCTTTCATCCCAATAATTCAAAAAGAAAAAATTGGGGTTCTGTTCAGATTGAATGCGTTGTATCATCGTTTGATATGCTCCGTCTGGAACAATGCGGCCAACGCTTCTGGCTTTGCTTTTCAATTCAAATTGTTCCTGGCATTGCGGGCAATAAAGATCTGCTACAGATCGATTGTTGGGAAAACGCTGAAGCGAGGAATGGCCGCAACACGGACAATAAAGATTCTGTTCCGCCCAGCTTTCTGACATAATCCTCATTTTTTGAGATTTGCTTTTATAATCCTGCGCCGATTTTGTCGGCATCTGCAAATTCATACGCAAAATATCCCCTTATCCAAAACGCTCTTTTGCCCCAGCTTTTAGGGAGATCTCATTCTACCATACCCCTCCCTTCTCTTCAACACAAAATTTTCTGTTGTCGCTGATTTTTCCTCCAGACATGACAGCGGGAGGAAAAGGGTGTATAATGGAAGCGACGATTTCGCAAACAGACGAAGAAGATAGGAGAATGGATATGCGTTTAGAGCACATGACATGGAAGCAGGCCCAGGAATATTTTGCGGAGCATGACGCGGTGGTGATTCCGGTGGGCAGCATTGAGAACCATGGCTCTCACCTGGCCTTGGGCACGGATTTTTTGGTCCCTTCCCACATCGCCCAGACCATCGACCAACAGACCGACGTTTTGATTGCCCCCGCCG
>CAJUIK010000011.1:0-30438 GCA_910585875.1 uncultured Eubacteriales bacterium | reverse complement strand
CCACCATTTCGGCTTCCCCGGCACGGTTTCCCTGGGCTATGACGGCTTGAAGCTGGTGATAGAGCGGATTGTGGGCTGCCTGTATGGATACGGCGCCCGGAAATTCATCTTCCTCAACGGCCACGGCGGCAACGACGGCGCGCTGCTGGACGTGGGCCTGGAGCTGGAGGACATGGGGGCTATTTCCGCCTTAGTCAACTGGTGGCAGCTGGCCGGCGAGCTGAACCCCAAATGGAAAGGAGGCCACGGCGGCGGCGAAGAGACGGCGGCGATTTTGGCGATCAACCCGGATTGGGTGCATATGGAGGATTATATGCCGCTGACCCCTGTGGACCTTTCGGAGAAGCTGAAAGTATCCGGCATGAGAACCGTAGCTTTCAAAGGCGCCAATATCACGGTGCAGCGGCACTTCCAGTCCGTCGCTCCCGGCGGCTGGTATGGGCCCGACGACCCCCAGGACGCCACGGCGGAATGGGGCCGGGAGATGCTGGAGACGGTGAGCCAATACATTGTGGAATTCATCCGGGAATTCCAGCAAATCCAGCTGCCGGACAGAGGCTAACTCCATGGAGCAGACTCTTTTTACCAACCAAACCCTATACGACCGGCGGGTTTACATGGCTACCCAGCGGGTCTACTATTACAAAAGGCAGTGGAAGAGCCGGCTCTTCGCCTTGATCTGGGGCGCTCTGTGCTTTTATATCGCCTATCTCAAGGGGCAGGCCAAGGGGTACCCGGATTTCTTCTTTTGTTTCCTGGGGTTTTTGATGATCTATTTTTGTTTCTGGGGCTATTGGTATCCGGCCCGAGCCGCTTTTAAGCAGCGGCAGGCCGCTTTGCAGGAGCCCCGGCAATTTGTCTTTACCGAGGAGGGCTTTGTTGTTACCGCCAGCCAGCTGCGCCAGCAGGTGGATTACAGCCAGATTTCTTTCTTGCTGGAAACCCGGTCCGCCCTGGGCCTGGTCTCTCAAGGCCAGCTCTTTATGCTGGACAAAGGGGGATTCCAGGGCGTTACGCCGGCGGAATTCCGGGATTTCATCACCCAGCGCTGCCCGCTGCAAAAAAAGCTGTCCTTCAAAAAGCCCAAATAGACCGAATAGGCTCAGCCAAAAATAAGCGCGTTTCGCGCTTATTTTTTTGCCCTGCGTCCTTTTTGCAGAGAGACAAAAATAGTCCAGCCGCCGGTCTATCAAGCCGCCGCAGCCCCCTTCCAACCGCAAGCAGACCTTAGATCTGCGGCAGCGATATGCAAATTTATTCATATATGCGAAAAAATATTCAAATTTCCTCTTGCTTTTTCCGTATAATTATGCTAAGATACGAATAACAATTAACCTATACAAACACGGAGGCTGAAGCAAAATGAAACCGGAAATCCTTTTTTTGAAGCAAGAGGACGTCATTAAAGCGGGTCTGCTGGACATGAAGATGGTGCTGGCGGAGACGGAAAAGACCTTTCAGATGATCGGGCAAAACCAAATCATCAACCCCGCCAAGGTGTTTTTGGGAATGCCCAGCAACGACAACTGGGATTCCTATTGTATGTCTATGCCCGCCTACATCGGCGGCGACGTGGATACGGCGGGTTTTAAGTGGGCGGCGGAATCCAAGGCCAATTCCCAGCTGGAGGGCGTGCCCTACGGCATCGATATCGTGGTGCTGTCCGACCCCAAGACCGTCTTCCCCAAAGCCATTTTAGACGGCACTATCACCACCGCCATGCGGACTTCGGCCACGGCCGGCGTCATGGCCAAATACAACGCCTTGAAGGGCACGAAAAAAGCCTGTCTGGTGGGCGCCGGCGTCATCGGCCGCACCATGATTATGGCCATGAAAGAGGCTGTGCCCACCCTGGAAGAGATTCATATGGTAGATCTGGTGATGGAAAAGGCGGAGGGGCTGGCCAAGGAATTTGAAGGCCAAATCAAGGTGATTCCCTATGCCAATGTGGAAGAAGCGGTGAAGGGCGTCCAGCTGCTGGTGACGGAAACCACCTCCCGCAAGCCCTTTATCAAAAAGGAATGGCTCCAGCCCAACATGACGGTCATCCAGATGGAAGGCCAATCCTGCGAAGAGGACATCCTGCTGACGGCGGATCGGGTTGTGCTGGACAACTGGAGCCAGATGTCCCACCTGTCGGGCATCCTGGTCTGCCAGCTCTGCCAGGCGGGCAAGCTGAAAAGAGAGGATATTGTGGAGCTGCCCGAGATGGTCAACGGCGTAGCCGTGCGGCAGAACGAAGATCAATTCGTCTATTGCGGCAGCGCCGGCGTAGGCAGCGTGGATATTATGCTGGCGGCTAAGCTCTATGAAAACGCCAAAGCCATGGGCATTGGAACTAAACTCAATCTGTGGGACAACCCGCTGTGGGTTTGATTCGCCCCTAACGGCGCAAAAAAGCCGGACCCTTATCGGGTCCGGCTTTTTAATCGGAGGAACCCCTGGGAGAACAGGCTCCTGTTATTCAAAGGGCTCTTTCAAACCGCGCCGCCGAATGATCTCCCTTTCCGCCTCAAAATAAGCGGCCAAATCTTCCGGCTGGGCGGGGATTCCCTTTTGCCAATAACCATTTCCATAGCGCAGGGACATCGCCCAATAATAAGGCAGCTCATGGCCCAGCAGCCCTGCGTCGCCTGCGCTTTCTATGGGCCTTGCCAGATGGGAGCGGCCGACCAGCCGATCCGCCTCTTCATAAGAAAGGCCGGCATACTGGACAAGCAGCTCCTTAACCAGCTCGCAGAAGCTATATTGATTGACGACGACGCTCTCTCCGTTTTCTTCCAAAACAGTTCCGTCTGTCAGTATAGATTGTTCCATCTCTCTTTCCCCCGTTTCCTATGCGCGCGGCTCCTCCCTTTGGCCTGCCATTGACGGAAGCCGGCCGCCGGCGATATAATAGCGTTACCGCGGCTGAGAAAGGAGCGACTGATGATTGAAGTAACAGGAAAATACAACACAGCTAAAATTTTCACCGATACAGTGGACCAGCAATCTGTGGCCCAGGTGATTCAACTGTGCAGCCAACCCTTTTGCGCGGGCAGCCGCATCCGCATGATGCCGGATATCCACGCCGGCGTCGGCTGCACTGTGGGGACTACCATGACGATTACGGACAAAACCGTGCCCAATCTGGTGGGAGTGGATATCGGCTGCGGTATGGAAATCCTGCGCCTAAGGGAAGAGGATCTGGATTTGCAGGCGCTGGACCAGCTGATCCGCCGAGAAATCCCCTCCGGCTTTGGCATCCGGCAGAAAAAGCACCCTTTTGCCCAAAAAATCGACCTACAAAAGCTGAAATGCAAGGACCACGCCGACCTGCTGCGGGCGGAAAAGAGCATGGGGACTCTGGGCGGCGGCAACCATTTCATCGAAGCCGACCGGGACGAACAGGGGAGGATTTATCTGACGGTCCATTCGGGCAGCCGCCATCTGGGGGTGGAAATCGCCGGCTATTATCAGCGGGCAGGCTGGCAGGCCCTGAACCGGGGCGGCCGGCAGGATTTCCAGCAGCTGGCCGCTTCGCTGAAGGCCCAAGGCCGGGAGGCGGAAATCGAAAGCCGGCGCAAGGCGCTGAAAAACCAGCGGCCGTCTATCCCCAAAGACCTGGCCTATGTCTCCGGCTGGCTGATGGAGGATTACCTCCACGATATGGAGCTGGCGCAGCGGTTCGCCGCCTTAAACCGCCAAGCCATGCTGGAGCGCATTGTCTCCGGCCTGGGGCTGCGGGCGGACGATCAGTTTTCCACTGTCCACAATTATATCGACACAGAGCATATGATCCTGCGCAAAGGCGCCGTCTCCGCCCAGTCGGGAGAGCGGCTGCTGATTCCCATCAATATGCGGGACGGCAGCCTGATCTGCACGGGCCTGGGCAACCAGGATTGGAACTGCTCGGCGCCCCACGGCGCAGGCCGGCTGATGAGCCGATCCGCTGCCAAAGCCGCCTTTTCCCTGGAGGAATTCCAGCAGCAGATGGAGGGGATTTACACCACCTCGGTGGATCGCTCCACCCTGGACGAATGCCCCATGGCCTATAAGAGCATGGAGGATATCGTCCGCTTCATCGGCCCTACCGCCCAAATCGAAACTGTGATCCGACCCATCTACAACTTCAAAGCCGGAGAGGAACGGCGCCCTCCTCTTTCCCGATAAAGCCCCGTAAAGAAAGCCAAGCAGCAGGAGCTGCTTGGCTTTTTGTGCGCAAAGCCGGGGGAGGGCGACGGCCGCTCCCCCGGCTTTGCGCCCGCCAGCGCGCTTTTCATATCGTCCGCTTATTCTTCCCCTTTCCGTTTTCCCTGGTATTCGGAAACCATGATGGCGCAGACGACGATGAGGCCGCCCAGGGCCAGGTTCAGGGTCAGAGGCTCATAGCCCATGACGACAGAGGACAGGCAGGCGAAGACGGATTCCAAAGAAAAAATGATGGCGCAGCGGGAGGGCTCCACATGTTTTTGCCCCACGGTCTGCATATACCCTGCGGCGATGGTAGCCAGCAGCACCACCAGGATGGTGGGAAAAATCGCTTCTTTGATCTGCACTCCCTCCAACGTCATACTTCCTGTGGCCAAGGCGGTGGCCAGGCAACAAAGGCAAGTGGTGGCCAGGGGCAGGAAAGTCAGCAGCCGGACGGGCATCCGGCTGGTAAACCGATAGAGAAAGGTAATTTGAAAGGCGAACAACAGCGCGGCCAGCAGAGTCAGGCCGTCGCCAAAGGACAACACAAAGGGCTGGCCCGGCGTCATGGTGAGCACATAGAGGCCCAACAGACAGAGCAGGGCGCAGGCATAGACCTTTTTTCGGGGCTTCTGGCCCATGATCAGCCAGGCGGCGAAGGGAGTGAGCACCACATAGGACGTGGTGATAAAGGCGCTGTTGGAGGGGGTCGTCATATTGAGGGCTACGGTCTGCACCAACATGGCCGCATAGAGAAAAACGCCCACCAAGGCGCCCATCAGGATCTGCCGCCCTGTGGCTTGGCGCAGCTCTTTGGCGCAGACAGGCAGCCACAGCAACGAGGCCAGCAGATAGCGGAGAAAGAGGAAAAAGCTGCTGTCCAGCCCGGCGTTGAGGGCGTCTTTCACCCACAAAAAAGAAACGCCCCAGATAAAGGCGGTGGCGACCAACAAGAAATGATAAAAAAACGCTTTCTGGGTTTTCATATCTTTGATCCTTTCCAGACAAAAAATCCGCCGCCCAAAAAGGCGGCAAACAAGCTTTCCGCCGGCCCAATCTGCAAAAACAGGGCGGGATTGCGGGCGGTTTTTCTATTATTCTACCATTTGCCCCCGCCTTTGTCAAATGGGCGGGGCAGTCACCCCGAGGCTCTGGGGGACATATGATACAGTAGACGCCGCCCGGCAGACGGCGTCAATCCTGACCGCGACGGAAAGAGAGTGAAACTATGAGCTGTAACTGCAATAACAACTGCAATTCCTGTGGCTGCGGCTGCAATTCCTGCGGCTGCCGGCCCTCCTGCTGCGGCTGCAACGCCGGCAACACGAATATCGAGATCGAGACCGTTTGCACCTATTCCCGCTATGTGGATGTGCCGATGTCCATCTACTACGGCGCCGGATATTCCGACCTGAACTGCTGCGAAGACACCAGAAACGTCCTGGAGAAAATCTCTGATTCCCTGTCCCGTATGTCCGCCTGCTTCAACTGCGGCGACGCGGACGGCGACAACAGCAACAACGGCGGCAATAACGGCTGCGGCTGCTGCCGCCGCTGGCGCTGACCTAACCGGGGGAGCAATCCCCCGAATACATCACGTCCGGCCCTCTTTCCGCCCTTCCCTCCACAGCGTCCGCTGCCAAAAAGGCCCGGCGCCCCCTTTCCAGGGGCGCCGGGTTATTTTTGTCGGGCAGGCCCGACGGCCGGGCTCCGTGTGAGCGTAGAGGAGCGAGAAGCCTTTGCGCCCGAGGCCGGGGCTTTTTAGGTTTGTTGATGCAATATGGCGATCCTCTTGCAGTCTTTGCAGAGTTCGATATAGGCGTTTCCCTCCATGCCTTCCAGAACCGTGTCCCATTGGATTTGGGCCAGATATGTCATGGGCTTGCCGCATTGGGGGCAGCGCTTGATTTCGCAGTCCTGAATCCAAAAGCCAAACCCGCCCACAGAGGAACCGCCCTCCCAGTCGGCGGCATACCGAAGCGGGACGGGGCTGTCCCCCAAGCGATAGAGATTGGAGGAAAGCTCCTGTATTCCCTCGTCGCCGAAAAGATTTTCCATGGCGGCTGGGCTCTCTTCACAAAGAATTTCGCTTTCCCCGTCTATGGTATAGCGGCAAAAATAGTCCTCCGCATAGGGAAAGCAATTGGGGCAGCATTTGGCTTTGATCACGCCGTCGATCCCCAGAAAAGCCAGCCGGGGGTCCCTGCAGTCAATCTCCATGAGGTTGACCAGCGCGCAGTCGCATTGGGGGCAGCGCTCGCCGGCAGGGACGCCGATTTTCACCGGGCTGCGCTCTTTTTCTTCCAGCGTCCCTTTGACCATGGGATAGCATGACTCAAAGTTGGTTTTGATCTTCCGGCCGTCGCCGTCATAGGACCAGCCTCCATATGCGGCATAAACCGACGGGTCCACATAGAGGGATTTCCTCCATTTCCGGGGCCGCTTCTCCAGCTCCAAAAAGGTGCGGAACACGTCGTCGCCGCCCCGGACGGCCAGACACAGCAGCAAATTCCCAGCAAGGCTGGGGTTGATCTCCTCCTGCTCCGCCAGGGCTATCATCGCCTTCGTCACATCCTCGGGCGCGTCTTTATACAGCTCGCAGGGGGCGAAAAGCCCCTTTTCAAAGGCGGCTACGGCGATTTTTGACGTGTCAATCTCTCGATAGTTCAGCAGCTTGCGAAAGAGAGCCTCATTCTCCTCCAGCTGGCCTGTGGACTGGATCTCCCGGCATATCTGCCGGACGCTGCCGGCGACCTCCTCGTCGCTCATCGCCAAGATTCTGTTTCGTTCGTTTTCAGCCCGACAGGAAACGCAAATCCCGTCAAAATAAATTTCCCGGCCGCACTGCTTGCATTTTTGCGCCTTTCTTTCCATCTCTCCGCCTCGCAATCCTGTACTTTATAGCATCGTCCGCCAGCGCGCTTATTTTTTGCCCAGCCTCCGGCTGTTTTTCTCCCGCGGCTTCTGCCGGCCGTCCTGACGCTGCTCTTCGTATTTGGCGTAGGCGTTGACGATGCGCTGCACCAGCTCATGGCGCACCACGTCCAGGGAAGTCAGGCGGCATTGGCCCACGCCCTCCACGTCTCGGAGCACCCGCATGGCCTCTTTCAGGCCGCTAAGCTTACCGTCGGGCAGATCGATCTGGGTGACGTCGCCAGTGATTACGATTTTGGAATTGAAGCCCAGACGGGTTAAAAACATTTTCATCTGCTCCGGCGTGGTATTTTGGGCCTCGTCCAGAATGATGAACGAATCGTCCAGCGTCCGGCCCCGCATATAGGCCAGGGGCGCCACCTCGATACTCCCCTTTTCCAGATACCGCTGGAAGGTCTCGGGCCCCAGCATATCGAACAGAGCGTCGTACAAGGGCCGCAGATAGGGGTCCACCTTGTTTTGCAGGTCTCCGGGCAGAAAGCCCAGCTTTTCCCCAGCCTCCACAGCGGGGCGGGTGAGAATAATGCGGTTGACCGTCTTCTCCCGAAAGGCCACCACCGCCTTGGCCACCGCCAGATAGGTCTTTCCTGTGCCCGCCGGGCCGATGCCCAGGGTGACGGTGTTGTGTTCGATGCAATCCACATACTCCTGTTGGCCCAGGGTTTTGGCCTTGATAGGCCGGCCTTTGGCCGTCACGCAGATCAGGCCGCCGCCCATCTGGCTCAGCTTATCCTGCTGGCCTTCCCGAATGAGGGAGATCACATAGTTGACGTTTTGGGTCGTGATCTGTTCCCCCCGGGCGGCCAGGCGCAGCAGCTCGGTTACGGCGTTTTGGGCCTGGAGCACATGATCCGCCTCGCCGCAGATTTTCAAATTTTCATCCCGGCATACAATATTGACGCCGTATTCCTCCTCCAGCAGGCGGATATTTTCATCAAAGGCGCCGAAGAGATTGACCACCTCTTCCAGCCGCTCGATGCTGACATTCTGTTCAATCATTTCCATCCTCCGTCGTTTGCCGGGTGACCCCGGATACTTCCGTTAATACGCCTGTTTTTTCCCTGCATTCCACTGTCAGCGCGGCCTGGGCGAAGGGCTGGCCATACTGGCAGCTGAAATCCGCCTTTGCCACCTGGGCCTCAGGCAGGCGCTGGGCCAGGGCTTCCCTTTGCCTCCGCTCCAGCGTCTGGGCGCAGACCTCCGGGCTGACGGTAAAGGGTCTGGGCTGATATTCCACATACCGTTGGCGCACAAGGGCGATGGGCAGCACGGTGTGTTCTGTCAGCCGCAGAGGCTTTTTTTCAATAAATGTATCATACCACTGGAAGGGCTCTTTTTCAATGAGGGAAAGAGGAAAACGCCGGCCGCCTACCACCAGGGCCCAACGGGTTTTCTGGCGGCCGGTGGGAATCTTAGCCGTCAGCCGGGTGGGCATGACGCTGCGCAGGGTCCGCCAAGTGCGCAGCTCTACGTCGGCCATAGCGTGAACCTGGTAGACCTCGCCCTGGGCGCTGACGATGGTCCCCGCCGCCAGGATATCCCCTTCCACCACTGTCTCCCCCACCCTTTTCATCGCTACGCCGGCCTTGACTTGGATGCTGACGATGACGCCGGTTTTATCCGCCGTCACATCGCAGGGCTGGTCTACCGGCGTCATCTCCGGCGTCGGCGCTCGGCCCTGGGCAATAATCTGAGCCCAGCTTCCTCGGACGTTCACCGCTACAAAGGAGAATTTATCGCTGTGCGTCATGATATAATCCCGCACCCGCTCCCCATCCACCCGGCGGGCGGGAACGCCGGGCCGCAGGCCGGCCTGGCTGGCCAGCTCCAGAGCCTCGGCTTGCAGCGATTGGTCGCATCTGGAGGCGTCGATGGTCCAAACCATTTGGCAGGCGGTCCACAAAAGCAACGCGCACAAAGCGCCGCCCCCCCATAGCGCCCACCGGGGCCGCAGCCGGCGGGCCTGGAAGGGCGCGCCCTTTTTGCCCACAATACGCACAGAGCACATGGTCCGCCGGGTGAAGCGGCGCAGCTGGCGGAAGCCTTGGATGCGCACTGTGGCCTGGGCCAGATCCGGCGCCAGGCGGCGCACGTCCCAAAAATCGATCTGGTTTTGGGCGCACAGATTGAGAAACCGCTCGATGGCGGCGCCTTGTATCTCGATGCGCACGCTGCCCCGGATATAATTGATTATTCCAAGAATCATGCGTTATCCCTCACGATCGGATAAATTCCACCGAGGCGATTTTCCCCCGGATATTCATCTCGCCGTCGCTCATCGATTCTAGCTCCAGATCCATGCCGCAGACCTGCACTGTCACGTCTTTGCCCGCCGCCCGGATGCGCTGCTCGGTGTATTCCAACACGCCGTGGCACCCCTCCAGCAGCGCTCCCCGAGGCGTGCATTGAACCTCCGGCATATCCATGATGGCTCCGGCGCCAACGCCGAATTGATCCGCGGCCCGGGCCAGACACTCTTTCAGCCCCTCTTCCCGGGGCCGGGGCGGCTTCCACTTTTGTTTTTTGCTCATGTTTTCACCCCCGCAAACGGGGCTCTTTTCGCCCCTGATGCCCATTTATATGCGGCGGGCTGGTATTTTTGCCTGTCCCGGGCATATATCTGTGCCGAGGTGATTGTTATGAAACGACCGGCCGGATTGCTCTCCCGCCTGAGCCGCCTGTTTTCCTATGGAGCGGCTTGCTTTTTGGCTTACGGGCTGATCCGTTATTCCCGGCAGACGGCGGAGGGCGCCTGGCAGGGGCTGGTTCTCTGCGGCCGCACCCTGATCCCCGTCCTCTTCCCCTTCTTCGCCGCCTCTTCGCTGGCGGTTTCCACCGGCTTGGCCGCTTCGATTGGCCGATTGCTGGAAAAGCCCATGCAGACCCTTTTCCGCCTACCCGGCGCCTGCGCCTCGGCCTTTGCCCTAGGGCTGGCGGGAGGGTATCCGGTTGGAGCGGGGACGGCTCTGAGCCTTTATCAAAAAAAGCTGTGCGGCAAAAAGGAGGCCCAACGGCTGCTGGCCTTTTGCAACAATTGCGGCCCAGCCTTTATCCTTGGGGCGGCGGGGGCGGCGGCCTTTGGCTCCGCCGCCGCAGGCGGGCTGCTCTATGGCTGCCACGTGCTGGCCAGCCTGCTGACCGGGCTGCTTTTTCGCTTTTATGGCCGGGAAGAACAGAGCCCCTCGCCGGCGGGCAGGCTATCGGCGGCGGAAAAGCCTTTTGGGGCCGCCCTGGCAGAAAGCGTCCGCTCCGCTGCCGCTTCCGTCGTCAATGTGTCCGCCTTTGTGGTATTTTTCACTGTGTTCATCCGGCTGCTGGAGCTGACGGGGGCGCTGCCCGCCCTCACTGGGCTGCTGGCGGGCCTGGGGCTGGACCCGGCGTTGGCCGCCCCCTTAGCCAGCGGTTTTTTTGAAATGTCCGGCGGCGTCATGGCCTTGGCCGGCCCGGCGGCCCCGGGCCGGCTGGCCGCCGCCGCTTTTCTTCTGGCCTGGGGCGGCCTCAGCGTCCACTGCCAGACCCTTTCCCTGCTGGCGGACAGCGATCTTTCCGCCGGCCCCTACCTAATCGGTAAATTGATCCACGGCATGATAGCCGCGGGGCTGACCTACGCCGCAGCCGGGTTTGCGCCCTTCGCCCAAGCGGCAGGGCCGGCGGCGCCGGCCCTTTTGGGGCGAACTCCCCCGGTCGGCCGGGCCGCTGTAGCCGGGCTGCTGGTATTCGGCCTTGTTTTGGTTCGAGCCCGGCGGCGTCAGACAAAAAAGCGTTGCCAGCACCCCCGCAAACCGGTATAATGGAGGCAAGAAGATGGAACAGCAGCCTTGGCGGCTTTTTTGCCCCAAGGCTGCGGAAAGAGGGTTTTGCCATGTTGTTTGACCCGGAAATCAAGCGCTGCTGCGCTTACTGCGAAAAAGCCTCGGATTTGGACGATCGGCTGGTGCTGTGCAGCGTCAAAGGGCCGGTAGACTACGATTTTTGCTGCCGCCGGTATCGCTACGACCCCCTGCGGCGGGTTCCCCATCCCCCTTCCCAGGCGCTGAAAAAAGAATTCAAAAAAGAGGACTTTCAGCTGTAATAATAAGCGCCTTTTGGCGCTTATTATTTTGCCTTGCCCCGCGGCCTTCCCAGTTTTCCAGCGCCAGGGGCCCAAACGCAAAAAGACGCCGGCAGGTTTTGAAGCCTGCCGGCGCTTTTTGCTTATCCGCCTTTTAGGAGGATGGATTGGATTTTACCGGGCGTTCTCGTCGGATTTGCGGCCTACCAGAGCCATGCCGCACAGGGACGCCAGCGCCAGAGCCAGCCAAAGCTGGGCGTTGCTGCCGTCGCCTGTCTTGGGCACGTCTGCAAGGGGCACGTCCTCGTCGGGAATCTCCACTTCGGGTTCTTCAGGCTCTCCGGGCATATCGGCCAGGGGAACCTCGGGATCCTCCAACTCGATCACCTCTTCCGGGGTCTTGGGGACATCCGGGGTGGGAACCTCCGGGTCAGGTCCAGGACCAGGCGTCAGAGGGGTCTCCTCGTCTGGGATCTCCTCGTCCGGTTCGTCCGGGGTATTGGGTTCGTCGGGCTCATCCGGCTCGTCGGGATCGTCGGGTTCGTCCGGCGGTCTTCTGACGGTGCGGTCGTTGATAAAGGCCGCGGCCGCATTGCCGTTTTCGACAATCGCGCCTTGTTCGCCTGTGACAGTTGTGGTGTAACCGTCCTGGTTGGCTTCCGTCTCAGCGACGACGTATTTCACGCCGGAGGGGATGCCCTGAACCGTTACTCTCTGGCCATGGCGCAGCTTAAACTCCGCCTTGCCGTCCACAAAGGTCAGCTCTTTGATTTCAGGCGCTTCCACGCCGTCTACAAAGGCCTCGGCCACAACGGCAAACACGCCGGAAAGGGCGGCGTCGCCGTCTGTCAGCTCAATCACAAAGGTGAATTCGCGGTTCCGATCGCCGCCGTTGCCGGTGACGGTCTTGGAAACGGAGAGGCCGTCTGTGGGCACATAATGGTTGGTTACGGCAACGCCGGTATTCTCCTTAGCGGATACTGTCACATCGCCTGTCCCTTCCACGCGCCAGACATGGCCGTCGATGGAAGCATTTTCTTCTTCCACGGTATACTTGCCGGCTTTCAGATTCTCCAATTTCTTGGATTCTCCGCCCTTCAGCGTCACAGTTTCGCTGTAGTTATCCGGGCCTGTGACTTTGAAAGTATAAACCTTCTCATTCTGGGCGTAGTCTGTGCCGCCGTTCACAGCCTTGGAAATCGTCAGGCTGCCGCCGGTATAAGTGTTGCGGATTGTGGCTTCAGCGCTTCCGTTCTTGGGAACTTCCACATTGCCTTCGCCCTCAACAGTCAGTTCATAGCCGTCGATCTCCGCGTCTTTCTCTTTCACGGTATAGACGCCGGGGATCAAGTCAGACAGGGTCTTGCTTTCGCCGGCCTTGACGGTTACTTCTGTTCCATTGGGATATTGGGGGCCGGTAACGATAAAGGTATACTCGGCGTCCTGAGCGCTTGCGGGGCCGCCTTCAACGAACTTCTTGATGGTCAGGCCGCCGGGCAGCGGGGTATAGGCGTTGGTAATGGTCGTCGAGGAATTTTTATCCTTTTCGACAATCACATCGCCTTCGCCCTTGACTTCGACAGAATAGAGCGGAACATTAGCGCTGTCTTTGATTTCCTCCACATGATAAGTTCCGGGAATCAATTTTTCCAGCGTTTCGCTCTCGCCGGCTTTCAGGGTCACTTCTTTGCGATAATCATGAGGGCCTGTGACGACAAACTTAAACATTTGCTCGCCTGTGGCGACGCCTTCCACCTTCTTTTGGATGGTCAGGCTGCCCCACTGATACCGGTTTGTGATGTTGGAGCCTTCATAGGTTGCTTCATAGCCGTCTACGGGCTCTTCTTCCACAGTGTAGCGAATTTCATTGTTTTCCGCGTCGAACTTGGGCAGACCTGTGAAAGTATGCTTCCACTGGCCGTCAGCGTCCGGCGTGATTACGGCAAAGCCTTCTTTTTTGCCGTTGGCCAGCAGGTTCACAGTGATGCTCTCGGGCCGGGTATTTTGCGCGTTTCCGTCGTCTTCCCAAGTCTTGGTAACCTCGACTCGGGTTGTGGGCATATTGACCACGTCGACAGTTTTGATCTGCCCAGCGCCGCCTTCATTGGCGGTGACGCTTTCAAAGACATAGGCAGTGTATTCGCTGCTTTCTTCTTCAGTCACTTCATACGTGAAGCCGTCGGGCAGGCCGTCGACAACGGCGGATTGCTGGTCCTTCAGATAGAACGTAATCTCATTGTTATAGATGGGATACAGCGTTCCATCCAGCTGCAAGGCAAAAATCTGGTCGCCAACGTTATCCAGCTTCAGCGTAAACTTGTAGCTGGCGTCGGGGTCCAGGCCCATGGCTGTTTTGCGGATAACCAGCTTGTTGGCGTTTTCACCTGGATTCGGGGTGTTGGTCAAAGTGCGAGTATAAAGTTCTGCGCGAAGTACTGCAAATTCTTCGTTTCGAACCTCGTCTCCCAACGTAGACTCATAATCATTGATAGTAGCTTCTTTAAAGCTCCACTCATGATCTGGATCCAGGTTCGACCAAGTGTAGCTCCAATTGTTGGCTTCACTCAGAATGACAAAAGCATCCTTACGTGTTTCTGCATCTACAATCTTTCCATCGCGGGTCAGATAAACCAAAACCTGATCCTTGGAATGATCTACACTATCGCCATCAGCCCAATCTTTAACAACCTGAACGGACTTAGTGGGGGTGCCGATAATCAGTGTGCCGTTACAGCCAATCGCAGAACCGTTGTAGGAAGCTTTATTTCCCGTCATCACAACGCCTTTTGTCTTGGCCTTTTCCTCTGCCCACTGAATCGCTTCATCTGAAACCTGTGAATAGATATAGAAGGATTCGTTTGTCCACTGGTACACAGAGGAATCAAGAGCTTCACCTTTGCTATTGACGTATGTGATATGACCGCCGCCTAGCGCATTTTCAGAAATATATGCCTTTGTATTTCCATGAGACGCAAAACCAAAATCCGGGCTGCCAATCCACCAGGTCTTGCTGTTGTTATTGACAACCAATGCGCCGTCTACTTCATAGAGGGCGACATTCCCCGTAGGACACATAGAAATTGCAGGCATACTATTGCCAGCAGTATTGTTGGTAGCATAAAGGTTCTTCATCTCCAAGGTAGCGCCTTGACTCACATAAATACCGCCGCCGGGATAGTACTCGTAATTCTGATTCGTAGTATTCGCTTCGTTATTTCTAAATTCTCCGGCATAGATTTTGTAGTGAAATTTCTCGCTACTGTTGATGAAGTAGATACCGCCGCCCATACGCGCAACGTTATCTTCAAATATTGTTCGTCCGCCATTTACGCCAATATCAACATTTCCGAAGCCGACAAGCAAACCGCCGCCATATTGTCCTGTGCGATTCGCTTTGATATTGCCGCCCTCGAAGACCAAATCGACGCCGCTATACGCATAAATCGCTCCGCCGCCGCCAACTTGGCCAGAACCTTTGGCATAGTTTTTCTGAATGGTACCGCTATTCATAGTTAGCTTACCTTGATTTACATAAATAGCGCCGCCATTACCAGCAGTGTTATTGCCGTTTTCAATCAGGGTATCGCCAGTGATGGTCAGATGGCCAGTGCTGGGGATATCGATCATCGAAGAGCTACTCGGTACGTTCATACCGTCAATGTGCGCGCCGTTTAGAGTGACATTGCCATTGATGGTGAACATATAGCCTTTTTCGCCGCACTCAGCGCAACGGGCAAATTTGATACCGCTTTCGTTCAGCTGATTTTCATCAGCCATGGTGAGCTTCACATTGCCGCAGACGTAAACCGTATCTTGGCCATTGTCTTTGGCAGCTTGAACCGCTTCGGCCAAGGTCTTTGTCACCACAGAGCTTTCGCCAGTATGCTTGCCTTCGGCAGCATTCAGATAAACCCGGGCAGGCTCTTCTACAACAGTGTAGTAGCCCATGGGCCACGCATACTTGCTTTCATAATGCCATCCATTAGCAGTAATCAGCTTTCTATCAAATGGGGTCAAAGTGTACTTATTCCCATTTTCACTAGTGAACGAGGTTTCAACCTCCAGGACCAACGTAGCACGAGTAAATCCATTAGGATCTTTCGCCTGAGAGGAGCTTGTAACTGTATTAGATGCCAACACGATATCCGAGCTACCGCCATCATTGGTACCAGGAACCGGTTTGTTATCACCAGGGGTATGGTTATTATATACCCGGGTAGAGCCCCGTAGCGTGACGGTTCCTGTGATATTAGCCACATATAGACCGCCGCCAATATACCCATAAGCCGCTGGTTTTGACACCTTTTGATTTGCAGTATTTTCTGTAATCGTGGTATCCGCAATCGTTGCTGTGCCGTTGGCAGTATTCAAATAAATGGCGCCGCCGGTATTTTTAGCAACATTTTTCTTGAAGGCGCTGCCGTTAATATTGGTCGTTACGCCGCTTCCTTTAATATATAGCGCGCCGCCCATTCTTCCGGTATTTCCCTCAAAGACAGAATCGCTTACATCTACCTTTGCGTTGGCGTTGGCATCGATATAAATCGCGCCCCTCGAGTCGGAGGTGTTAGTAGATTCGTTATTGGAGATAATCGCGTTCTTAATAGAAACGAGATTTGTTTTCTCCAAATCCATCACCAAATAACCGCTGTTATTGGAAACTGTGGTACCATCCATCTCAAAAGACCCGTTACGATTGCTGATAATACCATATCCCCCTGTGTTAGTGACGTTAGACACCTCGCCGCCAGTCATCTTAACATCAGTACGATCAGCATACAGCCCACCATAATAACCGCTGCCATTTGTGATCTTGGTATTTGTCAGATCCAGTGTAATATTCTGAGTGGTGCTGTTGGTTTTTGCATAGATAGCACTATGGGTGCTTCCCTCAAAGGTACAGTCGGTGACGTCAACGTCAAACGGTGGATTGGTAGCGCTGTTGTCGACGTTGCAATACAGACCGCGAACGTTATCCTTAAAGGTGGAGCCAGAAATATCGACTTTCATGCTCCGCTCTTTAATATTACCTTCGACAGCAGCATAAACCGCCGCATAGGAGGCGTTGGAGAACTCGCTGTCCTTGATTGTGAGTACGTCGTCAGGATGCACGCGAGCGCTTCTGGGGCCAATATAAATATGATTCTTGCCTTCGCCCTCAAAAGTACAGTTTTCTACAGTCAAGTCGCCATTTTCAACAAAGATAGCGCCTCCGTTTCCAGTAAATCTTCCAGTTGTAAAGTTCACCCCAGATACAATTATATCTGCTGTTGGAGAATATGCCTGGAGATTGGACATTAACTTGACTTCGATAATGCGTTCGCCTTGTGCTGCTACCATCTGACCATTTTTCACAGAAACTGTAGAGCTCGGATAATTTCTGTTGTTCATATCAACAGTCAAATTGGAGCCATTGCGGCCTGTCCAAGTGTGACCGCCTAAATCAAATGTCACGCTCTGGGAAACAGTGATGTTTTCATCAATGTCCTTCAGCAACTCAATCGTATCGCCTTCCTCAGCCGCTTTAACGGCAAGTGATACGAAAGGATACTCTTGGTCGCCAATTTTGGCTGCATTTTCTTTCGGAAGCAATACCAGTGTTTCCACTTGTTCCATCAGGCTGGCCATTTTCGCCAAAGCGGCCTGGACGTCTTCGCGTTCCAGGTCTTCGGGCTCCAGGGCGTCATAGGCGTCCTGGCAGGCCTCCATCAGGGACTGCACTTCCTCAACGTTCTCTTCATCCACGGTTTCGGGCAGCTGGGCTACGGTTTCCAGGAAAGCCTGGACAGCCTCGGAGGGCTCTTCGGTCGCGGCCGCGCCACCGTTGGCTTCGGGGGCTTCCGCTTCTTCGTCCTCTTCCAGGCCGCAGACCAGGGTCTGCTCATAGCAGCCTTCGCCGTGGGTATGCTCTTCCAGCGAGCAAGTCAGCTCTTTCGCAGGCGCCGCGGCCAGAGGGGCCGGTTCGTCTGCAATATTGGTTTCTTCCGCAGGGGCGGACTCTGCCGGGGCAGAGGGCTCTTCCGCGGGAGCGCTGTCGCCGCTGTCTGCGCTGTCGGAGCCGCTGGTTTCGCCGCTTTCGCCTTCGCTGTCGCTGGAGGCGTCGCTGCTTTCGTTTTCTCCGCCTTGGTCGCCGCTGTCTTCGGAGCCGGCGTCGGGAGCGGGCTCGGGCTCTGCCGCGCTTGCGTCGTCAGAACCGCTGTTTTCTTCGGAACCGCCGTTATCTTCATCCTGAGCGGGCGTCTCAGAAATGGTATAACAATCGTCTCCATGGGTGTGTTCGTCCAGGCCGCAGGTCAGCGTTTCCGCATAACAATCCGCGGTGTGGACATGGCCTTGCTCGGTCTCTACCGGTTCTGCCGCAAACGCGGATGTGGGCAGCATACCCACTGTCATCACCAGAGCGACCACAAGAGCCAAAATTCTTCTCGATTTCAGCATGAATCAATCTTCCTTCCTTTGCTTGCAGTCGGATGCAAAGTATCCGGCGGCCGGGCTGGCATAGCGCCTTGGCGCCTTAGCCCCCGTGGCTTTGCGTCCCATAGTTTCCCATGGTTTGCTAATAATCAGCGGCCGGGCTGGCTTGGCTCCAGCTCTCGCCGGGGCTTTAGCCCCCTTAGCTTTGCAGCCCCGCGGTTTCCCACGGTTTGCTTTTCATAATTAGCGGCCGGGCCGGCATAGCGCTTGCGCGCCTTAGCCCCCATGGCTTTGCGTCCCGCAGTTTCCTGCGGTTTGCCCATTTGGTCCGCTGGCTGACTGCCCGCTTCCTTGCCGCCCGCCAAGCGGATTCGGGCCCCAGTCTCCCAGGCCCCGGACGGCAAGGCTCATGGTTTTGCCGGCATTCCCCCTTTCCATGCTCCGCCGCGCCAAAAAAGCAGGACGCGGCCTTATTAGTACCATTATACTATTTATCGGTTACAAAACCGGATACAAAAAGCCCAAACGCTTTCAGAGTTTTGATTGTTCATAAAAAATTTACATTCGAGACGAAAAACAACGGGGAGTCCTCCCCGTTTCATGATATGCAAAAGCCGGGATTTTGTTCCTGCAAAAGAAAACCCCCGGCAGGGAGGCCCTGGGCTTTATTTTTTCAGCGGCGATTGATCCCGGCGGCCCCGGACATAGAGCAGGGTCAACACAGCCAGCACCGGCGCCAGCAGACCGGCCAGCCAGGCGGCCCGCTGCCCCGCCGTGGCCGGCGGCTCCTGGGGCAGATAGACCTGGGCCCAGGCCTGCATCTCCTCGTCGTCCATAGCCGGGTCTTGGGCGATCATCCGGCCGCCCTCCAGGCGGAAAACCCCCTGCCTGCCGCAGCAAAGATAATAATAGATCCCCTGGTTGTCCTCCCGCTCTTCCAGAAACAGGACGTATCGGCCGGGAGAAAGCGGCTCTTCCTCCGCCGGTTGGCGCAGCAGCAGCCGATCTTCCGCCTTGCCCTTGAAGACCTGTTCGGCCTGCAAATCGGTGTGCATCACATATTCTTGGCGCTGCGGCTCCCCCTCCACACGGCACAGGACGGCGATCTGGGCCAGCTTTTCCATCTGGCCAAAGCCCTCCACCTGCTGGTAGATATCGGCATATACGGCGCCGGCCGCAAAAACCGCCAGCGCTATCAGCCCGGCGGCGATTTTACAGATTTTTCTCCCCATTTCGATCCCTCCTCAGGATATTCTACCGCAGCCGCTGGAAAAAAGCAAGAAAATCCAGCCAAAGGGGCGAAAAAACCGGGCGGTTTATGGAAACCGCTCGGTTTATAATCGCCGCAGTTGAAAAGAATCCGCGGCTGCGCTCATCTCCGGCTCTTTCTTTAATCCGCCAGGGCGGCGGGGCCTTGGGCGCGGATTTTCTCCGCCAAGTCCAGCAGCTGCTGGAGCAGCGCTGTCCGCTCCGTGCGGTAGAAATCCCGCCAGACCGCCCGCCCCTGGCCGTCGGTTTTGGCCAGCAGAGCCTGGGGGCGCTGGGTCTGGAACAAGCCCAAAACATAATCCCCCGCCTGGAAGGAAATCAAGGGCTGGCTTTGGCCCAGCTCCGCCACCCGATGGGGCCATTGCCCCAGGCTGGGATAGATATCCTGCAAATCGTCATAGCGCAGGCTGTTGATCAGCCGGCGGACGTCCCGGGCCAGGGCCTTGTTTTCCACAGGCAGCGCGACGCCGCCATACTGGACGGAAACCGCCTGGCCGGGCCAGAGGAAAACCCGCCCCGCCGGCGCTTCCCGGGGCGCCAGCAGCAGCCAAGCCAGCAAAACCGCCCCGGCAAACGTTAAAAAATGCCAGAAAGTCCGCCGAAAAACCCAGACAGCATTATCAAATTTCATTATTTCACAATAGCGGCAAAACGTTTTCTTCAATCCAATCCTCTCCCCCGCTATGATACCGCAATCGCCAGCAAGGCGATCAATTTCTATTTTTATTCAGCTGACAAATCGAATACAGAGCCGTCCAGCCAACCAGCAAGACGGCGCCGAAGGGTTTTCCCAAGCC
Source organism: uncultured Eubacteriales bacterium (assembly GCA_910585875.1). Classification (GTDB taxonomy): domain Bacteria; phylum Bacillota; class Clostridia; order Oscillospirales; family Butyricicoccaceae; genus Pseudobutyricicoccus. The sequence goes on along the minus strand of CAJUIK010000011.1, from coordinate 10,800 downwards.
CAGAGAAATGAATAAGTCAAAGAAATCGGCTCCTATGAGAAGGAAGATAACAAGGACAGCCCCCGCCCATCCGATCGCCGCTAAAATCCTGTTGTTGCGCATCATCGAAAGTTTTCCCAAAACAATGGTCAAAAGCACCGGGCTATACCGTATCCCCTGTTCCACGATCAGATAGAACTGCCGTTTTTCCACGGGATCAACCATGCTTTTATCGGCAAAGCCAACGACGCCGATAGTCACGATAAATAGCGCTATCGCTGCCGCCGCCGTTTCGATAATTGGGTTTTTATTTTTCCATGAAAAAAACGCGGCCGCCAGAATCATGAGAGGAATCCAGCCATACTGGTAGAAACTATTTACATGATACATCATTCTGGATTTTATCCCGAAGGAAATCAGCATCCGCGTATAAAACAGGATGGACAGGCACCCAACTGCGACGGCAGCCCACAATGCTTTGTGCCGGATCTTCCCTGCCTCATAATCGGATGTTCTTCTAAAATATAGAATCACAATGCCAAAAAGGACGCATACCAGGGGCGGCGCAAGGCTGGTTATATGAAAACCTCTATGAAAATATATACTGCTGTCTAATTGAAACAAAACTTTTAAACTGTTCTCCAGAATCCCGCTAAAAAGCAGCGCGTACACAACGCCTATGATATAAACCATGGTCTCGCGCTTCTTTTCCAAGGCGTCTAAAGTCCAAAGTATCCATGCGCTTGGCCAAAGAATAAGATGCAGCTCATTTTGCCATATAACCATAGATCGATTTACTTCCACCATCCAAAAAGGGAGTTTTTCATTGCTATACAGAAACGAAAACACATCGTGCCACAACACAATGCTGTTCATCATTAGCGCAGTTAAAATGCCGAAACAGATTGCTTTTTTATCCAAAAATTTTTTCATGCTATCTCCTTTCGGCGCGCGCCGCGGCTTCTCCGTCGCTTGCTGCTAAATATCCGCGTAAACGGCGCAAGCGGCAAAATATTTTCTTCCATCTGCTCTCCTTTTTATTATGATATCACAATCATTTCCAAAAGTAAAGAACATCCATCTAAAGAAACAAAAAGCGGGCGGCTAAAAGCCGCCCGCCTGCAAAGGCATCTGATCTTCTCTTTTCCCCAGTTCAACATTTTGCTCCGTCCGATAAAAATCCCGCCAGATCGCCTTCCCCCGGCCGCCGGTTTTGGACAGTACCGCCTGAAGGCGCCCCATCCGAGTCCGGCCGTCCCCTTGCTCTCCGTCATCCCAACTCCCTTGTTCGCCAATCAGCGCTTTTTCTCCCGCAGCAGGCCCAGGGCGGCGCCATGGCCTCGCCTCCTCACTCCAATCCCATCACAGCATATAGACCGGCCAACGCGCACAGCTGGAAACCGGATTGAATATAATCCCGGATCTCCTCTCCCCAAGGCTGGGCCATGATAAAAGCCGACTCCACCTCTTCCTGGGGCGTGGCCACATAATACTGCCCCCCTTCCTCATAGGAAAGGTCCCCGTTTACGTCCTCCCCCTCGGGCAAATAGGAGCGGTCGTCCTCTGGCGCGGCAAGAGCCAGGCCGCCAACGGCCCAACAACACAACAACAAAGCAATTGTTTTTTTCATCCAATCTCCCTCCTCCTGCGCCGCATGGTTTTTCTATTTTCATATTTTTATTTTACGCTATTTCCCAAAAGGAATCAATAGGAAATTTGAAAATTTTTCTTCAAAAAAAGCGGACGGTTCCCGCAGAACCGCCCGCTTTTGGGGGATTATTGTACTACTGGCTGCAACACAACCTCGCCATGAACCGCCTCATAGACGATTTCTTCGTTTTCACCCCCGACAAGGGTCAAATTTCCAAATAGAGCGGCCGATTTCCCATCATGGGAAATTTGACGCCCTGCGCTTGAATCTTTGATTCGCCCTTTGGGCCAAACCTGTTCTCCGCTGATCGACGCCTCGTTTGTATCTCCCTCTACAAATAAGCCCGATTCGTCTTGTTCCAAAGTGGTTTCCAGCATCCAAAGAACTTCACAGTCCTCGCCTTCCCCCTCTTTGGGCGCCGCTTTATTCGCAAAAGAAACCAAGAACCGAACCCGATCGCCATCCGGCGTAACAGCATGACGATAACACATGGAATCCGCCATGGAAAAGGCCGTTTGAGCCGCTTGATCCCAATTTCCCTTTTCCACGTCCTTCTGGACAGCCTGTTTCACTTGCTCCACAATGTCTTGCCCATTTTCGTCCAAAATTTCATATTGGTCTTCTTCCCCCTGGCAAAGCGGTTCAATAAACCGCTGGAATTCCTGGAGAAACAGCTGCCCGCGCTGCGGTTCCGCCGCCTTAGGCCAAAAGACCCAGGCGCATACTCCCGCTGCTGCCGCCAGACCCAAAACCAGGGCAATGATCTTCTTTTTCATCTTCGTCTCCTCCTATCACGATATAATGCTTAGAGCAACCATCATTTTTCTCTCGTGTGATATCTCCATTTTATGTTTTTCTTATAACAGATCAAGATGAAATTTGTAAATTTTTCATTTTCGTGCTTCCTAACATTTTGTTCTGCTGAATTAAAAAGCCTCTGTAGCAGCTTTTTCTCACCACTACAGAGGCTTTCAACAATTTCATTCAGCTTGAATTGTCATAGTACCGCTTGCCTGCTGATAAATCACTGTGCCAACCGGTACGCCTGCTGCCTCTACATTCCATGTGGGGGTAGCTTTTGCGGTAATAGTGCCGCTATATGTGCTCTTAGACGTGGAATAGCTTGCCCCACCCAGCTGGCAATACGTTGGGTTGCAACGCTTGTTATACATACTTGCGCCGCCCACAGAAGAGACCACTTTTGTGTTAGGATTATAGTAAATCGTCCCAGACAAAGTGAAATAGGCGTCACATTTGCAATTTTTATAATCGGGGCCAGAAAGACCTCTCAGATTATAGATTGCAAAATCTTTCTGCTGGCTCTTCGCAATATCCATCGCTCTGGTTCGGCGATATTCAACACGTGTACGCTCTGTGGAAGTCACATTTTCCTGGAAATACCGATATACTTGTTCCCAGTCTCCCTGTGCAGCTATGTCTTGTGTATCCCGATAGACGACTTCTGTGATATCAGTTCCGTCCTCCGAAAAATTGGCATACTCCTCATGGTCTTCACCATAAAAGCCCTCGATATACGGAATGAATTCATTCAGCGGATCCTCCGCATCTCCAATGGCTGCAAGCCCTTGCGCCTGTGCCATGATCCCCAGCGTCATAGCTGCCATCAGCATAAACGCAAAGATTTTCGAAAACCTTTTCATCAAAAAACCTCCTTATATGCCGTTAGGCGTTATAGTGTGACTGTCATTTCGCCATGCGCATTCTCGAACACCATCGTCCAATACGCGCTACTTCCGCCATAAGAACTTAATTCGCCTACAGTCACATTACTGTAAACCACGGCTGACTTCTTATTAGAAGCAATCGAAACCCCAGTATTCTCATCTTTGACCCGACCTGTCGGAGTAATCACGACGTTTTTGATCGAAATCGGATTCACACTCGTAATGTTACGAGAAGAATCATAATTTACTGTCGCTTGAAGGTCCCAAATCACCTGGCGTGTTTGACTAGAGGCTTGGGGCTTAACCTGCTTCACAGTCGCGCCAAAGGTCTTCATTTTTACGATGCTGTTCCCAGCTCTTGTATGCTGAACTTTTTCCGTTTCATAAGACATAAACGGGACGTTTTCATCGATATAGGCGTCAACACTGGCCCAATCTTCTTTTTGGGCGCTCTCCTGTGTATCCAGCAGCACTTGTTGCGTGATATCTTCTCCAGCTTCATTGAGGAATTCATAGCTCTCAACTTCGCCCTCATACAAAGGCTTCATGAACTCAATAAAGCGCTCTGTCGGCTCTTCATTTTCCATAGGAACCGTCCCTTCGACTGGAGCAGCAAAAGCCATGCTCCCAACCATCATGCCGCACATCAACATACTGATAAGTTTTTTCATCAAAAAATCCTCCTTTTCCGTCCGGGCGCCTTTTGGCGCGTTGCGTATACTTCCTTTTTATTTAGCACATTGGTATCGCTTCCTTTTCAAATTCTTTTTGTCGAACTAAATATATCATATAAAAACTAAATTGTCAATTATAAATTTAAATATATCTAAATTTATTTTAAATATAATAATTTAAAAATATATATTCTTTTTTATTTTAAAAAATCAAATATATAAAATTTATTCCCTCTTTGTGCAAATTATTTATATTTTACGCTATTTTTATTGTAAGCAACTATCTGATTTGAAAATTTTTCTTTTTTGGAGACAGCATAAGCGGCTTTTCTTTGTAAAAAATACGAGACTTCTTTCAAATTAAAAAAGAGAGCGGCCTAAGCCTCTCTCGTTAAAGCCCTTCGGTTTTCTTTCTTCTTGCTTCAAACAACTATTTTCCCTGGGGAAAGAAACTGGAAACCAACGGGGTCAGCAGCAGTAATTTCAAAATCGTGCGCTTCAAATCCTGGTATTGATTCCTCTGTTGCCAAGCCTGTTTTAGATTGTCAAAAAGCAGAAACGGCAGAAAAGCCGCCGCTGCCGCCGCACAGGCGGCGCCCAAAATATAGAAGAAACTCATTGTCACTTTCTCCTTTTCTCGCCCAGCTTTTCTTTCATTGTCTATTTTATGCTATGGCCTGAAAGAAATCAATTCGAGATACTTTCAAATTTAAAGAATAGGCCCGCTGGCAAAAACACAGTGGGCTTATTCTTTAATGGATTCCTTTGAACTCTCAACCAAAGGCTCTTTTGGGCCTATTGCTACAGTAGGCTGGCGTTGGTTCCGCCTAACATTCTCCCTCTTCCGGTTCATATTCCATGATATCCTGCACGGCCTGCATCATCTCGTTGAATTCGGCCTTCAAGATTTCCAGATATTCTCTCCCGGCGGGGGTGATTTCATAATATTGGCGCACCCGGTTGTCTTCAGAGATTCGCTTTTCGCCCTCTTGAGCATAGCCTTGCTTGGCCAGACGATAGAGCACCGGATAGAGCAGGGAAAGGACGTATCTGCCGCCGCTGCGCTGAGCCATCTCCTGCTGCATTTGATAGACGTACATGGAGTCTTCCGAAAGCAGGCGAAGCACCAACATAGGGTTCAAGGCCCGTTTCACATAATCTTCAAAAGTATGCCCTGCGTCGCGGTTCTGCTCTTCGTTCTCTTTGCTTTTTTTGTTAGCCATTGTAGGTTCCTCCTTATCCTATAAACCAAATATATTGAATTGATGAATATACTATATATTGCAAAACCATCTTCGTCAATAACTTGCATTGCAAAATTTAAGAATAAAAAAGCCGAGAGCCTTTGAGCAGGCTCCCGGCTGAAGCTCTGGCGTTAGTGGGTATTTTGAGCTTGAGGCTTAGCCTTCGGACGGGCGGAATCCGGCGCGTCGGGCACCAGGAAAGAGCCCAGGCAGGCCAGGGCGGCGCAGCCAACCAGCACCCAGAGCACTGTGGGCAGGCCTTGGCTGTCGCCCAGCTTGCCCAGGGCCGGCGAAATCACGCCGCCAAAGCTGGAGGCCAGGCCCATTGTGATGCCCGAAGCCAAACCCACGTGATTGGGCACCAGCTTTTGTCCCAGCGCCACAGAGGGGCTGAACGCCAGATTCAGGCACATGGCCATCGGGATGAGCATCAGGGTGGAGAAGGCCACCGACCGGGAAAGAATCACCGCAATCAGGCAGGGGATATAGAGGACCAGACCTGTGCGGATGACTTTGTTGAAGCCCAGTTTATCTGCCAAACGGCCGCCGATCAGGGTGGCGATGGCGCCGGAGATGGCCAAAATAGTGGTGGTTGTGCCGGAGACGGAATCCGATTGCAGCAGCACGCTCATCCAGAACAAGGGAATGAAGGTGGTCATGCCGATGGAGATGGTGGAGCGCAGGAAGACCACGCCCGTCAGCTTGCCAAAAGCTTTCCAGTCGTCCTTCTGGCCGGCGGCCTTGGCCTTTTCCGTGGCCTGGCTGCCCTCCTGGGCGAACTTGGCCAGCTCTTTGGTCTGAGTCAGCAGAAAGGCCGACATCAACACGGCGGGAACGGCCAAAATGGCGGCGCCCTTCATGCCGAATTGATGAATGCCGAACACCGCCAGCATGGGCCCCACGGCGCCGCCCAGGTTGCCGCCTACGGAGAAATTGCTCATGCCCCGGCCTTTGCGTTCGCCAGCCACATAGTTGGCCATCCGCCCGCCGTCCGGATGAAACAGAGCCGAACCGATGCCGGTGACGGCCACCGCCGCGAACATGGCCCAGTAATTATCCAAAAACCCCAGCATGGAGACGCCGCAGCCCGACATAAAGATGCCCAGGCACATCATCCAGGGCCGGGAATGTTTATCCGCCATATTGCCGAACACCGGCTGGATAACGGAGCCGATGCTGCTGAGGGCGAACGTCAATCCAGCCGCCGAAGCCAGCGTGATGCCCTTCTGCGTGACCAGGAAGGGCAGAATGGCGGGCAGAGCGCCGCCGCTGATATCGGCGCACAGATGCCCCAACATCATGAGAATTCCATAGGTCTCTCGCTTGAATTTCATGGGGAATGATCCTCTCCTTTTTCTCGCGCCCGGCAGCTTCCGGGCGCCTCTCTTTTTTCGACCGCCTCCATTTTACCAGATTACAGCGCCAGGAGCAAGGGGCGCCGGACGCAAAAGCCTTTTCCCATTTCCCATCCTCTCGCCAAGTCAGAAGGCTTTGTACGCGTCTCCGCCGCCAAAGGCTACAGCCCGGCTTTGTCGTTTTATCCTATCGGAAGCTTCCCCGCTTGACAACTTAATAAGAGAAAACACAAGAAAAAAGCCTCCCTTGCGGGAGGCTTCTTTTGCTTTACTTGAATAATCCGCCCAGCTTTTGCAGGCTGATTTTGGCCATCACGCCTTCGGCAATCTGCTTGATCTGCTCCTCGGGCAGGTCGATGCCCAGCAGATTTTCCGCGGCGGCCACCGGGTCTTTCAGGAACTGGGCCTGAAGGGCTTTGTCGTTTTTCACCCGCTCCGCCAGCTCCTCAATTTTCTGCTTTAGGTCCATATTAGCCAAAATAGCGCTTCAGCAGGCCGGCCAGAGCTTTGCCGTGGCGGGCCTCGTCGCGGGCCATCTCATGGACGGTGTCATGGATGGCGTCCAAGCCCTGCTCCTTGGCCATCTTGGCCAGCTCCACCTTGCCGGCGGTGGCGCCGTTTTCGGCCTCTACCCGCATCTCCAGGTTCTTCTTGGTGCTGTCGGTGACGACTTCGCCCAGGAGCTCCGCGAACTTGGCGGCGTGCTCGGCCTCTAAAACTTCCACCTTTAGCGTTTCCACTTTTCAGAGATTATAACACAAGATTTTGAGAAAATCCACCTTTTCCCACTTAAGGAGGGCTACCAAAATGGCAAGAACAGAAAACACCAGTACCCCCGGCGTGTATCAGTTGGACAATGGCTTTTGGGGCTATCGTTACACGCTGACAGTCAACGGCAAAAAGAAGGATTTCAAGAAAACCAAAGACGAATTAGGCAAGCCGTTCAAGACGGCAAAGGCGGCTTTTCGGGCGCGGGAAACTGCTATTGTGCGGGAGAAAGAGAACAGGACGCAGAGGCCGCAAATGCAACGCATGACGTTTGCGGAGGTCTATCAAGTGTACTGTGAACAGGGGCGCAACGAAAAAGCCTATCAGACCATCCGCAAACAGGAAAGTCTATGGAACAACCATTTAGCGGCCCGGTTCGGCAAGCGGTTCATTGATGAAATTGCCGTTGCGGAAGTCAATGATTATTTAGCGGAATTGTACTACACAGAGGGCCGCGCATATCGGTATGTAGAGGGCTTTTTGAAAATGTTCTATCTGATTTTCGGGCAATCCTATTCCCGGAATTTTCTGGACGTGGACACCTACAACAAATTGTGCGTCAATAAAGATGTCCGTATTCATATGCCGAAAATGAAGATTGACGAAGATACCGACATTGTAGCGTACAGCCGGGAACAGGTGGAAATGCTGGACGATTACTTTTCGGGGACAAATGCGGAAACCGCCTATTTATTGGGCCGCTGTTGCGGCTTGCGTATCAATGAGTGTTACGGGCTGAAATGGGAAAGCGTGGACATAAAACGCGGCACAATTGCCATTGACAGGCAGATGCAGTATCAGGATGGGCTTATTAAATTGGTATCGCTCAAAACGCGCAACGCTCGGCGGACGATTTACATGAGCGATAAATTGAAAGCGTATCTTCAAGAATTGGAGCGGCGCAACCGGGAACAGGCGGCGGGCCTCGCCGCACAGCGGACGCAAAATCAGACCTTTATCACAGATATAGACGGGCAAAAGATTTCGTCTTTGGAACTGGTGAACGGTCTGCCGAACGGCAAAATTCAGACTGTAAACTGTGTATCGGCTGATTTTCGGCGGGAAACAAAAAATTTTTGAGAAATTTTGCGAAAACACTTGACAATATATATATATATAATAGATTGTACGAAATGCTGTGTAACTTGCACAGCACCGTACATTTTTTATTGTTTGGAGGTAAATCTATGCGAATTATTCTCGACACGGAAAAGGGCCGTATCATTCTGCCAAAAACTTCTTTCCCCAGCTTGACAGGATGAACAAAATTCTTGCGGAGGGCGGATCTGGAAAGAAATGGACAGCGGAGGACTATGTCCGCGAGCAGTTTGACAAGGCCATGAAAGAGACTATGCTCCGGGCGGAGGACAAGGTGGTAAAGTAAATCAATAATATATAATGAACTGGGGGTAGCACAAGATGGAAGAAGCTAAAAAAACAACGGCATTTCGTCGGCTGGGGGGAATATTGTTTGCGATTTTAACCCTATGGCAACTTTTCGGTATTGTTTCACATATAAAACTCTTTATGGATCGGGAGGTACCCTTAGAATCTATAATTATAGGGCAAGATAGAGGGTTTTTCTGGTTGATTGGACTTCTAATCATAACAATTTCTCTGTTTTCCAGAAAACGGGCTATTTTAACTGTGGGATTTTGCATACTTGCATTCACGGCAATTCAGTCTTGCTTTCGATACTTTGTAAATCCGAATTCAAACGGCTTATTTATACTTATAACTGTAATAGATTTATTCGGATATTTATCCGCATTTCTACTTTCACTGGTACCAGTTTTAAAGAGTGATTCAAAATATACGGAATTAGGAAAAAAACTGTTCTTTGTTCCCTCTGTTTGTATTACGATTAGCTCACTTATCCTTATTTTGTGTCAATTTAATTCTACGTATCGTGGTATCCCAGGTGGTTTCAGTTGGGCCTTTGGCGTTGTTGGAGGCTGGATATCTTATGTGATGAAGTTTGAGATTAGGAACGTGATTTGCATTGTTGCGCTTTTGTTTGCATCATTGTGGGCGGTATATCCAGATGTAACTAAGAAAAAATCATCCGCTACAAAAGTTAATAGAATTGCCATGGAACCTGACGCAGATGGCTCAAATGTCCATGGTGATATACAAGCAAACGATTCGATAAAGAGTGCTAATGTGTTTAAAAAGTTTTGTTCTCATTGCGGAAAAGAGATTATGGCACAAGCTGTTATATGTCCTCATTGTGGCTGTGCTGTTGCTGCCAGCCCGGAGGTCGATATACCGTCAACAGGGTTAAATGTCCTCTCTTTTTTTATTCCTCTTGTTGGACTTATTCTGTACTGCGTACATCAAAATAAAACCCCAAACAAAGCAAGAGCAATCGGAAAATGGGCACTTATCGGTTTTGGTGTTGGTATGTTCGTCTCTATCCTGCTCTATATGGTTACATTTTTGCTCTTACTATAATATTAACGGTGGGGCGGGAGTAATCCCGCCCCACCGTTGTTTCTGTCAATAGGCTATACCCTAATGACACATTGAAACAGGCCGCTTTTCTGTGTCACACAAGTTTGTTTCTTTCTTTTGAAATGTTTCAAAAATAAATAATACCCTATTGACATATTCCGCCCTTTGTGGTAGAATAATGACAGATAAAGCAAGGGGGGCGCGGCTCATGCGGGTTGGCTATGTACGATGTTCCACCATCGAACAGAATGAAGCGCGGCAACTGAAAATGATGGAGGAACAACAGGCCGAAAAGCTGTTTATTGACAAGGCCAGCGGCAAGAACACAGACCGCGCCGCGTTCAAAGAAATGATGGGCTTTGTCCGGGCGGGTGACATTGTGGTGGTGGAGAGCATTTCCCGTATTGCCCGGAATACCCGCGACTTGCTTTCCATCGTGTCAGACCTGACGGCGCGGCAAGTTGAATTTGTCAGCTTGAAAGAGAACATCGACACCACCACCCCACAAGGGCGGTTCATGCTCACAGTGTTCGGCGCGTTGGCTGAATTGGAGCGGGAGAACATTTTGGAGCGTCAGCGGGAGGGCATAGAGATTGCCAAAGGCGCGGGCAAGTACAAGGGACGAAAGCCGTTGGACGTGGACGAAACGCAATTCAAGGAGGTTTGCGCCCGGTGGAGGGCGGGAGAGATAACCGCCACCGCCGCCATGCAGGAGGTAGGGCTAAAGCCCAATACATTCTATCGGCGGGTCAAGGACATGGGCTTTTAGAGGCCCATAAACAACACAGGAGCAACGCGGGAAACCGCCGCTCATATATTCCACTTTTCCAAAATCCACTTTGTTATGATTGATTGAGAAGTCAACGGGGGAGGTTCCACCTTTTTTCCACCAAAAAAGAGGGCGGGCTGTGAAGCCCACCCTCTCAGGTGCGAATATCTTACTTGAAATACCGCTCCAGCAGGCCCTTGAACGCCTTGCCGTGGCGGGCC
>CAJUIK010000010.1 GCA_910585875.1 uncultured Eubacteriales bacterium | reverse complement strand
TGCTTCTCCTCGTCTGGGGTGACGACCACACGGACGTCCGCCCCCACGCCGGAGAGCTTGCGCACAATATCCTCGTACCCCCGCTCAATATGGTGGACACAGCCAATTTCTGTAACCCCATGAGCGGCCAGTCCGGCAATTACCATCGCCGCCCCGGCCCGCAGGTCGCAAGCCCGAATCCGGGCTCCGGTGAGCTGCTTGACCCCCTCAATGACGGCGATTTTTCCATCCACCTGGACCTGAGCCCCCATCCGCCGGAACTCGTCCACATAGCGGTAACGGTTGTCCCACACGCCCTCCGTCAGCACACTGGTGCCCGCCGCAATGCACAGAATGGCGGCAATCTGCGGCTGCATATCGGTGGGGAAGCCGGGGTAGGGGAGGGTCTTGATGTTGGTGCGGGTCAGGGGGGCACAGCGGCGCACCAGCACCGCGTCGTCCCGTTCCTCCACCTCCACGCCCATCTCCAGCAGCTTGGCGGTGATGCACTCCAAATGCTTGGGGATCACATTGCGCACGGTGACGCTGCCCCCCGTGGCCATCACGGCGGCCATATAGGTGCCCGCCTCGATTTGGTCGGGGATCACCGAATAGACGCCGCCCTTCAATCGGCGAACGCCTCGAATTTTGATGACGTCGGTGCCCGCGCCGCTGATGTCCGCCCCCATGGCGTTGAGGAAATTGGCCAAATCTACAATATGGGGCTCCTTGGCGGCGTTTTCGATCACGGTCTGCCCTTGGGCCAGGGCGGCGGCCAGCATGATATTCATGGTGGCGCCGACAGAAACCACGTCCAGATAGACGCTGGTTCCTTGCAGCCCTTCCGGCGCTTCGGCATATACAAAGCCGTTTTTGATGGAGACAGAGGCGCCCAGGGCTTCAAAGCCCTTGACGTGCTGGTCGATGGGGCGGATACCGCCGAAATTGCAGCCGCCGGGCATGGCGACCTCAGCCCGATGATACCGGCCCAGCAGAGCGCCGATCAGATAATAAGAAGCCCGCAGACGGCGCATCAGGTCTTCTGGCGTCCGGGCGTTGCGCATACCGCGGCAATCGATTTCCACAGTGGAGGGATTGACGCTGCGGACCTTGGCGCCCATCTGCTGCAAAATCTCCAGCTGAATGATGACGTCGCTGACCTGGGGCACGTTTTCAATGCGGCACAGGCCGTCTACCATAATCGTGGCGGGTATAATAGCCACGATGGCGTTTTTCGCGCCGCTCACCGTCACTTCGCCGCAAAGCGGCTTATTTCCTCGAATTACAAATTTATCCAAGTTCCTCATTCTCCCCGGCATATAGTTATGATGATGTTTGGTGCAACGAGGCCGCTGACAGCGGCAGAAAGAACGACATAGTTTTATTTTGTTAAAGAGGCCGAACAATTATACCCGTCCCCACAAAATCAAACGATTTTGCGGGGGCCCCTTGCTGATTGAATAGACTTTTCCGGGAAACCCGGAAAAATCGGCTCGGCGCGGCAGCGCCGTCGCGTCCATGCGACCATTATATCATAATTGTAACGAAATTAAAAACAAATTCCCGCGATTTTTCCGAGAAATTTGGCAAAATAATTGACCGGAACAAGAGGATTTTTCTGCGGCGCTTCGGCAAGGCTATTCGGCGGCTTCCCCGCCGACCAGAATTTGGCGGCCATCCACCGTCGCCAGCCAAGCGGGCCAGGCCAGCAGACGGCCGTTGCCCTGGTCTTGAAGGCGATACACCTCCTCCACAGCCGAGGGAGGGCGGCGAATATCCTGTTGGATCAAGCGGGCCCGCAGGGCCGCCGCCATCTGATATCCCTTGGCGCCGTCGCCTGCCCGCAGGGCCTGATCGTCCAGCAGCCAGCGGCCCTGAATCTCCAGCCCTTGGCCTTCAGCCCGGCACTCCAACACGCATTGCTGAATCTTGACGCTGTCCTCCGTCTGCTGTTGAAAAAAGACGGCGCCTCCTTCTTCCCAGGTCAGACTGTCCTCCATGGGGAAGCCGGCTTGTTCCAGCAGCTGCCGGTAAAAGGCGGCGGGCTCCTCTGTTGAAGGAGGGAAAGTCAGCGTCAGCCGAATTTCGCCCCCGGTGCGGAACACCAGCTGGCCTTGGGGGGAATGGAAGGTGGAGACGCCGCCCTCGGTATCGCTTTGGTCGGCGCCCAGCAGGGCCAGCGCCGCCGCCCTCTCTTTTTCCGGCGACCGGCTGAAGGCCAGCACAGGCCGGCGGCGGTCTGCCGCCCGAAACATATCCTCGTCAAAATCGCCCAGATCCTGGCGCAGCAGCTCCAAAGTCTGATCCATGGCCTGGCGCTGCTGGGCCCGGCCTCGGGCAATTTGAAGGGCCAGATTGCCGCCCAAAAACAGGTTGGCGCACAGAAGCACCGCCAACAAAACCGATTTTGCCCGATGCCACTCCATTTATGATTCCCCCTTTGCATCTCGGTAACTCAGGTAAGGGGCCAGCTTGCCCTCTTGCCAGCCATAGCGAGGATAGAGCCGGGCTTGGCGGATTTCGGGGCCCAAAGCGGCGGCGGCCTGGCGGGCGGGCAGCAGAACGCTTTCGCCGGTCTGTTCCAAGGTCAAAATGGTGAGCTCCATGCGGACGATCAGGCCGTTTTTGGCGTCGGCTTTGACTTCCAGGCCGGCGATGGGAGCCCCTTCGGCCTGGCAGCTCAACACGATGGTATAATCCCCTTGTTCAGAAAGGGGGGAGATGCTGAGCAGGGAAAGATCCATGGGAGCGCCCCCAGCCTCCATGGCCGCCGCGGCCACAGACCGGGTTTTGTCAATCAACGCCACTGCTTGGGCCCGGCCGCCCGGCGGGGCGGCGTCGCCCGCCAGACCCTCGCCCCCGTCCACGCTGAGTTCCAGCCGGCCGTTGGCATAGACCCGCAACACAAAACTGCCCTGCACAAAGACCGCCGCCCCGTCTCCAGCGGTATATCGCTTGGCCAAATAGGGGTTCATGGAAAAGCACTCCAGCAGGGCCCGAGGGATTTCGCCGCCGCTGACAGTGGCGGCGACGACGGCCGGCGCCGAGGCGTCGTAGACGGGCAGAGTCAACCGCCGGTCGGAGACGATTTCATCCTCCGCCAGGGTCTGGCAGCCGGCTGCGTCCCGGGCGAAAAGAGCGCCGTCGGGAGGCTGGCCTTCCAGAGCCTCCCGCACCCGCTGTCCGCCGGCGGCAGTATCGCATACCCAGTAATTCCCGTCCTCGTCCTCCAGGGCTAGAGCCGCCTGCTCCTGCCCGGCGGCCAGGGCCAAGCGATTGAAATTCAAATCAAAAAATTCGCTTTCCCCGCCGCCGGCCCAGGTCCGCAGGGCGTAAAGAGGGGGATAGCCGTCGTATTCCAGCAGAAAGGCCCCGTTTTCCAGCAGCAGCTGCCAGTATTGCCGGCGGCTGATTTGCCGGGGGGGCTGGGCGGAACTCAGGGCTTCCTCCAAAATAGAGCGAATCTGATCGTAGCGGGGGGAAATCTCCTGACGGGTCGAGGCTGTGGACAGCTCTTTTTCCCCGTGTATCGCCGTCAGCCGGATGGGATAAGCCGCCGCCGGCGCCCGTTCTTTTACCGACTGGATAGGGGCGCTTTCGCCTCGCAGCCACCGAGAGGCGGCGTACAGAGGCCCCATATTGGGGTTTACGCCTACGCTGATGGAGGCGGAGAGGGCGAAAAGAACCGCCATCAGCGCGACGTTGGCAACCAGCGCCAAGGTTTTGAGCCGCTCTTTCATGCCTCCTCCTCTGGGGCCGGCGCCGCCGGGATGCGGATGGTGACGACGGTTCCCTGATCCAGCTGGCTTTCCACTTCAATGGTTCCGTTGTGCTGCTCCACAATCTCCTTGGCGATGGCCAGGCCCAGACCGGTGCCGCCCCGCTCCCGGGAGCGGGCCTTATCCACCCGATAAAACCGCTCGAAAAGCCGCGGAATGTCTTCTTGGGGGATGCCGATGCCGGTGTCCTTGACGCGGACGGCCACCTGACCGCCCTCGGAAAAGGCGGAAACTTCCACCCGACCGCCGGACCGGTTGTATTTCACCGCGTTGGAAATCACGTTGGCGATCACCTGCTCCAACCGGGCCTGATCGGCCAGGATGTTGGGCAGCGGCCGCTGGAAGGAGGTCTCCAGAGTCAGCCCCTGGTTTTTGGCCTCGATCATCATGGCGCTGGTAATGTTGGCCACGATCATTTCCACCGGCAGCTCGGCCAGCCGCAGGTCCATGCGGCCGTAATCCAGCTGGGAAAGGGTCAGCAAGTCCTTGACGATGTGAGTCATTCGGTCGGACTCGTTGTAAATCACCTGCAAAAAGTCGCGGCGGGATTGGGGATCGATGTCGTCGCCGGCGTCCAGAAGAGTTTCAGTGTAGCCCTTGACATTGGTCAGGGGGGTTCGCAGCTCGTGGGACACGTTGGCCACAAATTCCCGGCGGGAGGAATCCAGCTTGGTCTGCTCGGTGACATCGTGCATCACCGCCATGATGCCGCCGTTTTCGCTGTCTGCGCCGCCGAACAAAGTGAGGAATATTTTCAAAATCCGCTTGTTGGCGGCGTAATCGATTTCAATGCACTTGCCGTCTTCCGCCAGGTCGGCCTCTTCGATTTCCATGTTGGGAAAGACCTGAGTATACGTCAGCTCCGGCCCAAACTCCAGCCCCAGCATCCGCTGGGCCGCCGGATTCATGTGCAGGATACGGCCGTTTTTGCCGAAAGCCACCATGCCCTCCGCCATATACATAAACAGGGTGTTCAGCTTGTTCCGCTCGCCGTTGACTTCGGCCAAAGTGCTTTCCAACACGTTGGCCATGTCGTTGAAGGTGCGGGTTAAGGCGCCGATCTCGTCGGCTGATTCCTCTTGGGGCCTTTGGGAAAAATCCCCCGCGGCGATGCGGTCGGCGGTTTTCGTCAAGTTTTCCACCGGGTTGGTGATGGTTTTGGCCAGGATGAAGCTGAGCATGGCCGCCACAGCCAGACCGAACATCAGCGAGCGCAGCAGGATGGTGAACATCGTCCAAGTCAGCTCGTCCAGCTCGCCTTTATCGTCCACCACGGCCAGCACATAGGCGCCGCCGTCCAGCGGCAGAGCCACGTCAAAATAAGGGGCCAAGGCGGTGATTTCCTGGCCTGTCCGGCCTCCCATCGCCGCCGTCATATTGGGCGTCAGCTCCCGGAAAGGGGTTTCGTCCCGCCCTTGAGAGGAAGCCAGGAATTCGCCGGTGCGGCCGTCCAATATGTAAAAATTCCGGTGGTCGTCCAACCCCAGGCCGCCGGCGTAGGCCTCCATCACCTGAGTCATGGCCTGGGGATCTCCGTCGCAGGCGCGCAGGCCGGTTTCTACCTCGCCTCCCCGCAGGGCGAAGAAATCCGCCATCTGTTGTTTGAAATCGCTGATGTTATAGGCCGTCACCGAGTTGACTAAAAAAATGCCCACCACCGCCATCACCGAAATGACCAGCAGCATCAAGATGAGCACCAGCTTCATTTGCAGGCTTTTCAGCATAAAAGTCCGCCTATCCTTTGTTGAAATAATAGCCGGCGCCCCGCCGGGTGATCAGATATTGGGGGTCGGCGGGATTGTCCTCCAGCTTTTCCCGCAGCCGGCGGATGGCTACGTCCACCGCCCGCAGGTCGCCGTAGTATTCAAAGCCCCAGACTTTTTCCATCAGCTCCTCCCGGGTGACGACCCGCCCCGGCGCGGCCAGAAAATAGCACAGCATATCGAATTCCCGTTGGGAAAGCTCCAGAGGCTGGCCGTCTTTGGAGGCGGTGCGCAGCTCGTAATTGACTTCAAAGGGGCCGCCCCGGCCCTTTTTGCCCTCGCCGCCGCCCTTGTCCGTCAGCCGCCGGCGGATATTGGCTTTGACGCGGGCAGTCAATTCTTTGGTGGAAAAGGGCTTGGTGATATAATCGTCGGCGCCCGTTTCCAGTCCCAGGATTTTATCCCGCTCTTCCTCTCGGGCTGTGACCATCAGCACAGGCACGTCGCTTTTCTGCCGCAGCCGGCGCAGCACCTCAAAGCCGTCCATATAGGGCAGCATCACGTCCAGCAGCACCAGGTCGATATCCTGGGCTTGGGCTTTTTCCAGCCCTTCCTGGCCGTCGTAAGCCTCCTGTATCTCATAGCCCTCCCGCTTCAGGTTGAAAGCGATCAGGTCTACAATGGCTTTTTCGTCCTCCACAATCAATACTTTTGCCATGGATCCTCCCTGATATTGCAAATCCGTTCCCTTTGTTTGATTAGAGCAGTCCCCGCCGCCGGGCGATTTCCAAAGCGGCCAGAGTTTTGGCGTCCTGGAGCTCTCCTTGGCGCATCAGTTGGTCCAGCTCCGCCGGGGTCAGAGATAAATTGTCCAGAAATTCGCCTTCGTCCGGCCTGGCCTGGGCCTGGCGCAGATCTTGCGCCCAATAGAGGTACAGGGTCTCGGCCAGCGCGTCCGGCGAGGAGCACAGAGCGGCCAGCAGGATGATTCGACCCGCTTCCAGGCCGGTTTCTTCCAGCAGCTCCCGCCGGGCGGTCTGTCTGGGATCCTCCCCCGGGTCCAGCTTGCCCGCCGGAATCTCCAGGCATTCCCGGCCCTGGGCGTAGCGGTATTGGCGGACCAGGCAGATTTTCCCCTGCCACAGGGCCAGAACCGCCGCGGCGCCCTTGTGCAGGCAGACCCGCTGAATCTGGCCCTCTGGGCCGTCATAGCGCCGCGCCTGCACCAACAGGCCCTGGTATTCCAGTTCCCCCGCCGGGCCGACGGGTTCCTTGAGGCTGTGATTCATTCTTCCGCCTCCTGCTCTAAAAAGCCTCCGGCGCCGGCCAGCGTCAGCGCGCCGGCCAGACGCATATCTTTGATCTGTCCCCGGGCCGTCCAGTCTTCCCAGGAGGCCAGCGGGACCGCCTGCCAGCCAGAGGGGGGATCTTCCGGCCGCCGGGCCGCAAACACGTAGACTTTCTCACGCAAAATGGCCGGGGAAGGCCGCAGCAGCCCCACAAAGCGAACCGGCCCGCCGGAATTCAGGCGCAGCGCCGCCTGTTCCGCGCTTTGCCCGGCCTCTATTGGGGCGCAGGGGGCCTCTAAAAATTGCCCGCCCAGAGCCGGCCGCTGGGTTTCCTTCAGCAGGACGGAACCGCCCTGCAAAAGCAGTAGAAGGACTTGGTCGGGCCGGCAGATCGTCTCCCGCCGGCTGCGGCGGCCGTCCTCCAGTTCCACCTGATCGTGGCGGATAGAGAAATCCGGGCAGTCAAAGACGGTTTCGCCCTGGAGGAATCGTTCTATATGGCTCATTCGCTCAGCCCCTGGACATAGCGGCGGATCAGATCCAGAGCGGTGGAGGAGGCCAGACGGCGTACTCGATCCCGGCTCTGGTTGGGTTTCAATATGCGGACGGCCCGAGTCCCCTCTTTTGTGCTCAGGCCGATATAAACCAGCCCCGCCGGCTTTTGTTCCGAGCCGCCCGGCCCGGCCACGCCGGTGGTGGAGACGCCGACGTCCGCCCCCATTGCCCGGCGGACGCCTTCCGCCATCTGGCAGGCGACCTGTTCGCTGACGGCGCCGAACTGCTCCAACGTTTCTTTCTTTACCCCCAGCAGGTCCTGCTTCGCCTGGTTGCTGTAAGACACCACGCCGCCCAGGAAGCAGGCGGAGGCGCCGGGAATATCGGTGACGCGTTTGCCCAATAGGCCGCCGGTGCAGCTTTCCGCCGCGGCCAGCGTCAGGCCCCGGGCGGTCATCTCCTGCACGACCACCTGTTCCAGGGAATCCACGTCGACGCCGTAAACCACGTCGCCCAAAATGGCGCGCAGCTCCTCCAGGGCGGGCTCGGTCATCGCCCGGGCCTTTTCCTCGGTTTCCGCCATGGCCGTCACCCGCACCAGGCACTCGCCCTCCTTGGCGTAGGGAGCGGCGGTGGGGTTGCGCCAGGTCTGCATCTGATGAGTCAGCTTGGACTCCATTTCGGATTCGCCCATGCCGAAAACCCGGATATAACGGGAGCAGATGGTCCCTCCGCTGAGCTTGGCCAGATAAGGCATAGCCCGTTGGCGGAACATATTGACGCACTCGCTGGGCGGGCCGGGCAGCATAACGACGACGCAGCCCTCCGCCTCAAAGGCGCAGCCCGGAGCGGTGCCCCAGTCGTTGTCCAACACGAAGCAGCCCTGGGGAAGCCAGGCCTGCTTTTCGTTGTTGGGCGTCATAGTCCGGCCTTTGAAATGCTGAAGCAGCCTGTCCATAGAGGGCTGATGCAGCTCCAGCTGTTTGCCGAAGGCGGCGGCGATGGTTTCCTTGGTCAGATCGTCTGCCGTGGGCCCCAGGCCGCCGGTGGTGACGATGATATCCGCCCGGCCCTTGGCGATTTCCAGCACGGAGCGGAGCCGTTCCGGGTTGTCGCCGCAAACGGTTTCAAAATAGACGTTGATGCCCAGCTCCGCCAAGCCCTGGGAAATGGCCTGGGCGTCTGTGTTGACAATCTCGCCCAAAAGCAGCTCGGTGCCCACGGCGATGATTTCGCATTTCATTGGAAACAACCCCTTTGATTTGATAAATTGCCGGTGGAGAAGCCCTTGGTTATCGATCCGTCTGACCGGACCGCGCAGGCTGACAGAGGGTGGTCTCAATCCCCTCCATGGCCTGGCGGATCAAGCCCTCCACATCCAGCTTCTGTTCCTCGGCCAGCACAGACTCCAGCTTGGGCTTGGTCTGAGGATGCCGGGGGGTGAAGACGGTGCAGCAGTCCTCGTAGGGCAGGATAGAGGTTTCAAAGGCCCCGATCTGCCGGGAAATCGCCACGATTTCCTCTTTGTCCATGCCGACGGCCGGCCGCAGCACGGGCAGGGAGCAGGCGGCGTTGGTGACGCCGATGGCCTCCATCGTCTGGCTGGCCACCTGGCCCAGGCTCTCGCCGGTGATCAGGGCGCCGCAACCCCGCTGTTTGGCCACCCGCTCCGCAATTTTCATCATGAAACGGCGCATCAGCACGGTGAACAGATCTTGCTGGCATTCCCGGCGGATTTGGTCTTGGATTTGGGTGAAAGGCACGGCGTGAACCCGGATTCGGCCGCAGTATTCGGCCAGCAGACGGGCCAGGTCCAGGGTCTTTTCTTTGGCCTGCTCCGAGGTATAGGGGTAGCTGAAAAAGTGGACGGCCTCCAGCTCCAGACCCCGCTTGGCCATCATATAGCCAGCCACTGGGCTGTCGATGCCGCCGGACAGCAGCAGCAGAGCTTTGCCGTTGCTGCCGGTGGGCATTCCGCCGGCGCCTTTGAACCGCTTGGCGTAAACAAAGGCGTTTTTATCCCGGATTTCGATGTGGACTTCCACTTGAGCGCCTTCCATCTGCACTTTTAGCCGGGGATAGGCCGCCAACAGGGCGCCGCCCACGTCCCGAGCGATTTCCGGGGATTTCAGCGGGAATTTTTTGTCTGACCGCTTGGCCTGGCAGCGGAAGGTGGCGGCTCCCGCCAAGTCCTCTTTCAGATAGTCTGTCGCCGTGCGGCAGACGGCCTCCATATCTTTTTCGCAGACGGCGGCCCGGCACACAGCCACAATGCCGAACACCTTGCGGCAGACCTCCAAGGCCGGGTCCACAGGCGAGCCGTCCAAAGGCTCTACATAGAGGGTGGATTGGATGGCGTAAACCTCGTAACGCCCCAGATGGGCCAGGCGGCGGCGGACGACGGCCAGCAGTTTGTCCTCAAATCGGCCCCGGTTCAAGCCCTTGAGCACCAGCTCGCCGCATTTGAGCAGCAAAACCTCATTCATAGTATTTCATCCTTCTCTCAAATCATGCCGTTTTCCAGGGGAAGAGGGGCTCTTTTGGCAAAGGCCCCAATCCCAAGGGCATCGGCGTCATACAAAGAGCCGAAGGGCCTGGTCCAGGGCCCGGATCAGCGCTTCCACGTCTTCCTCTGTGTTTTCCGGGCAAAAACTGACCCGCAAGGCCGAATCGATGGCCTGGGCGGGGACTTTCATGCGCTCCAGCACGTAGCTGCGCCGCCCGCGGGCGCAGGCCGAGCCGCCGGACACATAGACCCCCTGGTCCGAAAGAACCCGCGTCAGCACCTCGCTGCGCCCCGCTTGCGGCGAAAAATTGAGGATATGAGGCGCCCCGTCGGCGGGGGAATTGACCCGAACCGGGCAGGGCAGGCTGGGCAGCAGGGACAGCAGCTTTTGCTTCAGCCCTTCCATGCGGGCGGCGTCTTGGGTTCTGCGGGGCGCCCGCAGGGCGCAGGCCGCGCCAAACGCGCAGAGCTGAGGCGTCCCTTCGGTGCCCGAGCGCAGGCCTCCTTCTTGGCCGCCGCCCCAGAGCAGGGGCTGGAGCAGCCGGGGTTCCCGGCAGTACAGAGCGCCGGCGCCCTTGCAGCCGCCGATTTTGTGGCCGCTGACCGAGAGATAATCCACGTTGTCCAGCGGCAGAGGCAGCTTGCAAAAAGCCTGCACTCCGTCGATATGGATCAGGCAATGGGGCGCTTTGCGCCGGGCCGCCTCCGCGGCCTGCCTCCAAGGCAGAATGGCCCCGGTTTCGCTGTTGACCGCCGCCAGCGTTAGCAGAACGGTGTCTTCCCGCAGCGCCCTTTCTATGTTGGCCGGGTCTATGGTTCCGTCCCGCTCCGGGGGGATCAGCTCCACATCCCATCCCTGTTGTTCCAAGGCCTTCAGCGTCTCCAGCGTGGCCTTGTGCTCAATCTGGGTGGAGAGAATGTGCCGTCCGAAACGCCGCCCTCGCCGGGCGGCGTTTTGGACGGCGGTATTGGAGCTTTCTGTGCCGCAGGAGGTGAAAACGATCTGCTCCGGCGGACAGCCCAGGGCGGCGGCTACCTGGCGCCGGGCCTGGTCCAGCAGGGCGGCGGCCCGGCGGCCCAGCCCGTGCTGGGAGGAGGGGTTGCCGTAGTCCCGGCGCATACAATCCCAAGCCGCTTGGGCCGCTTGCTCCAGCGTCCGGGTCGTGGCCGCATTGTCCAAATAATGCTCGATTTTGTTTTGTTCGTCCGTCATGTCGTCTGTTCCCGTTCCTTTTCCGTTCCGCCCAGCCGGGAAAAGGGCGTTTTGTCGGTTCGTCAAGAGTCGCTCCCAAAGCGGGGGAGGACGCCAACCTGGCAAGCTGGCAAAAGCGCCCCGCCGGAGGGCGCTGCGGCGGGGCGCCAGTCCGTCAGCCTATGCGAAACGAGGCTGTTTTGACTATTTTGTTTTCTTTGCGAAGCTGTCTTTCAGAGTCACCGCCCGGTTGAAGACCAAGCAGCCCGGTTTACTGTCCCGGCTGTCGGCGCAGAAATAGCCCAGGCGCATAAACTGGAATCGGTCCTGGGGCTGGGCGGCGGCCAAGCTGGCTTCCAGCTTGCAGCCGGTCAGCGTTTCCAGGGAATCCGGGTTCAGACATTCGATGAAATCCTTGTCCGCCGCGTCGGGGGCGGCGTCGAGGAACAGGTTGGAATACAGGCGGACTTCGCCCTCCACGGCGGTATCTTGATCGACCCAGTGGATGGTGCCCCGGACCTTCCGGCCGTCGGCGGCGTTGCCGCCCCGGCTGTCCATGTCGCATTCCGCCAGAACCTCCGTCACATTCCCGTTTTCGTCCTTGACGCAGCCGGTGCATTTGACGATATAGGCCCCTTTGAGCCGGGCTTCGGCGCCCGGATACAGCCGGTTGTATTTGGGCGGCGGGACTTCGGCAAAGTCGTCCGCTTCAATCCAAAGATTTCGGGAGAAAGACACCTGGCGCTCTCCGTCCGCTGGGTTTTCCGGGTTGTTTTCCACAGTGAAAAGCTCGGTCTGGCCTTCTGGATAATTAGTCAGCGTCAGCTTGACGGGCCGCAGCACCGCCATCGCCCGCCGGGCGGAGGCGTTCAGGTCCTCCCGCAGACAGTGCTCCAAAAAGCCGTATTCCACGGTGCTGTTGACTTTGGCCACGCCGATGCGCTCGCAGAAATTGCGGATGGAGACGGGGGTATAGCCCCGCCGGCGCAGGCCGCAGAGGGTGGGCATCCGGGGGTCGTCCCAGCCGCTGACTCGGTTTTCCTCCACCAGCCGGCGCAGCTTGCGCTTGCTCATCACCGTGTGGTCGATGCCCAGACGGGCAAACTCAATCTGCCGGGGCTTGTGGGGCAGAGAAAGGTTGTCGACTACCCAGTCGTAAAGAGGGCGATGGTCTTCGTATTCCAGGGAGCACAGGGAATGGGTCACTCCCTCCAAGGCGTCCTGAATGGGGTGGGCGAAATCATACATGGGGTAGATGCGCCAATTGTCGCCGGTGCGGTGGTGACGGGCGTATTTGATCCGATAAATGGCCGGGTCCCGCAGGTTGAAATTGCCGGAAGCCAGGTCGATTTTGGCCCGCAGGGTCATGCTGCCTTCGGGGAATTCCCCTTCGCGCATCCGGGAGAAAAGATCCAAGCTCTCTTCTATGGGGCGATCCCGGTAAGGGCTGGTAGCCGGGGTTTTCAGATCCCCTCGGTTGGCCTTCAGCTCTTCGGGGGAAAGCTGGCACACATAGGCCAGGCCTTTTTTGATCAGCTCCACGGCATAGTCGTAGGTCTGTTCAAAATAATCCGAGCCGTAGCAATAGGCGTCCCAGTCGAAGCCCAGCCAGTGGATGTCCTCCTGGATGGCCTCCACATACTCGGCGTCTTCCCGGGCGGGGTTGGTGTCGTCCATCCGCAGGTTGCACTTGCCGCCGAATTTTTCCGCCGTGCCGAAATCGATGCACAGGGCCTTGCAGTGGCCGATGTGCAGATAGCCGTTGGGTTCCGGCGGGAACCGGGTGCGGACGCTGTCGCACTTTCCATCCTCCAGGTCCTGGCGGATGAAATCCTCAATGAAATTGCCGCCTTCTAGAATTTTTTCGTTGTCCATAGCGTACCATCCTTTCCGAAGGGTTCCAAAGCCTCTTCGCAGGTTTATTTTGTCGGGCAGGAGATAGGGCCGTACCCGGTATGCGCGGAGCGGTTGACGTCTCCTGCCGCGCTCGACGCCGGAGCTTGGCTTCTTCGAGCTTGTTCCCGCGGCGTGTTTTTTAGTTTTCCAGATCTTTTTTTGCTTCCTCCAGCCGGTCCAGGCACCGCTTTTTACCCAGCAGGGCCATGATAGACCACAGGTCCGGGGAGTTGCGGCGGCCTGTAATGGCGACGCGGATCACGGCGCTGACGTCTCCCACATGGCCTTTGAAGCCTGCGGGGTCGGCTTTATAGGCTTTGACGTCCGGCGAGAAGCCCAGGGGCTGGCAGATGGATTTCACCCGGTCGAACCAGCCGTTTTTGTCGTCGGTTTCATCGTAAACCTTGGCGTATTGGGCCAAAATCGCCGCCGCGTCCTCTTTGGAGACGTTTTCTGGCCAATCCCAGCCGGGCTGGCGCAGCTCGTCGTAAAAATAGCTGACATATTCATGCACGTCGGACCATTTTCGGATGTCCTTCCGGGGGTTTTTGCCGCCCCGGTCGATGGCGAAGATGGCGGCGGCGTAATCCAGATCGCCGGAAAGGGCCTGGCAGAGGGCCGGGTCCCGGGTTTGGGCCCATTCCGCCGCTTCCCGGGCAATTTTTTCCGCCGGGAACCGGGAGACGGCCTGGGCGGACACGTCGGCCAGCTTGACCAAGTCGAACAAGGCGCCGGACTGGCTCATCTTGTTCAGCTGGAGTTTATACTCCCAGAAGGGAGCCTCTTTGTTTTGTCTGCGCCAATCCTCAAAGCCGGAGTTGGCCAGGCCCAGCAGATATTCCAGCACGGCCTCTTTGGGATAGCCC
Organism: uncultured Eubacteriales bacterium; assembly: GCA_910585875.1. GTDB lineage: Bacteria > Bacillota > Clostridia > Oscillospirales > Butyricicoccaceae > Pseudobutyricicoccus. The sequence continues at coordinate 30,629 of CAJUIK010000010.1, read as the reverse complement.
TGATCCACGAAGTAAGAAACCGCGGCCTCCGGGTCCTTCCGCTTGCTCAGCTTGCGCTTGGCGCCCTCTTCCTCCTTCATGATGGGGGAGACGTGGGCGTATTTGGGGGGCTTGAGGCCCAACACATAGAATAACTGCAAATGCAGAGGCACAGAGGATACCCATTCGTCGCTGCGGATGATATGGGTGGAGCCCATCAGGCTGTCGTCCACAGCGTGGGCGAAGTGATAGGTGGGGATGCCGTCGGTTTTGAGCAGAACCACGTCGATGATATTTTCGTCCATCTCAATATCGCCCCGGACGACGTCTTTGTATTTGATCCGGCCCCCGATTTTGCCGGGGGAGCGCAGACGCACCACATAGGGCAGTCCTTGGCGGATATTCTGCTCTATTTGTTCGTAGGTCAGGTCCCGGCACTTGGCGTAGGAGGTGTGGTAGCCGGGCAGGGCTTTTTCGCCTTCCTGACGGCGGCGGATTTCCGCCAGCTCTTCTTCCGTGCAGAAGCAGGGGTAAGCCATCCCTTGCTCCACCAGGCTTTTGCAGAAGCATTGGTAGATTTCCGCCCGATGGCTCTGCTGATAGGGGCCGTAGTCGCCTTTCTGCTCGGTTTGGCTTGTCATGCCCTCGTCGAAGTTCACGCCGAAGCTGGCTAAGCCGTCTACAATGCCGGCGATGCCGTTTTCCACTTCTCGCTTTTTATCCGTGTCCTCGATTCGCAGGATGACGGCGCCGCCGGATTGGCGGGCGGCCCGCTCGTTGACCAGGGCGGTGAACAGGCCGCCGATATGCAGAAAGCCGGTGGGGCTGGGGGCGAAGCGGGTTACCATAGCGCCTTGGGGCAGCTGCCGCCGGGGATAGACTTGATTCAGATAATCCTCCGGCTTTTTTTCGATATGGGGGAACAAAAGCTCCGCCAATTTATGATAGTCCATTGTTTTCACTCCTAAAGCGTCCCCCAAAAATCCCTGATTTTTTGGGGACCCCGTTATTTGATAGAGTTTCCCGGCGGAGCCGAGAAACTCCCTCGCCGGATTGCCGGCGCGGCGTCCCGCCAGAGGCGGGTCTCGGCGCAGCCGCGCCATTTGGCCCTCCGCCCTGCGGGCAAGGCGGCTTTTCGGCTATTATACCCTTTTTTCTCCGGGTTTTCAATATGTTTTGGCAGAAGAGCGAGGGGCGCGAAGGGCCGTTCGCCTTCCGCCTCGGAGAGGAGGCTTCCCCTTGCGGGCGACTTGCCAGGGCGGTCCGGTTGTGGTAAAGTGGAGAATAGAACAAGCCCCTTTGGGGCAAAAAACGGAAAGGAACGACAAACCATGAATCAAGCCATCCAAAACATCTTGGAGCGCCGCAGCTGGCGCAGCTATGAGGACCGGCAGATCGAGGAAAAGCAGCTGGAGCAGATTGTGCAATGCGGCCTATGGGCGCCCAGCGCCATGAACCAGCAATCCTGGCATTTTACCGTGGTGCAGAACAAGCAGATGATCCAGCGGCTGACTCAGGGCTGCCAGAAGATGATGGGCGTGGAGACAGACCCCTTCTACGGCGCCCCCACCCTGATTTTGGTCACAGGGAAAGAGGGCAATATCGCCCCTGTGGCGGATTGCGCCCTGGCCATGGAAAATATGTTCCTGGCCGCCGCTTCTCTGGGGCTGGGCTCTTGCTGGATCAATTGCCTGGGCCGGTATCTGGCCACAGAGGAGGGCAGGCAGTTTGCCCAGGACGCGGGCATTCCCCAGGGATATGTCGGCGTAGGCTGCGTGATTGTAGGCGTTCCCAAGGGAGAAGCGCCTCAGCCCAAGGAGCGGGCCGCCGGCGCCGTCAACTTCGTGCGGTAGAGGGAAAGCGGCGGAGTTCAAAAGGTCGCCGCCTACCGCTGGCTGGACCGCCGGGATGGGCTGAACGCCATGGAAAGCCCCCGGTTTGTTCCTGCTCAGCGAGAACGACGGCGGCCTTTTCTGGATCAAATATAAGCCGGATGAGCCGGCTGTTCGGGGAGCGAATGAACATGAACGTCAGAATTCTGCGGGCGGCGGAGTATCCCGTCTCCCAATGGGCGGGAGGGACTACCGCCCAGATTTATCTTTACCCGGAAGACGGGGACTACGGCCGGCGAGATTTTATCTTCCGGCTGAGCAGCGCGGCGATCCAATGCCCTCAATCGGATTTCACGCCTCTGCCCGGGGTAGAGCGGCATATTATGATGCTGGAGGGGAGCGCGCGTCTGGTTTACCAGGGCCATGGGGAGAAAACCTTGGCGCCCTATGAGGCGGAGACTTTTGACGGAGGCTGGCAGACGACCAGCTTTGGGCAGGGGACGGATTTCAACCTGATGCTGCGCCAAGGCGCCGCCGGCGGGCTTTGGGCCCAAGAGCTGGCGCCGGGGGAGAGCTTCGACCTGCCGTGCCCAAAGGGGGGCTTTGCTCTGGCGTTTGCGGCTCAGGGGGAGGCGCTGTCGGGCGGCGGCCGGACCCTGGGCTTCCGAGACGCCCTGCTGCTGGAGGGCGAGGGGGAGATTTCCCTTCAAAACTGCGGGAAAACCGCCGCCCGGCTGGTCGGCGCTTGGATCAGGCTGCCCTAAAGAAAATTTGAAAAGGACCCTATCTTTTTGCCGCGGTTTTCGATATAATATCGATATTCGTTTGGTTCCTGCCCCAAGGGAGGCCTGCCTGCCAAAGACAAATCAAACCGCAGAGGAGCAAACAAGCAATGAGCATCAAGAAGATATTGATTATTGACGACAGCGCGGTGCAGGCCAATTATCTGCGCTCCATTTTGGAGGACGATTATCAGGTCGCCGTGGCCAATACCGGCAAAACGGGGCTGGAACAGGCTATGTCCGGGGACTATTCCCTGGTTTTGCTGGACGTTATTATGCCGGATATGGACGGCTTTTCCCTGCTGCGGGAGATGCAGGAGTCCATTGTGACCAAATATATCCCCGTCATCATGATTACCAGCCTGTCGGATACATACAACGAAGAGCGGGGCCTGGTGCTGGGGGCTGTGGATTATATCGCCAAGCCCTTTCATCCCATGATCGTCAAAGCCCGGGTGAACACCCATATCAAGCTATATGAATACCGGCTTCAGATTCAGCGCCAGGCCATGGTAGACGAGCTGACCGGCGTGGCCAACCGTCGGCAGTACGATACCTATAGCGCTGTCAAATGGCAAGAAGCCATCCGGCTGGGCAAGCCGATTTCCATTTGTATGTTTGATATCGACCTGTTCAAGCTGTATAACGACACGTATGGCCATCCGGCGGGGGACAGAGTTATCGCCGCTGTGGCCGGCGCGGCGGCCGGCCGGCTCCAGAGGGCCACAGACTTTTTTGCCCGTTATGGCGGAGAAGAGTTTGTGGCGCTGATTTTGGGGGACGAGGGACAGCAGGCTTTCGACCATGTGAAGCGTATCCGCCGGCAGATCGAGGAGCTTCGGATGCCCCATCGAGCGGCCCAGAGCGGCTGGGTGACTGTCAGTATAGGCGGCGTCACCGTTTCCCCCCAAAGCGGCGACGATTACAGCACCTATTTGATGATTGCCGACGCGATGCTCTACGACGCCAAACGCTTTGGCCGCAATATGGTAGTCTGGTCCAACGGCAAAAGCGAACAATGGCGTGAAAAATAAACCGGCCCGGCGCCGACACATATATGCCGGATGCGTTTGTTTGATAGAAGCGGCGCAACGGCGCGGTTTCTTTATAAAAAACCGAAGCAAAAAATTTGAAATTACAAGTATGTTGATTTTGTAGATAGTAAGGAAGCCATGATGAAAGATGAGAAAAGAATATGGGGAATTCACACACAGGATGATTCGTTATTTTTGAAAGGCAATGTGATTGCTATTGGGTGGAAGGCTTTTGGGGATCTCTCCAATATGGAAAACAACCGCGAGGCTTTCAAGCAAAAATATGCCGAAATCTATCTGGAAGATAAAAAAGCAGCCGTTGCCGTGGCCGCGGGCATGTTGTATCGCTTTCGATTTGAAATACAGGTTGGGGATTATGTAGTGTTCCCGTCGAAAAGCAATCATGAAATCAATATTGGGATTGTCGACGGAGAATATCGGTATGAAGCTACAGCGAAGGAATATGTCAATCAACGCAAGGTGAAATGGTTGAAGCATCTTTCAAGAACTTCTTTCACGCAAGGAGCTTTGTACGAAGTAGGGTCGGCCATGACGCTTTTCACAATTAAAAACTATGCTGATGAGTTTTTAGAATCTTTGAATGTCGGCCCTGAAAAGGAACCAAAAGACGAGCTGCCTGGCAGCGTCAGAGCCACTGCCGATGAGATCAAACAAAGCACCAAGGATTTTATACTGAAGGAACTCAGTAGAAATTTGAAGGGTTATGCGTTGGAAAGTTTTGTAGGAAATTTGCTGAATGCGATGGGATATCGCACAGAGCTCGCTCTGCAAGGAGGAGATAGCGGCGTCGATATAACTGCATATAAAGACGAACTTCCCCCTCGCATTTTAGTGCAAGTGAAGAGTCAGGATGGAGATATTAAAGAAACTATGCTTCAGGCTCTAAAAGGAGCAATGCGTGAAGGCGACTATGGATTATTTGTCTCGCTGTCTGGCTATACAAAAAATGCAAAAAAGTATTTAGACGCTACTCCTATTATTAGAGGGATTGACGGAGACGAGCTGGTAACGCTGATTCTAAAATATTATGAAAATCTTAGCTTGAAATATAAAAAAATCATCCCGCTAGAAAGAGTGTATATTCCTGTTCCTGCGGAGGAATAAGGGCTTCCAGGTCGCTCTACAATTTGACGGCGCTTTGGCAATTTGGAAAAGCAAAAGGACGGAACTTTCGATAACTCTTGTATCAAAAGTTCCGTCCTTTATTGTGCGAAAATACAAAATCCGAACCCAAAGGGTTCGGATTTTGACTGCATGGTGGAGGCGAGGGGAATCGAACCCCTTGAAACAGCGGAAAAACAGTTGATACGACTGAGATTTTGAAATTTTGTGTGACATTCCATGTGATTTACCGGATATCACGGGGATAATTATATCAAAATCCGAGGTGTAGGACAAGTCTCCAACCCAAAAGATTTTTGCATATTTTATGGAGTAATGCGGCGTCGGGGACACATCTCTCCGACCCCCTTATTGTTCCGTCTCTCCCTCTCCTGAAATCTTGTCGCCGGCTTGTTCAGCGGCGTCCTGCAAGGCAGCGATAGCTCGGCGGAGGAAGGCGGGCACAGGGGCGCCCATTTTACCCACATTCTCCACAATGCTGCCCAGCTCGGTGATGATATACCAAATCATAACAACTGGACACAACAACACAGTGTAGGTAAAGGGAAGGCTGACGCCGGGCAGGTTGGCCAGCATCAGAGCGATGACCCAATCGGCCAGGGCGGCGGCGATCACCGCCACGATGCTGCCCAGCTTGTGCCAAAGCCCCTCCCGGGCTTTTTCGCTGCTCCACTCGTGCTGTTTGCCCGCCAGGGCGCTCCCTGTGGCGTAGTCTATCGCCATGCTCAGGCCGTAGATCACCGCCAGCCATCCGAACCAGCCCATTTTGGCCGAAATCCCGGCGAAAACGGCAGTCAGCGCGGCTTTGAATTCGTTGATGTTTTCCACTGAAAGCCCTCCTCTCTAATCCAGCAATCCGGCCCGGTCCATCCAGACCAGGGGCTGCAAATTGGCCCCCAGCAGGGTGATCGAGCTGTCCTTGTTGGTGGCCACAATTCCCTTGGCCACGGCCTTGCGGGCGGCGGTCTGGGCCCAGCCGGGCAGGTCGGAAATCCAGCTGTAGGTTTTTTTGGCCCAATCGGGATATTCGTTCATATCGTCTCCTCCTTCCCAAATCATGGTTTTGAACCGCTCCCACAGCGCCGGGTCCTGGACCATGGGGGCCGGGCAGGTTTTGCCCGTCACGTCGTAATGGCGCAGGATATGTTCCGGCGGAATTTGGTATTGCTCCGCCAGTTCCCGGGCCAGCGCCGCCGCCCGCCGAAGGGTCTCGGGCTGGAAATAGTACCGCCCGTTTTTGTCCTTCCGGCTGCAAAGCTCGATGCCGACGCTGTTGCTGTTGCGGCAGGAGGGATGCCGGTATTTGCCCGCCGTCCCGCAGTGATAGGCCGTGTCTGCGTCTTTCACAGACTGCCAAATCTCCCGCTCGTCCACAAAATAGTGGGCGCTGGCCGGGTTTTTCAGGGCCTGGGAGGCAAAATACCGGGCGTTCCCCGCCGCTGTGTCTCCGTCGTTGGCCGTGTAGTGGATCACGATGTATTGAATCGCCCAAGGCCGCCCCGGCCGATAATTGCCGGGATGGGCCTGGAGAAATGGGATTTGGTCCATGGAATCACGCTCCTTTCTGTGCTGGCAGATGTGAAACTACAAAACAAGTTTTCAAAAATTTCGTTGACGCCGGGCATCATGTACAGTATACTGTACATATACTATCTGTGGAGGCAGACTTATGACAAACACCAATATCACAACATTCCGAAAAAATGTATTTGACTATGTCAATCAGGCAGTGCTCTATGGGGAGCCTGTCAGCGTTTCCACTAAACATGGCAACGCCATCCTGCTTAGCGAGGAGGATTATAACAGTATGCTGGAAACCCTGCGTCTCAGCGCCGTGCCCGGCATGGAGAAAAGCCTGCTGGAAGCCGCCGAAGAACCGCTGGAGAACTGCCTGCCTTATGACCCCAAGGAGCCTTGGTGATGTATCAGGTTGTGCTTTCCAGGCAGGCCGCCAAAGACAGACGTCTGCTGGCCCAGGCCGGGCTGGAGCGCCGGGCAAAAGCTCTGCTGGCCGTAGCGGCGCAAAACCCCTTTCAGAACCCGCCGCCCTATGAAAAGCTGGTAGGCAATCTGACCGGTTTCTATTCCCGCCGTATCAATCTCCAGCATCGCCTGGTCTATTCCGTCCATGAAGCCGAACAAACCGTCAAAGTCCTGCGGATGTGGACCCATTATGAATGAGAACCGCCCCCGCCCTCCGATGTCAGGAGAGGCGGGGGAATTTTTCGTGTGGGGTTAGAGGGTGTATAGGCTGGTTGTGGAGTTAGAAAGAGCCACGAATCTTCCGCCGCCATAGGCGACAGAGGTCCATGATTTTACAACAGGCGGGGTGACCGATACCCAATTCACGCCGTCTGTGCTATACATCGATTTGTTTGTTGACACACCAGAACCATTCGACCCGGAAACAAGCACAAATTGTCCATTTCCATAAGAGAGATCGGCCCACACGCTGGATACTGGCAGCGTTCCCGCCGTCCAGTTAATCCCATCTGTGCTATAGGCTATTTTGTTTCCGCTCGCTCTATTTGCGCCTACAGCTACTGCTACAAATTTTCCAGCTCCATAGGCGATATTATTCCAATACGTCTCGGAGGGAAGGGTCGATTGCGTCCAATTGATTCCGTCTTCGCTGTAGGCGGCTACTTTGCCGGTTTGGCTCCAACCGCCGGACACGGCCACAAATCGGCCCGCCCCATAGGTCAGATTATACCAAGGCGCTAAGATGGGCATGGTAATCTCTGTCCAGTTGATCCCATCTGCGCTATATGCTGCTTTGTTAGAAGATGCACCGTTCATCGCCACAAATTTTCCGCCGCCATAAGCGATATGATACCAATATGCCGTCGAAGGCATAGTCGTCGCCGTCCAGTTGATACCGTCTTTACTGTAGGCGGCGGTTTTACTTCCGCCGCTTGTCGCGCCAACAGCTGTCGCTACAAAGACTCCATTTCCATAGGCGACAGAGCGCCAACCTGTGCTAGTGGGCAGCTCTGCTAATGTCCAAGTGATCCCATCTGTGCTATATGCCGCTTTTTTGCTGATTTTATTGTTAAGAGTGGATACTGCAACAAACTTCCCATCGCCATAGGCGACGCTATACCAGGTTGCCGAAGCGGGCATGGTCGCCTCTTTCCAATTCAATCCCATAACGCTTCGGGCAAACTGCGCCTCCAACGCCCGGTCGGCGGCGATAGCGAAGGTATAGCTCTCCTGGTCGCTGACGGTTTGGCCGTTTTCCTGCCAGCCGGCGAAGTTATAGCCCTGGTTTGCCTGGGCGGCGACGGTGACGGTCATGCCGTCGGAGGCTTGGCCGCCGCCGGTTGCCTGGCCGGCCTGGGGGTCGCTGACGGAAAGCTGGACGGTCCGTAGGCCGGCAGGAGCGCCGCCGCCTGTCTCCAAACCGGCGATGCGCTGGGAAAAATCGGCGGCGGGGATGGGCTGGTCAGAGCCTTCCTTCTGCCGGATGGCCTGGGCGATGGCGGTTAATTTTTGCTGCTGAAGCTCCATTTAATAGCTCTCCTCCCAACTCTGTTCCACCAAAATCCGGGCGGCCTCGGCGATCTGCTCTGGGGTGGCGCCGCCTCCTCCAGAGGGCGGGTCGATCCAAACAAAATCATAGTCTGCGTCGGAGGCTTTGGCCAATATCTGGCCTCTTTTGCCGCCGGAGGGCAGGCCCTGGCCCGGCGGGCCCTGGGGGCCTTGGGTCCCGGCGCCAGAGCCCTTGTCGTTGCTGTTGCCCCGGATCAGGTTGCCCGTCCCTTTATCGACGATGGAGCCGGCGGGGAACAGGTTGTCGGCGATCAGGCAATCGCTCCAGTTGGCTTCGATCTGGATAGGGGTCGAGCAGCCGTAGATTTTGTTGCCGCTGACCAGGGCGCAGCTGCATTCGGGGGCTTGGTAGGAGTTGGCGTTCAGTTGTATGCCGACAGTCTGGCCTGCGACAAAATTGCCCGTGACGCTGGGGCTGGCCTCCGGCGCGGCGTTGTTGGCGCTCTTGACGCAAAAAATCCCGCTTGCGTCGCTGGGAGCTTGGACGCTGTTTCCCGTTACCATCGTCAGACCTGAAGCGACAATCGAGCCGTTTTCCACCTGGTTACAAACTGCCGAGGCCAGCGGAATATCGACGGCGCCGTTGTTAGGGCCGTTGACCCACAGGACGCCGTTCTTGACGTAGTTGCCGACGACGGAGGAATAAGCGATGTCAAGCTGCTTGATATCGACGAATATATTGTCTGCAACCAAAGCCCCTCTGTCGATATTGAATGTCTGCGCGTTTTCTCCAAAGCCTTGAATGTGGTTGTTGGACAGGAAAACAGAGGTCCCGCCGGGGGGCGGGAAGGCTTCGAGAATGGGCAATTTGGCGGCGGAACGGATAAAGTTATGGGCAATCGCTGTTTTAGAACCCTCTGCGCTCGTGATTGTGGACACGCGCAGCAGGCCCCAGCCCTCGGAAGGCATCGTCGCCGTGGTTTCCATCCAGTTGTTTTGAAAGAGAAAATCTGTCGCCGGCAACCCTGAACGCGAGCCGGAAAACTCCACCCGTACATTTTGGAACATGCAGTTTTCCACCAAGGCATGGAGTTCGGAGAGATACAGGACGGCCGCCCCTTCGGCTTGGAACGTCAGGCCGGAAATATGGCAATGGCAGGGCGCCTTATCGGCTCGAAAAGAGAGGTTTTTGGTCAGAATCAGCCGAGCGCCGGGGCAGCCTTCCAGGCCGATATCGCCGCCCAGCTCCCCCAAATCCAGCAGGTCGAGAGCCTGGTTGACTTTGTAGTCGCCAGAGAGAAAGACCAGCTTGCCGCCATGGGACTTCAGCGTTTCCAGGGCTTTGACAATTTGGGCGTCGTCGTTTTGGCCGTCGCAGAGGAAATCGCAGTCTCCCGCCGTCCAGCCGGCGGAGGCCGCGCCGACTACAGCCCGGCAAACCCGCTTGCCCGAGATGTTCTCAAAGCTTTGGTTGATCTGGTTGACCGCCCGCTGGGCGGCGTTGACTTGATTCATCAGGTAGTTATAGCCGTGCTGCTGGCTCAGGCCAACCGACCCGCCGGCTGGAGCCACAATCTGCCCTTCGCTCCAGTTTTCCGGCAAATCCGCCGGCAGGGGCGTTTCCAAAGGCTTGTTCGCCATTTAGCTTCCCTCCTTTGCTAAAAATGTGTGGCGGAACGCCACAGCCTCCTCCGCAATGGGCACGGAAACCTGGCTGGAGGCCAGCACAGTCCCCGCCTTGTCCAGCAGCTCGATGAGCTTGACCTCCGGCGTCTGCTCCCGAAGCACCCGATAGCCTACCGAGGCTGTGTTTCCCACGGTGGAAGCGGAGACGGCGTTGATTAAAATACTGCCGTTGACGCGGGCCGCCTTGATATCGCCGGCCACAAAGGCAGCCGTCTGGTTGAGCAGCGCCGGCTGAATGCTGGGCTGATCCGCCATTTTGAAAACCTCCTCTTCTGTTCCGCTGAAAAAGGGAAGCCGGCCCAGGGCCCAGCCGCCCAAGATGTAGTTGTATTCCCCCACGCTGCGGGCGATGGTTTCGCTGATCCGCAGGGAGGCCGCCACCCGAGGGCGGCTGATATAAACGATGTGACAGGGCTTGATGATGTCCATGGTGACGGATATCTCTTGAAAATATTGCTGGTCGTTGATATCCGCCTCGATATAGAGGGTGTAGTTGGGGTAATCCACTTCCACCTCCCAGTTCCCTGGACCGAACAGGGCGTCCAGCCGCTGATAGAGGAAAGTGAGGGTGAAGGGAGGCCGCATGGAAAGCCGGTTGAGAATCCGATCCCGTCGGAATTCCAAGGTTTCCGTTATCGGGTTGGCCAGGATGTGGAACAGGCTCTCCCATTGGGCCGTAGTCTGTTCGTCCATGGTTTGGATAAAGAAATTCTGCCGTACCTGTTCCATGGCCTGGGCCATGGCTTGCAGCTGCTGTCCCTCGGTCTGGCACAGAGCCTGGAAATCTAAAATCCGTCGGAACCAGGGGGGCCAATATTGGCAAAGATCAGTCTCTGGCAAGAAAAATCGCCTCCCCTAAAATGGGAACCTGTTGCAGCGTCCCCGTCTCCGCCAAAATCAGGTCCTCCGCCTGGCCGTTGATGGTCACGTCGGCCACGTTGACGACCCCTGGCGCCTGGAGCAGGGCCGCCGCCGTCCGGGCCAGATAGACGGCGCAGGAATAGCTGGTCAGGCCGCCGGCGTCAGGGGTAGCCCAGTTCTGGCGGACAGAAAGCAGGTAATTCTCCAGGGCCTGCCTGGCCAGGGGCTTGAGCTGTTCGATATCATAGCCCGCCGCCGGAATGAGGGCGGCGGTCACGTTTACCGAAACCGTTTCCGGCGCTGTGACGGCGACTTTGGCCCCGATGGGGGCCGTGCCGTAACCCAGGCCCTGGTTGGGCGGCGGATCCACGGCAATCTGCGTTTTTTCAATCAGCTGTTCCGAAGCGGGCGCCCAATCGGCCCCCAGCAAAGAGAGTTTCACCGTGCCGCCGCCGTTCCAGGCAGGATAGATTTGCACCGCCCCCACCCCGTCGATGGCCGACACAACCCGTTTATAATCGGCGATGTTGCCGCCGAAAGGTCGCTCATTCAGGGCGGCGATCGCCCGGGCCCGCAGAGCTTCGTCTCCCTCAGTATCGTCGCCAGGGATGAGAATGTCGGCAATCTGGGCCGAGCCCAGCCCTTCTACCACTGTGATAGGCAAAATGGGCCCGGTATAGCAGTTGCCGATGGTTCCTGGCGTCTCGCAGACCATTTGATAGCGGCCCGGCCCGATTTGTTCGCCCAGAGAGAAGTTGACGCTTTCCGCTCCGTCCACGGTGGAAAACCGGGCGCCGGCGGGCAGGGTATCCAAATCAAATACCCCCAACCGTATTGCGGCGGAGGCCGGATAGCGGCTGACGTTGGCGATAACGGAAAGCAGATCCAGATCGCTTCCCTGGGCGGTCTGGAGAAAAGCCCCGGCCTGGGTTCTGTCCAGGTAAAGATAGAAATCCTCCAGGGCGTAGGCCCCGGCGCCCAGAGCCGTCTGAATCAGCGAGCCTTCTCGCTTGTCCAGGCTGCCGGGGACCTTGTCCAGCATGGTTTGCAGCAGAGTCCGGTAGGTTTTCGAGGAAAAATCAATCATAGCTTCACCTCCAGAGCAGCGGGGACCGGCCCGAAGACTGTGTCCACAGTGGTTTCCACGAAAAGCCTTTCTCCGTCGCTTCGCCAATCGAAGCGGGAAAGGCCCAGCAGCCGCCGGTCGGCGGAAAAGGCGTCTTCCAGCCGGCGGCGCAGCTCTGAGGCGGCGTAACCCGGCTCCGTCCCGAGCAACCCCTCTAATTCGATACCGAAGTTGGGGGAATAGATTTGCCAGCGGAATCGCTCCACATTGCAGATAATCTCTACCGCCTGCCGGAGGGCTTCATAGCCGTCGCCCCAGCCCCGCAGCCGGTTAGAAATAGGGTCGTAGATCCAGGTCAGCGAAGGCTGATCCCGGAATTCCACTCCATGGGTCAAATCAATCTGCATTTCTGGCAGCGCGGCCATGTTCTCCTCCTTCCATCACCCGGGACAGCACTACGAACTGCTGCCCCCGCATCACCCGCAGCATTAAAACCCGGTCGCCTGGCTCCAGCCCTCGGTTGAGGATGATATAGCCGTCCTTCACCGGCAGGGGTTCGCCTTGTTCGTAACAAGCGATATTTTCCAGCTGTAGATCGGAGGGATAGGCGTCGGGAATCAGGCCGTCGCGGGTGGAATAGTTTCCCTCCAGAGCCTGGCCTGTGGAATAGCTTCCCCCCAGGGCGGAGTCGGTGTTCCCTTCGCTGGAGGAATGGCTGTGGCCCAGGCCAGATAGAGTGTGTTCGTGATTCAGACCCTCCGCCTGGTGGCTGTGCCGCAGGCCGGCGGTGGTATGCCGGTGGGCTAAAATGGGGATTTTCTTCTCGATCACCGCCTGGGTCAAATGCAAGACGGCAGCGGGCAGAGGCGGCATAGCCTCGCTGATTTTAATGGCCAGCGGCCGGACGCTGGTCACTGTGCCAAAGGTCAGGTCGCTGAGTCCGTAGGCCTTCATCGAGCCTTCGATAACGCCGTGGAGCGCGTCTAAAAAATCCATCAATCCTCCGTCCCCAATTCTTGCACTTCAAATTCCATGGTGTGAACCCCCTGCTCCCAGGCATGGGTCACTTTTTCCAGCAAAACCAGGCCAAATAGGTTGATATCCCCCAGGTTGGGCACGTCCATCAGCAGCATCTGGCCGGCTCGCAGCCCGGGCAGGCCCAGAGCCGAAACCCGTAGCGTCCGCCAGCGGCGGTTGTAATAGGATAACATGGCTTGGGCCTGGGCCGCCGCTTGGGCGTCGTTCAAGGCTTCGTCAATGGTTTCGTAGCGCTGTAGCAGCCCCCATTGGCCGATATTGGCGCTGTCCACAACCTGAAAGACGTCCGCTCTGCCGGTTTTTTCGTTGGGCCGAGCCAGCTTGACGGAATTGGCCGTGTTGGCGTCGATATCCGTTTTATAGGTATAGTCCAGCAGCAGCGAACCCTGGCCCACCAGGCCGGAGGAAACCATGGTCCCGGCCTCCCGCAGGGAAAGCTGGCCGGCGTCGTCGAAAAAGGTATAGAGCTTTCCCGTGGCCAACAGGGTGCGCTGGAGGGCGGCGGAGACGATGTCCAGGCAACTTTTTTCCTCCATAATCAGGGAGGGGATCCGGTAGCCGGTGTCGTCCAGCCGGCCGGTTTTCAGCTGAAAATCCCCGGCGATTTCTCGGATGATGTCCCCGGCGGAGCGGCCTGTGAAGGCATAGCTGGCGCTGGCCTTGAGATAGCGCAGCTGATCATAGCAGGTGACCTCAATCGCCGCCCAGCGATCCCGGCTTTTGGTGAAGACCCAGCCCAAGAAGATCGCCCTCCCATCTACCGAGAATCGGACGGCGTCCCCCTCCACAAAGGAGATGCCGCTGGCGTTGACGGTGAATTTCAGCGTTCCCGGCGAGCCGGTTCGGTTGGTGGTATAGCTGACCTTCTGGGTTTGGTTGGCGATATCCCAGCTTTGGCCCGTGGATTTATTCAGCAAAAGCAGCTCGATTGCCATTTGTCAACCCCCTTGTATCTGGGATTTTTTCACCCAGCCCCGGGCGCCGCCCATGGGGGTCGTGATGTGATAGGGGTAAGCCCGCTGGGGGTCCGTGGTCACAATGCGGGAGATTTTTCCCCGAAAGCCGGAAAAGGTCCCGTGGGGCTCCGCGCCCCAGCTGGAGGCGTAATAGGGGCCGTCCACTGTTACGTCCTGGCCTACGACCATCTGGCCTTGAGGGACGCCGCGGGTTGGCTGGGCGTCGGCCTGGGCCGGCTGGTCGGGCTGAGGCTGGCGCAGAGCCACGGTTTTGGCGGAATAATCCCGGTATTCCGTCAGGGTCAGCTCGTAGTAAATATCTCCGGTTTCGCCGCCCCGTTCTTCGCAGGAAAATTCTGATATAATCACCGGCAGATTGGTGTCGAACATCGGCGTTCCGTCCTCCATCGCCCGGTTGGCCACAAAGCGCAGCCGAGCTTTATCGTCCATGGCGGCTTGCAGGAATTCCACATAGAACTTGGGCGGCTGGAAGGCCCCGGCGGTGACCACGGCGCCCCAATCGCTGCGGCCGGGCAGCAGGCCCGACCAACTGATTTTTTGCAGCTTGGGCAGGCGAGGAATCACAATGGGCCCCAGGCCCAGCACATTGTATTCGCCGTTTTCTCCGCTTTTCTCCATCTTGTAGCTCTCCGGGTTCAGGGGGAAGCGGATCACCGTGTTTTCCCGGGCCAGATAGAGCCCGTATTGGTTGGGCATGGAAGAGCCTCCTTCCTTTGGGAATCATTAAACATAGCGCAAATCTGTGTGACTGGCGGCCTGTTCAATCAGCAGCTGCTTGAGGGCGTTTTCCAGCCAATGCAGATCGGCCTCGGCGTCGCCGGTGTTCTGGCCGTTTATCGTGATCACCGGGGTCTGGGCGGTGAGGTTGATGTTGTTGACATATTCCCGCTGAGCCATGTCGGCCAGCAGCTTGATATCCTCTTCGGCCAGAGACACGCTGCGGCGGATGGCCGCCGTGTCGCCTCGGGCGCCTTTCAAGTCCCCGGCCATGTCTCCCAGCTGCCCGGCGTAATCCGCCGCAGAAAGGCCGCCGGGCAAGCCGCCGCCAGAAAAGCCCTCTACTACGTCGGAAAGACTGAAATGATCAATTCCTCGGCCAATGCGGCCGCCAATTTGCTTTCCTGTGTTCCATCCCTCAGAGAAATCTACATATTCCCACGGCTTGACGTATTCCTTCCAGCCGGAGGACGCTTGAACGCTCTGCGCCTTGCCTTGTACATCTTTTAGCCATCCATCCACATAGCGAGCCAGATTCATGTTAACGCCAGGAATCATATTGATAAGATTCTCCAATCCGTGAGCTACTTTGGAGAGGTAGCCCAGAGCGGAGATCGCCATGTCTAAAAACAGCATCTTGACTGCCGCCGCCGGGCGGGAGAATAAATTGCCCAAAAAATTGGCGAATCGGGCAAACCCATTTTGCGCCGGCACGAGGAAGAGATTCATGGCAAAGGCATACATCAGGCCAAATACGCCGCCCACTACGCCGCCGATTTCCTCCCAGGTAACGCCCATTTGCCGGGCAAACCAAATGATAAGGGCGATGCTGGCGACGAACAGCGTTATAGGCCAGTTAGCCGCCGCCCAAGCCGCGGCGGATTTCATTGCGGCGACGGCAGAGGCGCCGCCGGCCGCTATCATCTTAGCGGCCAAAAGAGCGGCTACCGCCGCCGTGCCGGCCAATATGAAAGATACAAACTCCCAGTTGTCCACAACCCATTGGGCGCCGGCGGCGATCAGATCTATCGCCCCGCCGGCAACCTGTCCCAGCAGCTGGAATCCGGCGATCAGGCCGTTCAGGGCCTTTTGCCCCAGCTCGCTATTGAGCAGCTGGTTCAGCTTTTGCATGGCCGGTTCCATGGCTTGGATTGCGGCGTTTTTGGCCATGGTCCAGGCCTGGGAAAAGGTCAGGGGGATGGCTTCGAAGGCTTTGTTGGTCTCCTCGGCGGCGCTGAGCAAGGCCGCTTTGACAACGTCGGCGCCCACTTTGCCTTCGGAGGCCAGCTCGCGCATCTCTCCGATGGATACGCCCATATAATCCGCGATGGTCTGGGCCACGGTGGGGGCCTGCTCCAGCACAGAGTTCAGTTCTTCTCCCCGCAGCGCGCCGGAGGACATGGCCTGGGTCAGCTGGAGCATAGCCGCGTCCATGCCCTGGGCGCTGGTTCCCGCCAGAGCGAACTGCTTGTTCAGCTGTTCGGCAAAGGCGATCAGCTCGGCGTTAGAGGAAAAGGCGTCTCCCGCCATGGTACCCAGCTTGGCTACCATATCCGCCGTCTGCTGATAATCCCCTCGAGAGCGTTGGGCGGATTCATAGATCATCTGCTGGAGCTGAGCCGTGGTTTGCAGGCCGTCGTTCATCCGCTCCAGCCGGGCGGTTGTCTGGGTGAAGGTATCCGAAAGATTCACAAAAGATATGGCGGACTGCAAAAGGGCCGCCAAGCTGATTAGCTTTAGCAACCGATCTCCCAGCTGGTCGGCGGCGCTTTGTCCCTGCTTCACGGCCACAGTCAGATCCCTTTGGCCCTGGGCGGCCTGACGGGCGCTTTCGGCCAGATCCCGGCAGGCGTCGGCCGCTTTTTCCATCAGCTCCGCCGCCTCCAAGGCGGAATCAGCCGTTTGGCTCATAGCGCCGCTGCCCTGGGCCGCGGCGGCGGCGATCTGCCTTTGTCCCTGGCAGGCGGTTTGGGTCGTGCGGCTGGCTTGAGCCATTTTTTGGGTATAGCGGCTCAGCGCGGCGGAAAACCGGTCGGCCAGCACCAGCTCCTCCCGAATGACGGCCATTTCATCGCCTCCTTTGGGCCTGCCGCTCTTTGATTTCCCGCAGGGCGAAGAGGGCGGTCAGGGTTTTTTCGCGGGCAGGCAGCTCCGCTGTCCGGCCTGGGTTCCAGTGGTGGTTGACCATCATATAGTAGGCCAACAGCGTGTCTGGATCCTGCCCGTCGATCAGTTTTTTGCCTGCTCCTCCAGGTCGTCGTTGAGGCCGGAAAGCTCCATAATGGCGGCGGCCAGCCGGTTGTATTCTCCCACCAGCAGCAGCTTGCCCGGCGCCTCTAACGGGTCCATGACGCCCAACTTTTGGCATAGAGTTCCGTCGGCAAAATCCGGCTCCACCGTGGCCGCCACAACCAGCCGCCGGTTGTATTCAATGTCGTTGAGCTTCTCTGTCAGCTGGCCTTTGTTTTTGACAGTATGGGTGGAGCGGCGCAACAAAGTCTCGTTTTCCCCTTGGCTCAAAGGCCGGATGACAAAGGGAACGGGAGCGCCGTCTTCACCCAAAAAGCGGTTGGAGACCATCACTTCCCGCCGCTGCTCCGGGGCCACGGGGTTCAAAAATGCGTTCAGGTTGCTCATGAATATTCCTCCTGTTTTCTGTTATACGCCCAGGTTTTCTGGGTCGTGGAAGGCGGACAACACTTCAAAATCTTCAAAAGAAAAGCTCAGCTCCATGGTCAGCATATCCGCCTCGGCGTCCAGTAAGGACAGTGGAACGTCGCCGGAGAGGCGGCAGCCGTAATAGGCCACGGTCTGCGCGCCGATGGCGGCGGCCTCGTCGTCGTTGGCGACCTGCAAGGCGAAGGACGGCATTGTCCCTGTACGGATATATTGGGCGGCCATGTCCAGGAATAGGGGCGTGCCATAGTAGACGGTCATTTTTCCGGTGAGCTTGGCGGCGCCCGGCTTTTCCTGGGCCTTTTTCGTGCCGACGACCTTCATCTCCGCGGCGGAGAGATTCATATTTGTGCTAATGTTTTTTGCGCCGAACAGCTCGCATACCTTGCCGTCGATGGTGACAAATGCCTTGCCGCTGGCGCCGTGCAGCGTGTCGCTTGCCAGCAAATAGCTCATTTTTTTCCCCTCCTTTAAGAGACCGTAACGGTCAGATAGATTTTTTCCACTGCGTCGGCCAGAGCCAGAGCCACGGCGATAACCACGCTGTCGCTCTCTTCCCCCGGCGCCACAATCACGTCTTCGCCCGAGGGCCTCTGTGTCAAAGCGCCGTTTTCAAACATCGTCCGCAGATCGTTCAAAATTGCCGCCTGGAGCAGGGCCCGGCCGGCGTCGTCGTTTTTCACTTTGCCGATATAATTTTGGGAAAACTCCCGATAGATGCGGTTGGCCAGGAAGTTGCAGACCCGCATGGTTGTGTTTTTGCGATAAACCCGGCCGATATCCGGGGTATAAGAGGTTAGGGCGTTGATATCGGTTTCAATGCGCACGCGGCCGTTTTCTCGGCTCAAAACCAAGTTTCCGGCCAAAATGGCTTCTTCAATCTGCCGGCTGGTTTTGGGAGGAATCACGTCCGCCGCCCCAGGGTAGGCGGCGTAGGTCAGCGACTGGCTGTATTTGGCCCCGGCCTCCGCGCCGGCCAGCCACCAGACAGCCTGGCGGGGCTCCAGCTTAGTCCCGTCGTCCAGAACCACGCCGCTATCCAGGTTGATCACAAAGCGGCTGTCCGCCCCCTTTGCCCCGGAGGTCACGAGTTGGGTATAAATCCCTTCCTCCTCCGCCAACCGCTTGACAAAGGCGGCGCAAGCCTCCCGGGCGGTAGCGTCGGTTCCGTCGTAGGCCAGGATATCGAAATCATAGGGTTCCAAGGCGGTCAGGGCGTCGGCCCAGGCGGCGGGGTCGGCCGTCCCGTCGGCTCCGCCGGAAAGGGACAGCCCTGCCGAAGCCTCCAAGGGCCCGGCGCCGGAAAAGAGGACCCAGCCGTTGTCCGTCAGCTGGTCCGCCGTCGCCGCCGTTTGGCTGTCCACGATAGTCCCGTCCAGAATGGTTTCCACCGTAAAGGCCCCTTCCGTCTCGGCGCTGGCGGAGATCCGCAAGGAGAGATCGTTGCCCCGGACGCCGGGGTATTTGGCCGTAATCGTCAGCCCCCCTTCGGATAGGGAGGCGGAAGCGGCGGCCTCGCCGGTTCCCTTCAGCCGATAGAGCAGAATCTGTTTGGCCCCGGCGGAAAGATTGGTCCCCTTAAATAGCTCCCGCAAAAACAGGGCTTGCGGCGCGCCGATGGGATAGCCGATTTTCTCCATAGGGTCCTCGCCGGCGGCAATAGCCGTCGCTTGGCCGGAAGGCCCCCAGGAGAGAGCTCGAGCTATGGCCACAGTTCCTCGCTCTCCTTGGGCCGTCCCGGCTCCGGCGGCGGTCTTGAAATTGATATAAACGCCCGGACGGACTTTGTTCTGGGCGCTCCAGTTTCCTCCTGCCATTATGCTTTTCCCCCTTTTTTTAGATAGTGATCCAAGATATTTCGGGCCTCCGCCGCCGTATAGGCCGGTTCGGGCAGAAGAGCTTTTGCGAAATCCGGCTGATAGCCCGCCAGCGCCTTGCTTTTCAGCAAATGGGCGGTGGGAATTTTGGAGGGGGAGGAGGTCTCTTTTTGCTTTCGTTCCATATTGTTATCTCAACTCCTCTTCGAATTGTTGGATGGATTGCATCGGCGGTCCGTCGCAGGGGCGGGCCGCCCAGATTTTCAGCTCAAAGGAATAGTGGAGGCCCTCCAAATCGATGTCCCAGCGGCGTTCCAGAGCCCGCAGCAGGGCGGTTTGGCCTTGGGGGTCGGTATAGGGAAAAGTCCCCAGCAGTTGATCCAGCTTTTCCGCCGCCGCTTGGTAGCGCCGCTGGAGGTCGGGCAGGTTGTATTCCTCCAGGTAGACCAAATCCACCCCGATCCGCCGCAGCCAGCGGCCGCCGGGATAGGGCGCGGCCCGGGCGAAACGCTGCTGCAAAAAGACGCAGGGACAGCGGGTGTTTTGCTGGTTGGGATCCTCATAAAAAGTCGCGTCCGGCAGATCCGGCGCCAAATAATCCGCCAGCGACCGGGCCAGGGTGGAAAAGGAAAAGGTCATTTTGTCAGCTCCTCAATCTGCTCGTCCAGCAGGGCCAGAATCGTTTGGCGGTAAGCGTCGACGGCTTTGTCGACCATAAATTGGCCCCTGACATATTGGGTTTTTGTTCCCACTGTCAGCCCAACCTCCCCTTTGCGGGCCGGGTCGTATTCCAGCTTGCCCAGGCTGTTGATATAAAGGCCAGGCACAAAATGCCGATCCATCCGAAAGCCCTTGTCCACATAGCTGGCGTATTGCTGGTTGTTAGCCAAAATGCTTTTGTATCCTCCGGGGACGGCCTCCGGCTCTGTCCGGCTGTCCGTCGCCCAATGAGCTTTCAGCTGGCCTGAGCGGGCGTTGGTTCCTCCCAGGTCGTTCTGTTTAGGGGGCGCGGCCTCTGTAGCGGCCTCCACGGCTCGTATGGCCGCCGCCTTTTGAGTTGAGGCCAAAACTTGGGGCAAATCCGCTTGCAACTGTCGCAGCTGTTGAATCCGCTGGGCGATCGATAGGCTGCCGCTCATGTCCGTTCCTTTCGCTCCAAGGGGATTTCCTGATGGGCCAGCCCGGGCAGCGCCGCCCCGAAGGGCTCGAAATATTGATTGGGCTGGCCGGCGAAGGCACGCAGCGGAGGCGATTGCCGGTTCAGCTCCGCTCCCGGGCGGATGATCAGCTCGTCTCCGGCTCGAACGTCAACCTCATTGCCGCACTGTACCCAATCGCTCTGGCCGACAGAGGCCGCCTCCCGCTCCAAGGTCAGCTTATTCCCGCCGGTGTGAAAGAGCCGGCAGGGCGCGCCCGCGGCGATTTGCCGCCGCTCCTGCCGGGTCAGCGCCCCCTCTTCCACAGGTTCCGTCCGGTAGATATCCATCCGGTCGGTATACCAATCCCGAAAATCCATCAAATTTCTCCTCAAATTACATAGCCGCCGCCCAGCCCTATGAGCCGGGCCCGGGCGGCCAGCTGCTGGCCGTATTGGGTGGCGTTCAGGTCGCCCCAATCGGCGGTGGCCTTTGTCAGGGCGTCGGCAGAGTAGCCGACAGAATCGTTGCCCAGCTTGGCGGAGGTAATCGTCCCTTGCAGCGCCCCGGAGGCCGCCGCTTGGCCCGGGGTATGGCTGCCCGGGGCGTATGTCCGCAGATAGAGGGCGGCGTAGTGAGCGACGTACAGCCCGGCGGCCCGCCGCCAGTCTGGCCCCCAGCGTCCGGGAGAAAGGGCGGCGTTGGCTTGGTCGATCAGCTGCTCCAGCATGGCCGAGGGAACCAACGATTGGGCTGGAGCATCTTCGGTTCCGACAGTGAAAAACTGGGGGAAATCCTGTTGGAACCATTCCGCCGCGTAGTTTCCCTTCTCGTTGGGGTTCAGGCCTGCGGCTGCGGCTCGAAGACCCCAAAACTGAGGGGCAATCGGCCAAAGCATCTTAGTTTTCCGCCTTGGCCTTGAGGGGCTTTTTTGCTTCCGGCTGGCTGGGCACGATCTTGCCGTCGGCGGCCAGGGCTTTGAAATAGGTCCCCTGGGCGCAGCCGTCGGGCAGAGTCTCAAAGCAGTCCCGGCGCAGCTTGTAGCTTTTGCCGTCGGGGCCGGGGAGGATGATATTGCGCTTGCTGAATACCGTCATGATATTCCCTCCTTAGATGCCGTCGAAATAGGCCATAGTCTGGGGATAGAAAATCTCCACCTCCGAGAGATTGGCCGCATAGGCGGTGTCGTAGCAGAATTCCGCGGCGTTGGGTTGGGTCAGCGCCCGAGACAGGGGAACCAGCTCCTCCACCTGCACAAAGCGCTCGTGGTTGCAATAGACGACCATTCGGTCGCTATCGCCGGTCCCCGCCCCCTTGTTCCAGCGGGTGGCCCCAATGAAGAGGGAGCCGCCGTTTTTAGCCGCCAGGTTGTTTTTCAGCAGATAATCCAAAATGCTTTCGCCGGCCAGATCGGTGACCATGGCGTTCAGCAGATAGGCGTATTGCTCATAGGGCAGCAGGATATGGTTGGGCAGGGCGCTTTCGTCGTATTCGGCGGCTTGCCAGACGGCCAAAATAGCGCTGTTGATATCCGCCAGAATCTGCTCCTTGGTCTTGTCCGCCCATTTGGTAGAACCGCCAGTTCCCGAGGCCGCCACAGTGGTTTCGACCACGTCCGGGTTGTTCAGCAGGCCGGTAGAACCAAAGCGGGCCATGCCTCGGTAGACATTTTCGTCCATGTGTTTGTCATAGGTCTGGCGAACGCCGTCTTGCAGCAGCTGGTCCAGGGAGCGGCCGATGTAGCCGGCCTTTTGCATATCCACCCACATGGTTCGCAGGGCCACGGCGAAGGTATGGGCCTTGTAGACCCCGGCTTCCAGGTTTGCTTGGACAATGGGCAGGCCGTTAGAACCGCCAGCTTGGACAGCCCCGTCTCCAGAGCCGCCGGTCACGCCGTAGCCCACCGATTGAGCGGCGATGTAATCCACCCAGCCGCCCCCTGCGCGCACCACGATATCTCGGGGATAGGTGACGCTGGTCAGGGGCTTGCGCACCAAAGGGTCCCGGCGGGAAAGCTCGGAAACCAGAAAGGCCTGGCCAGAGGCCACGCCGGCTTCGTCCAGGGCTGTAACCGGAGCGCCCATGCCGGCTCCGCCGGCCCGCTGAATCACGCCGGCGTTGATTGTTCCTTTGTTTTCGTATGCCATTGTTTTTCTCCTTCCTACGCCTTGTTCAGGGTCAGAATCCGCAGTTCCGCCACGCCGTTTGCGTCGGCGGGGCCAGCCCATTGGCAGCTGGGCAGCTGGACGGAATTGGCCCCGTCGGCCCCAGCCTCAAAGCCGCCGACCTGGGCGGCGGGGATGCTTTCATTGGCGGCGACGCGCACATAGACCGCACCGCCCAGGGCTGGCTGGCCGTTTTGGCATTTGACGTTGACGCAGCCCCGCTGAAACAGGGGGACGGCCTCGCTAAGGGCGTAGCCGCCGATATCCTGCTCCAAAAAATGCAGGGCGCTTTTCACTTCCCTGGCGGCGACTCCGGCGAAATCCTCCCCCTTGTCGCCGGCGGCAAAGGGCATCACAGCGCCGTTTTCATCGTATTTCAGCGGCGCGCCAAAGGGGATTTCCGCCCCGGCGGGGCGGGTGTTGACGATCATATCCGGCTGACGGGCGTAGCTGCCGGCGTAGCCGTGAGGCATGGTTTTGCCGATAGTTTGTGGGTGCAGTCCCATGGTTTAGTCCTCCTGTTTCTTTTTGTGGGGGTTCCGGGCGGCGTAGGCTGCCTGAGCTTGCTGGCAAAGGGCTTCAAAACTCTGAGGCTTGGCATCCGTCGCGGCTTTTTGAGCCCTTTGCTGGGCGGCCTGGGCCAGGGCGGGCAGCTTGCCTGCGTCCTCGATAGAGGAGAGCAGGGCGTCGGTCACTTGGCGCTTGAGGGCCTCGTCTTTCATAGAGGCCACCACCGGCCGCATAGCTCGCAGAATAGAAAGAGCGGCGTCTCTGGCTCCGCCGGTCAAGGCGTCGGCCAGAGCTTCGATGGTCTGAGCCGGACCGTTCTCATCTTCCTTGCCCGCCAGTTTTTCCAGCAGGTCGTCCAAGACCTGGCCGGCGGAAGACGGTTCCGGCTTTTTGCCTAAAGCG
This sequence comes from uncultured Eubacteriales bacterium, assembly GCA_910585875.1. Lineage (GTDB taxonomy): Bacteria > Bacillota > Clostridia > Oscillospirales > Butyricicoccaceae > Pseudobutyricicoccus. The sequence goes on along the minus strand of CAJUIK010000010.1, from coordinate 7,316 downwards.
GTCAGCAGTTCCAAGACCTTGTCCAGCTTTCCAGCCAAGTCTTCGGCGGGTTGAGCCGGGGCGGAGCTGTCGGCCTGGACGGGGGTATCGCAAGCAGGTTTTTCATCGGCAGGAGGGGCGGTTTGAGGGGTTTTGTTTTCTTCCATGGTTTCTCTTCCTTTCTCTTTCGGTTTTTCCGGTTGTTCGTCCTGAATGGCCACAGCAGGGCCGGCCCGGCCCCGCAGCACTACGGCCACATGGTTGCCCCGGATATTGGTTTGTTTGAATCCGTCGCCAAAGGGCTGGTAGAGGCAATCGTAGCCGCAAGAAATCTGCCGCTTGGCGCCGCTGCGGATTTCGCCGGCCAAAGCCGGGTCGTGGATATGCAGATCGCCCACCAGCAGATTGCCCTGGCGGCGAACATTCTGGATATGGCCTTTGGCGTAGGCGGCAAAATTGGCCGGGCTTACGCTTTCCGGCGGGTGGCCGTCGGTGACGGGTTTGCCCTCGAAACTGGCTATGGCGGCGGGGGAGCAGACTTGCTCCTCCTCCCGCCAGACCCGCACGGGCCGCATGGGATCCCCCTCCAGCTGGAGCTCCTGGGCCAGATATTCCTGTTCCCCCGTCCGGGCGATGGGGGCGTTGCGGCAGATTAAATAGCCCTCCGGCGTCTCCGTCTGGTTGGGCCCCAAAGAGGCTCCGTAATAGGCGAGCATATGAACCCGCCTCCTTTCTTGGAATAAAAAAGAGGCCGGCCGCCCGAAAAAATTCGAGCAGTCGACCTCGATTGGTCCTTCCCGGCGCTCTATTGCGCCGCGGGTATTTTATCCGATTTTTAGTTCTTTTTGGAATACGACTTGAACCTTAATCGTGCCGTCCTTCAGCTGTTTTAGCTGCACCCGATGCCCCTGGGCCAGCGCCGCTTCAATGGCCCGGATTGTTTTTTCTGTCATTCCAACACCTCAATCCGGTGGATTTCATGCGTGTACAATTCAATCGTCGCGACATTTTCAATGAGGATGCTTTCGGGATCCGGTTCATTGTCTAAAGCGGAGATATGGCTATCCAATTTGCCTTCAAGGACGTCGCCGTCTGTCATTTCCACTCGGACGAGCTTCCCAGCGTTTTCACGAAAAAAATCCTCATAGAAAAACTTCCCGTAACCCATTATGTATCCTCCTTTAAGGGGACGATATGCGTCCCATTTTTGCCATAAAGGATTTCATTATTCATTCGCTGTTCCAAAGGTTCCTTTTTTGCAGTTCCCGTTTGGATTGCTCAAACTCCGCATCCAACTCCCGCCTTGTCGCAAGCCTTGCAATATCTTTCTCGGAAACTGTTATGTTATCCCAATCCTTGGGGGATGAGCCAACGTCCACAAAATATGTGTCTGGTTCAAAAACATCAGTAACTGCGCCGATTCTCCCGTCTTTCAACAAAATCTCCGCAAATTGTTGATATTTTGCCGTCATATTTCCTCCATATGGGCTGTCGTTAAGCGAACGCTTCTGTCTTTTTCCACAATCCACCCAAGCCGAACATTCCCGGGCTTACCCTTTTTCCCATACAAAACAACGTCTTGGGAGTATTTGTCTCCAAATTCAGTCGCGGCTATAATATCACGAAATTTTTCAATCGTCATCTTGCCATTCCCTGTTTCGCTTCCAGCACGACGCGCCCGCCGCCTTTCCGCTGCGCAAGGCGTCAACTCCAAAACTCAATTTCTCCGCATACTTCGGCAATAGAATGCCCGTTCAGACACGGCGCGTTCAAAAGCTCGTCCACGTCGTGGAACTCAGTCCCAGGGTCCTCCTCTCCAAAGAAGAAAAAATAGGATTCCCGCGAAAACGGATCGATAAAGCCCTGTATTCCGTCCCAAACAAACTCAACATGATTAACAAGACTCAACAGATAGTCCCGCAGCTCAGGCAATGTTCTTTTCATAAGATATCACTATTCTCCCTTCTCTCAGCGTCTGTGAGTTCTCGTTCTAAACGGGATTGAATACTGCCATCATCGTTATAGATAAATTCGTGTGCATGTTCTCCATGTACGCCGCGTTGATGAAATTTCGGACGCCCATGATTTCCTCCATGTATTTGCGTTTTCATCATTCCGAAAGCGTTGTAAATTGTTCTGTCTCGCTGTTTCCCATTACAAGATAAAGTATCAATAACAGCGTTGGGCTTATATTGTCTGCTCAACTTTGGATGTTCTACTTTTGTCCAATCATCTGTTACTACGATTGTCCCGTCTTCATGATACCGCACTTGGCTATATTTTGCAAGCTCAACCGCTTTTCTGTATTCCTTCAACCACCCCGCGTATTTCCCGTCCCCGGCCCTCTTGTGCTTCTGGAAGGTCTGGAAGGTTTTCGGAACCTTGTCCCCCAGCGCCGCGCGGTACTTTTCCCACTGGCGGTAGTCCCGCAGCCATTGGGCCCGGGCCTGTTCCTTTTTCCGGTAGGCTTCGATCTGGGCCTGGCTTCGCGGGTCTTTGGAAAACGGGTTTTTGCGGGGGTTGGAAAAATCCTTGATTTTCTGGATTTCCTCCGGCGACCGTCCCGCCGGGGTCCAGGGCAGCAGAACATGGAGGCAGTTGGGGTGGATATTCAGCCAGGAATTGGCCAGGCTGTCCGGCCCGGCGGGGTCGACCTTGCCAAAAGCCGCCGACAGGGGAGGGAAGTCTGGATCCTGGCCGCTTTTGGAATAGACCCGGCCCTCGTAGGGGGCGCAGAGAGGGCAGGTCGTCCCGTGGCTGGAAATCTGAAATAAATCCTGCTCCGGGTCGGCTGTCAGCACAGACAAAATCTCCGCCTGCCGGCTGGTCGTCCGCAAAACCATGCCGGCATAGCCATGCAGACTCCAGCGCCGTCCTGCCTTATCGATGAAGGCCGTCAGCCCTTGGCGGCGCAGAGCTTCCACAAATTCCGGCAGCTGTTTCATAGCTCCCCGGCCGGCAGCTTCCATCAGGGCGGTCTGCTCCAGCCCAACCCGGCGGAAAACGTCCGACTCCAGCCGGCCCAGAACGGCCTGTTCCACCGTGGCCAGAGCCGTCAGCCGGGCCTCGGCCAGCTGGCCGATCAGGTTGACCGTCAGCCGCTGGACAATGTCGCTTTGTTCTGCCGTCAGGTCGTTTGCCGCCTCATAGGCTCGGCGATGCTTTGCCGCCGGCTCCGGCCGGTTCCGGGCCTCGGGATGGTCGGCGTAAAAGGGCGCCTCTATCATGGGCCCGGCTCGCCGCTGGGTTTCGCCCTCCAGGGCCAGCAGAATCCGGCGGATCCGGTTCAGCGCCGCCTCCGCGTGATAATCCGCCAGCCCCAGCGACCGCAGCCGCCCCAGCTCGTTGACGATCTGAACCTCGGCCCGAGCGTAAAGCCCAATCAGCCCTGCCAGCTCCGCCGCCGGTTCTCCGCATTTCAATCCACGCCCCTGCGTGGGAGGCGACATCAAACGCTCTCGTCCTCTTCGTCTTCTACGATCTCAAAACTTTCAGAGAAATATAGGTAGTCGTCTCCGGTTTCATCAATCACTCGATACCAATCCGTGTTGCCTGGACCCTTTTCGATGGATAGAATTTCATAAATTTTTTCATTTAATAACCCTAATGGGTCGCTCTTTCCCATAAATTTTGCTTTCATTCTTTCTTTTCCCTCCATCTCTTTACTTTTGGAAACACAATTCCCACGCTGGGTTCCTGGAACCAATGGACCTCCGCTGTTTTAACTGAATCGTTTTTCAAGATTTTCACATCGCCGGTGGTGTGCTGCCACTGTCCTTCTTTTCCTCCGAATTTTTCGATTAGATACGACTCTATTCTGACTGGACTTTTCGTCTCCTTGCCAGCAAAACTATGGACTCTTGTAACAATACTACCAGGCTGTGCCGTAAGTTCGGAGCCGTCTGTGTCTTGGATGGTCGGCATATGTTCCGCCAACAGCGGTTCCTTGTTTTGGCCTATCGTCTTTGCCGAATGTTCCTGCTGGCTGCTGGTTTCTTTTGGAGAAGATGTTTCTTCGTTGCTTTTCGCTTCGCCGCCGGCTCCTTTTGTCCAGCGTCCGTTTTTATCACGAGGTTGGTTGGCGGAATAATCCTCTGCCCAGCTGGCCAGGCTGTCGCCGGTTGGCATGGCCGAGGGCTCCAGGCCCAGTCCTGCCAGAGGGTCCTGCAGGGCCGTGACGTCCTGATATGTTTTGCCGGCCATCCGGGAGATGTCCTCCTGGGAGATTCCGCCGAACTGGCCGGTTTCCTCGGCCAAGGCTTTCAGCTCGCCCAAGGCGATATCAGCCGTAATCAGCCCAGCCTGGAAGGTATCCCGAATCGTCCGGGCCTTTTTCTCGCCGATGTCCGCCAGCTCCGCCGGCGTGGGCGCCCAAAGGGGCGGGAAGCGCAGCTCCAGCTCCGGCGGATTTTCCCCCAGGGCGGACATGGCCAGCACAGGCAGCAGCTTATCCAGAGCCGGCCGCAGCTGGCTTTCCCGCAGGGTGTCCACATAGTCGTAGTAATTGCGCAGGTCGCTTTCGCCAGTGGCGTTCATGCCGGCGGGGGAGCGCCCGAAGAGCTTTGTCATGGGGATGCGGGCCGCGCCGGATAAATCCAGGCACATGGCCTCGTAGACGTCCCGCAGGCCGGTAAAGGTATATTGGGCGTTGCGGATCTGGTCGCCCTTGTTCACCAGCTGCATCCCAAAGTTGGAGCGCAGCACGCTCTGGGCCTGCATGGTGTTCCAAAACCGCTGTTGGGCCTGGGCGGATCCCAGGGAAAACAGCTGGTCCAGGTTCTGTACCTCCATAGTGTCCAGGTTGGCCCGGAAGGTGAGGGCGGCCATGTTTTCGGCCACGTTGTTGTGCTTGACAACATCCCGGTAAAGGGCCTCCACCTCGCTTTCGCCCCAATAGAGGGCGGCTGTTCGCTCCAGATAGGGCAGTTCCCGGCCGGTGAAGCGGATCAGCCGGCTGTGGTGAATCCGGGCGGAAAAGTTCCCCTCTCCGCCGGACAGGGTATAATACTGGGGAACCATCTGTCCTCTTCCATCATACGCCAAGCCCAGCTCCGGGTCAAGGCCGCACCAGCGGTCCAGGATATAAATCCCTTGAAAAGCCCCGGGCAGAATGTCGTCCGGCTCCAAGGGCCGGTCCAGTAGGTTTTCGTGGCCCCGGACGAGGATCAGCCCGGCGGCTCCGCCATAGAGCCGGCCCCAGCGCAGGCCCTCGTTGAGCCGGCTCCAAAGGCCGGTCTGCCGGGCGGCCCGTTCCATCCGTTTAACCTGCTCCGGCGCCAGGCCGTCCAGCTTCCAGCCCTTGCGGGTCATGTCGTCGGGAATCACCCCCACCACGTTCTGGACAATCCAGTTGTCCCGATAGAGGGAATTGAGCAGGGCATAGTCGTCGCTCATCCGGGTCAGCGGGTATTGGGTGGCCTCCAAGGGAGATTGGGAGCCATGCCCCAACCGAAACAAAGCGTTGGAAAACGCGTCTGTCGCCAGGCTCGCGCCTGGAGGCATAGCCCGTTTCAGCTTGTCTGGTCTATCGGTCTGCGCGATCGAGGCGCCGGCCCTTTTGCGCATCAGGCCAAGGCTGTCGAGCGCTCGAGACGCCAATCTCGCCGCGCCTACGCGAGCTTGCCCGTCGGGGCGTCTCGACATACCTATCCCTCCTCTCCGTGCCGCCATTTTGGCAGGCAGGTGTTCACATAGTAGCGCAGGGCGTCCGGACCATGGTCCAGCTGCTTCACCGGACGCTCTATGCCAGCCTGGGCGGCTTTTTCATCCCAGACATAGCTTTGCAGTTCGCCGATCAGGCCCTGGCATCGCCGATGAATGCGAATAGCTCGGCGGCCCAGCAGGGAAGAGACCCGGCGAATGCCATCGGACACGTTGTTGTCTCCGGCTATCGTGTAGACCCCACGCCGGCCCAGCTCGGCGATAAAGCTGGCCGCCGACGGGTCGACAACAACGGGGCAGGGGAACTGTTTCCCCATAAACTGCTGTAGATCTTCGCCATAGTCGCCGTCGGTTTTCTGCTGACGACGCTCCCGGCTGTCCCAACGGTATTCGTTGTCCACCCAGACCGTTTCGCCGTCGTCGTAGATGTCCAGGAAGACGCAGGGGTTGGCCGTGCCATAGTCGCAGGCGACAGTCCGGCTGGCGACATAGGGCAACCCCTTGGGTCGGTCGACGTCGTCATAGCAGTGGATCTTCTCGTCGAACATATCGTAGATCAACCCGTCTCCCGCCGTCCATTGGCCCAGCACATACCGCCGATAAAAAACCCCGGTATAGAGGCTTTCATACATGGCCCGGGTCTCTGGGGAAAGGCTGGGGTTGTCGTCCATGGTGAAATGCAGGTGGGAGGCGTTTTTCTCCTCCAGCTTCAGCAGCCATTCCTTGCGGAACCAATGCTCCGGCACGTCCGGGTTGCAGTTGAACCAGAGTTTGGCCCCCTCCACGCTGCACCGGGCCAGCGCCTGCTCCACAAAAGAGCGGGGCATCAGCGCCGCCTCGTCCAGCAGCACTCCCGCCAGAGTGGCGCCCTGTATCAGGGTATAGCTGCTTTCATCTCGGCCGCCGAAGACGTAAAATCGGTTGCTCCGCCCGCCCCGGGAGACGGTCAATATGTGCTCCGCTCGGGAATAGGACAGGTTGAAATGCTGGCGCAGATAGGCCGTGGCCAGCAGGGGACGGATGATATTCCGTTGGGCGCTGCCCACGGTCTTGCCGCATAGGGCGAAGTTTTGGCCTTGGAAAGCCCCCATGGCCCACAGCAGGAAAGACAGGGACATTACGCTGGTTTTGCCCGACCGTACGGCTCCGTCGCAGATCAGCGCCCGCTTGCCCTGATAAGGCCATTTAAGAACTTGAATTTGCTTTTCTGATAGCATCCGCCGTCTCCTTCAGGCTCTTGGTGATGGGGTCGTCCTCCTGGACCTGGTTTTCGACCTGGCGTTCGAAGGCGCCGACGTGTTTTCCCAACAGTTCCAAGGCTTTAATTTTGTTGGAGTATTTCAGCCGGCTGTCCTGGGCGTCGGAAGCCGCTTGGTCGGCGATTTCCTTCAGCTTGCCAATGACATAATCCTGGTTGACTTCGGCCCGCTGCTCCCGGGCCTGCATCGCTTTGCGAATGGCGGCGGAAATGTTATTTTTCGTTATCAGCTGGCGCCCGATATTGGGGTCTTTGTACCCAGCCCGCTTGGCCGCGGCGGTGGCGTTGAGATCCACCAGATATTCCTGAACAAAAATCGTTTGCTTTTGCGTCAGCGCCACCCTCTCCGCCTCCTTGTTCTTTTCAAATCCAGCCTCCCTTGTCGCGGCCTCAGGGGGAGACTTTCTCCCCCCGCCGC
>CAJUIK010000009.1:28484-49851 GCA_910585875.1 uncultured Eubacteriales bacterium | reverse complement strand
GGCCCGCCCAGCCCCTCCGCCCGCACGGCGCCGATCTGCAGGATCTCGTTGACAGGCTTTTTATCATACCCCCGGTTCCATTCCAGGTCCAACACAATCATCCCATTGGTTTCCTTCCTGTTGTAATTTCTGCGGTCTGTATTGTACGGCAGAGAGCGGCTTCCGTCAAGCGCCGGCTGCCCAAGCAAAAGGCCGGCGGCGGGTCTATCCGCCCAGCTCCGCCGGCTCGTCGGCGCCCTCCGGCAGCCAGGAGAGGTCTAAATCCAGGCAGGCCAGGCGGACGTCGGGCTTGACCAGCTCCCCGTGAAAATCGCTGCCGCCCGTGACGCGCAGCCCATATTTTTCCGCCAAACCCAGATAAAATCCCTGCTGAGCCGCCGTATATTTGGGGTAAAAGCACTCGATTGCGTCCAGCCCCCAGCCTTTCATACGCTTCACCAGGGCTTCCAGTTCGTCCTCCGGCAGCCCCATCTGATAAGGATGGGCCAGAGATACCACGCCGCCGCCCTCCTTGATCGCCTCCACGCAGACCCGAGCCTCCGCCTTGAACCGGACGACCTTCTGCCGGAATTCCTGGCTGTCCAGGTAGCGGCGGAAAGCGTCTTCATTGTCCGCCGCATAGCCCCGACGCGTCAGAACCCGGGCAAAATGGGGCCGGGCTACCGCCGCGCCCCCGGCCAGCTCCTCCACTTCGGCCAGGGAAATGTCCGCGCCCTTCTCCTTCAGAAAATCCATGATCTGATATTTCCGATTTTGGCGGCCTTCCCGGAGCTTTTGACACAGCTGAGTCAGCGCCGGGGCGTCTGCGGAAAAACCGTAGCCCAAAATATGAAAACCATGGTTCTCTTTGGCGCTGAGCTCCACGCCCCGGATCACCCGGAGGCCGACGGCCCGGCCGGCCTCCATGGCTTGGTCCACGCCGGCTATGGTGTCATGGTCGGTGACGGCCAAAACCTCAATCCCCCGTTTTTTGGCCAAGCCCGCCAATTCCGACGGCGTATATTGGCCGTCGGAGGCGGCGGTATGGGTATGCAAATCCGCTTTCATCTTCCGTCCTCCCCTCGCCCGGCCTTTTTTCTACCGCCGTCCATAATAAAACCCGGCCGCGGGGGTCTGGTAAAGCAGGGCGGGCAAATCCCGATCGGGCTGCCGCCCCTCCAGCCGGCCGGCCTGCAAATCTCGGGCGGCTTGAAGCAGAGCGGGCAGGCAGTCCCCCTTCAGGGGCAGGGGGCCATGGGAGGGCAGGACGGTATCGATCTGCTTTTCCAGCGCCGCCAGCTTTTCCAGGCTGGCCAAGTAGGCGGGCAGATTGCGGCCCGGGCCGAACAAAAAGATATTGCCCGCCTGGACGCTGTCCCCGCCGATGAGCAGCCGGTTTTTCCAGTCCATCAGCGCCACGCTGCCCGGCGTATGGCCGGGGATCAGCAGAACTTCAAAGTTCCAATTCCCCAGGTTCAGGATATGGCCCTCCCACAGAGGGAGAGCCTCCAGCCCGGCGCCCTTGGCGCCGCTGTGATACCGGTCGAATTCCGCCGGGTGCATCAGCGCCGGGCCGAACTGGCCGTTGCAGCCGATATGGTCCATATCCGCATGGGTATTGACCACAAAAACCGGCTTGTCCGTCAGCTGGGAAACGGTTTGCTTCAAATCCCCGCCGCCGAAACCGGTGTCCACCAGCATGGCCCGCTCCGGCCCCTCTGCCAGAAAACAGCGGACGCCTTTTTCCTCGATCACCCAAAGTCCCGGCGCAAACTGGCTGTAGGTATAAACTTGCTCGCTCATGTGCAATCCCTCCTGAAAAGTTTTCACGGCCCAGGCCCCGGAGAGCCTTTGCGAGAATTTTATCATATTCCCCGTCATTTTTCTATCCCGCCGCCTGTTTTTCTGATATAATATTTGAATCACGCCCTGACGATTCAAATTTTATCAGAAAGGGGGTTCCCGCGAAATTGGGCGTTTCGCGGGGCAAAACGCCATGAGAAAAGCCTTTGCCATCACCGGGCTGGTCCTGGGCGCGGTTTCCGCCTTGGCCAGCGCCACGGCCCTGGTCTTCAGCAGCATCGCGCTGAGAGCAGACCGCTGAGCTTCGCTCCCCTTCCGCCCAAAGGGTTCGGGCGGAAGGGGAGAAAAAATGCTGTTCAGCCTTGACTTGCGTTTTTTTTTGTGGTATCCTAACCAGAAATATAGAAAGAGATAGGAGAGTTGAGCATGGCCCATTATTATGACGAACCTTCCCATACCTTTGGGGAATACCTGCTGATTCCCGGCTATTCCTCCGTCGAGTGCGTCCCCGCCAACGTCAGCCTGAAAACGCCCCTGGTCAAATTTAAAAAGGGCGAAGAGCCCCCCATGAGCCTGAATATCCCCTTGGTTTCCGCCATCATGCAATCGGTTTCCGACGACCATATGGCGATCGCCCTGGCCAGGGAAGGCGGCCTGTCCTTCATCTATGGCTCTCAGAGCGTGGAAGACGAAGCCGCCATGGTGGCCCGGGTCAAGGCCTACAAGGCCGGTTTTGTGCGCAGCGACTCCAACCTGAAGCCGGACAGCACCCTGGCCGACGTTCTGGCTTTGAAGGAGCGCTCCGGCCATTCCACTATGGCCGTCACCGAAGACGGCACGGAAGAGGGCAAGCTGCTGGGTGTGGTTACCAGCCGGGATTACCGCGTCAGCCGCATGGGGCCCTCTACCAAAGTCGTCGAATTTATGACTCCCTTCGATAAGCTGGTCTACGCTTCGGATTCCACCTCCCTGAAAGAGGCCAACGACATCATCTGGGAACACAAGCTCAACTCCCTGCCCCTGGTGGACAAGGACCAGCGGCTGAAATATTTCGTCTTCCGCAAGGACTATTCCTCTCACAAAGAAAACGCCTTTGAACTGCTGGACAGCTCCAAGCGGTATATGGTGGGCGCGGGCATCAACACCCGGGATTATGAAACCCGCGTGCCCGCTCTGGTGGAGGCCGGCGCGGACGTGCTGTGCATCGATTCCTCCGAAGGATTTTCCGCCTGGCAGAAAATCACCATCGACTGGATCCGCTCCAAGTACGGCGACAACGTCAAAGTGGGCGCCGGCAACGTGGTAGACGCCGAGGGCTTCCGCTTCCTGGCCGAAGCGGGCGCGGATTTCGTCAAAATCGGCATCGGCGGCGGCAGCATCTGCATCACCCGGGAGCAGAAAGGCATCGGCCGGGGCCAAGCCACGGCCGTCATCGAAGTGGCCCGGGCCCGGGACGAATATTTCAAGGAAACCGGCGTGTATATCCCCCTGTGCTCCGACGGCGGCATCGTTCACGATTACCACATGACGCTGGCCTTGGCCATGGGCGCGGATTTCATCATGCTGGGCCGCTATTTCTCCCGCTTCGACGAAAGCCCCACCAACAAAGTGATTATCAACGGCAATTATATGAAGGAATACTGGGGCGAAGGCTCCAACCGGGCCCGGAACTGGCAGCGCTACGACATGGGCGGCGACAAAAAGCTGTCCTTTGAAGAGGGCGTGGATTCCTATGTCCCCTACGCCGGCAGCCTGAAGGACAACGTCACCATGTCGCTGAACAAGGTGCGCTCCACCATGTGCAACTGCGGCGTGCTGAACATCCCGGATTTGCAGCGGGACGCCAAGATCACCCTGGTTTCCGCTACCAGCATCGTGGAAGGCGGCTCCCACGACGTGGTGCTGAAAGACAGCTCCGTCATCAAATAACTCCGCCGCTCTCCGCTCTGAAACAATCCAAAAGCCGCCGGCGAACCCGTCAATCGCCGGCGGCTTTTTCGCGCCGAAAATTTTTGTCCCAAAGCCCTTGACTCTGACGCGGCGTCAGCTTGTACAATGGATCCTGCAAGGAGGAGACGACCATGAAAACCGAACCGGAATATTCGATTCAGCAGCTGTCCCGGTTATCCGGCGTCAGCGCCCGGACGCTGCGCTGGTACCACCAAATCGGCCTGCTCCCGCCTGGGCGCGTCGGCGAAAACGGCTACCGGTATTACGGACCTCGGCAGGCGGACCGCTTGCAGGACATCCTGTATTACCGGGCGCTGGGGGTGGAGCTGAGCCAGATCAAAGCCTACCTGGACGACCCGGCCTTCGACCGGATCGCCGCTCTGCGCGGCCACCTGGCCGCCCTGCTGGCGGAACAGGCCCGGCTGGAGGGGCTGGTCGCCTCGCTGCGCAAAACCATCGACGCCCAAGAAAGGAGTATTCCCATGAAAGACGAAGAAAAATTTGAGGCCTTCAAGCGCCGCATTGTGGAGCAAAACGAGGCGGCTTATGGCCAAGAAGTGCGGCAGAAATACGGCGACAGCCAGGCGGATCAGGCCAATCAGGCCGTGATGAACCTGACTCCCGACCAATACCGGCAATGGACAGAGCTGGGCCGGCGGATTCAGCAGGGGCTGGAGCAGGCTCTCCGGGAGGGCGCTTCCCCCGAAAGCCCCCAGGGGCGGGACGTCGCTCGGCTGCACCGGCGCTGGCTGTCCTTTTCCGGCGGCCCCTACGACGCCGCCAAACATCGGGGCCTGGCCATGCTTTACACGGCGGACCCCCGCTTTACCGCCTACTACGACCGGGAAATCCCCGGCTGCGCCCAATTTTTGCAGGACGCTATTTTGCACTGGACAGAGGCGGAATAACGATTGACAAAGGAGGCATGGCTGACGCCATGCCTCCTTTGCGCCCCTCCGTCCGCCTTTTCCCGCTAGGCAGGGGAAGGGCGGTTCGCCGAAGGGCCCCCCTCAGCTCTGCTGAGGCTGCCGGGATTTTTCCATGGCCCGGCGGCGCCAGGGGCTGAACCGATAAAACATCGTCATAAAGATCGCGCCGACGCACCAGCCGATGACCATGGCGTAATACAGCGCGTCTGCGCTTTGCAGGGCGGCGATGAGCCAATACATCAGCGGAATACGGATGAGACACAGACAGGTTATGGAGTTGATCATGGGGATAATCGTGTTGCCCGAGCCCCGCATGACGCCGCTGAGCAAATCGTTGACGGCAATCACCCAATAGAAGGGACACAGAATGCGCAGCAGATGCAGGCCCTCGGAAAGCAGCTCGGGCTCCGGGGTGAAGAGCATCAGCGCATATTTGCCGAAGAAAAACAGCAGCAGGGACAGGAAACCGGTGATGGATACGGTCAAAATCAGCCCCTGGCGGCAGCCCTTGTCCACCCGCTCCATATTGCCGGCGCCCACGTTCTGGCCGGTATAGGTGGTCATAGCCAGACCCAGGCTCATCAGGGGCATGACGCAGAAGGCGTCTACCTTCATCGTCACCACATAAGCGGCCATTACATACTGGCCGAAGGAATTGATGGCGCTCTGCACCAGCATCATGCCGGCGGAAAAGGCGGTTTGCTGGATGCCCGAAGGCAGGCCCAGCCGGATCATGCGGCCCAGCATATGAAAATCCGGATGGACGAAATCCCGAGAAATCCGGGTATATTCCGCCATACGGTGGAGCTTCGCGGCGCTGAACAACACGGAAAGGCTTTGGGCGATAACGGTGGCCCAGGCCACGCCCGCCACGCCCCAGCCGCAGACGATGACAAAAAACAGATCCAGCGCGATGTTGATCATGCTGGCAATGCCCAGGGTGATCAGAGGGGTCTTGCTGTCCCCCAGGGCACGCAGGATGGAAGCCGCCATATTATAAAACATCATGGGGACGACGCCGCAGAAAATCACCTGCAAATAGTTGCAAGCCATGGGATAGATGTGTTCCGGGGCGTGGAGGGCCTTGAGCACTTGGGGCGCCAGAGGCAGGCCGATCAAGCTCACCGCCAGGCCCAGAGTCAGCGTCAGCAGCAAGGCGCTGTTGATCGCCCGCTGAATGGAACCATAGGACCGAGCGCCGAAAAACTGGGAAATCAGAATGCCCGCGCCCATGCTCATGCCCAAAAACAAGCCCACCAGCAGGTTGATGACGGGGCCGCTGGTGCCTACGGCGGCCAGGGCCTCGCTGCCCACATAATTGCCCACCACGGCGGCGTCCACTGTGTTATAAAGCTGCTGGAACAGGTTGCCCAACAGCAGCGGCAGGGCGAAGCGAATGATCTGCTTCCAGGGCGCGCCTTGGGTCATATCCACCGCGCCCAGCTGTAACCTTCGTTTTTTCACTTGTTCCATGTGCGTTTCCGCCCGCTTCCGCAGGCGCCTCCTTCCAAAATTGGCCGCGCAAACGAGGCCCGCCTACCGCCCGATCTGTTCCAACAGCTGAGCCAGGGTTTGGGCCTGGTAATCGGGCCTGCATCCCGGCGGACAAGGGCGGCGAACCAAGGCCGCCGGAATCCCCAGAGCCTGAGCGCCGGCAATATCGGCCTGGGGGTTGTCCCCCGCCATCAGGCATCGGGCGCTCGGGCCGGCCAGCTCCTGGGCGTATTGAAAAATCGGAGGCCAAGGCTTGTCCCAGCCCAGCAGACCGGATACCGCCATACCGTCCAGATAGGGGGCCAATCCCAAGGCCTGGACGATTTCCGGCAGCTCTGGATAATTGTTGGAAAGCAGAATGTTCTGGATTCCTTGGCTTTTGCACTGCTCCAGCGCCCAGACGCTGTCCTCAAACAGGCGGTATCTCTCCGGCTGGAGAATCCGGCGCCGAACGCCTTGGGCGGCCTGCCGGGCCAGCTCCGCTTCCGCGCCGCCCCTTTGATAGGCCTCCGCGAATTGCGTCTCCATAAACCTCCACCATTCTTCTCCCTGAAGATTCTGATATTGCTCCTCGGGCTGATCCCAGGGGTAACAATCCCCCATCAGCCCCCGCATCCGCTCCAAATCCATGGGGAAATCCGGCGCAAGGGCCAGTAGCGCCTCCAGGGCCGCGCCGGACCACAGCCGGCGGGAATGGGCCAGCGTGCCGTCGAAATCCCAGAAAATCGCGTCAAAGCCGGGCATGGCTTACAGGGCTAACAGGTCCTGGGCCAGAGCCTGAGCGTGCTCTATGGGCGTGGCCCAGCTGGCGCAGAAGCGCACGGCGGTATGGGTCTCGTCGGTTTTGCCGAAATTGGCAAAGGCGTATTTTTCCGCCAGCTTGGGCAGGGCTTCGTCGGGCAAAATGGGGAATTGCTGGTTTGTGGGGGAATCGCACAGGAAGGAAAATCCCTTTTGCAGGCAGGCCTGGCGAATGACGGCGGCGGCCTGGTTGGCGGCCTTGCCCATCTCATAATACAGACCGTCTTCAAACATGGCCTCAAACTGGATGCCCAGCAGCCGGCCCTTGGCCAACATCGCGCCTTTTTGCTTGATTAAGTACAGAAAATCCTCCTTGAGAGCCGGGTTGGCCAAAACCAGAGCCTCGCCGAATAGGGCCCCTACCTTGGTGCCGCCGATGTAAAACGCATCGCAAATCCGGGCGATATCCGCCATGGTCACGTCTGTCCCCGGGGCCGTCAGGCCGTAGCCCAGCCGGGCGCCGTCCAAAAACAGATAGAGGCCCTTTTCCCGGCAGACCTGGCCCAGCGCTTCCAGCTCCCTTTTGGTATATAGCGTGCCCAGCTCGGTGGGATGGGAGAGATAGACCATCTTGGGCTGCACCATGTGAACCTGGGTTTCGTCGTCATAATGGCTCTCCACAACCTGGCGAACCATCTGCGCCGTCAGCTTGCCCTGGGGACAGCCCGTCTGGGCCAAAACTTTATGGCCTGTGGCCTCGATGGCGCCGCTTTCATGGACGTTGACATGGCCGGTATCGGCGGAAATCACGCCCTGATGGGGCCGCAGAGCGGCGGAAATCACCGTCAAATTGGTCTGCGTGCCCCCTACCATGAAGTGAACGTCCACATCCTGCCGGCCGCATTCCTTTTGAATCAGCTGAGCCGCCCGGCGGCAGTGCTCGTCTTCCCCATAGCCGGGGGTCTGCTCCATATTGGTCTGAACCAAGCGCTCCAGGATTTTGGGGTGGGCCCCCTCGGAATAATCGCAGTTGAACCGAATCATCGTCTTGCTCTCCTTTGTCTGTTTGATTTCTATCGCTTGTCTCTATCATTCCCGCCGGTCTTGGCGGAGGAAGGGCGGGCGGACGGTCTGGTCCAGCAAAGGGCCATAGAGGCCGGGCCGGCGGTAGGCGTTTCCATGCACTTCCCGGGCCCGATAATCCCGCAGCCGATCCAAATCCAGCTCCGCCAGATAAATTCCCTCTTCCGCCCCCGCTTCCAGAACCAGCGTGTCCCGGGAGCCGGGCTGGCCGGGGAGATAGACGACGCCGTCGAACAGAGAGGAATGGCCGTTGCAATCCGGCTGGCCCGCGGGATAATTGACAGTGGCCAGAGCCAGCATATTTTCAAAGGCCCGGCCCCGCAGCTGGCTGAGCCGGTTGATTTCCATGGGGCAGGCGTTGGGAACCAGAATCAGCTCGGCGCCTTGTAACATCAGCAACCGGGCGCTCTCTGGAAATTCCCGGTCATAGCAGATCATAGCCCCTGTTTGGACGGGGCCCTGCGCCGTATCCAAAGAAACCGTCTCAAAACGATCGCCAGGGGTCAACCGGGCCTCGTCTTCAAAAGCGCAGGTGTGAACCTTGGCATAAAGCAGCTGACGGACGCCGCGCCGGTCAAACAGGGCCAGGCTGTTTCGGGGCAGAGGGTCGAATTGCTCCAAAAAGGTCGCGCCGACAGCCATTTCCAGATCGCGGGCCAGCCGGCCGAAGGCGGCGACCCACTCCCCCTCCGCCGGCGTCGCCAGAGCCCGCAATTCCTCCAGGTTTTCTGGGATCCGGTAGCCGCAGCTCCACATCTCGGGAAACAGAGCGATATCCGCCCCCATCCCCTTGGCCTTCCGGCAAGCTTCGGCGGCTTTTTTATATTGGGCCTCCAGACCGCCGGCAGGCAAAAGCTGCATCAAAGCAATTTTCAGCTTCACGAATACTCCTTTCTCGCTCAATCTTTCTGGTTAAAATTCTTTCGTTGATAATATTCCGCCGTGCGGTAATCGCCCGCCGCGTCCATCTGTTCTGGGGTCAGCAGGTCTGAGACCTGGCCGTCTATCACATAGAGGCCGGAGGTATGAAAGGCCTGAATGGTTTTCATAATCTGGCTGGTAAACTGCAAATAAGCGGGGCCCTGCCAGCCGCACTCTTCAAAGAGCTGGTTCATCAAAAAGCTGGGGGCGATATCCGGCCCCTGGCCGCTGAAATCCCGGCCCAGAGTCCGCTTGGCCGCGTCGTTGGCCCAAATCAGGTAACGGGTGGAATAATAGTTGAAAAAACCCTGCTCCCCGGCGGGGTCCAAATCCACGCCCAACGCCTTGTATACGCTGTTGTCGTCTCCCAGCCAGGGGTTGTGGTCGCCGAACAGCACAATCACCACCGGCTCTTCCTCCTGCCGGAAATAATCGAAAAATTCCTTCAAATGCCGGTTGGTGCTCCACAGGGAACCCAGGTAATTTTCCAGAATACACTGCTCCTCGGGGGATAACTTGCCTTCTTCATTGTGGATAAAATCCCCTTGATAGCTCCACCAATATTTTTGGCTGTCATAGGGTCCATGTCCCTGATAGCTGACATTGAAGGAGAAATAGGGCTTGCCGGTCTTTTTATTTTGCTCATATAAATCGATAATTTCAGGAAACAGCACTTCGTCCATGGCGATGTCGCCGCCGGTGAACTTTCCATAGTAATTCTCTACAAAATAATAATCCTCAAACCCCAGATAGCGGTTGACGTTTTCCCGGTTGTAAAACCATTGATAACAGGGGTGGCTGCCTTCCACCCGATAGCCCTGCTCCCGGAAATACCAGGGGTAGGCGTTGGTATCCTGTCGGAAATCCTGGAGCTGGCTGAAGCCCGTCAGAAAACAGCGCTCGGTATCGATGGTGCCGCCGGCAAAGATATTGGTAATCAGGTTTCCGGAAACCCCCTCTTGCTCCAGCTTATGGTATTCTTCATAGACGTCCAAGTTGAGCTTCACCTGGGGGAAGCGGCTGAAATCGTTGTAGGCCTCCAGCATGACGCCAATGACATGGACCTTTTGATCCTCTGGGATGTCCGCGTCTTCATATTGGGCCAGAATCTGCTGGGCCCGCTGCTTGTCGTAGCCCGCCGGCGCCTTGTCCGCCGTCTGGGAGGCGCTGTGCAAAAAGGGGTAGACAAAGCCCTTGGACACATAGACCTGGGCCGAAGCCCAGGGGGTGATCAGCTCGCTGTTGTCCACAGCCAGGTCGTAGAGGTAAAAATCCCCGTCGGACCAGAGCCGCCGCAGGGGCAGCAGCGCCGTCAGCGCCGCGCCGAAAACCGCCAGCCGAGCCCGGGGACAGAGCCGGGCCCGCATCCCCAGAGCCAGCAGCAGGGAGACGGCGGCCAGGGCCGCCAGGGCATACCACATATCGGCGGTAAACGCAATCTCATATTTGCCCGCCATATTCTGGGCTTCCCGAACCAAACCCACGTCCGCCGCCAAAAAAGGGTCGTTGCGCAGGGCCAGCTTGAACCAGTTGATCAGCGAACCCGCCAGCACCAGAGCGCCGTTGAGCAAAAAAGCCAGCCACTGCCGGCCCAGAGCGGCATAAAGCAGCAGCCCCAGCAGCAGCACAGGCCCTAAATTGAGCCAAACCAGGGCGGGCAGCTCAAAATAGCTGTCAAACATGGGCTGGCCATATTCCGAAGCGGCGAACCACAGGGATACTACACCCAGGCCGGCTGTGGCCGCCAGATAGGGCAGGCTGTTCCACAGCCAGAAGAGCAGATGCTTCCAGGCAGGCTGGTCTGGCTCCATCTGCCGCTGGAACAAAAAGAAATTCCGCAGCACTGGAGGGATTTTTTGCCCGGCCGCCTGGAAAAAGGCTTGTATGCTGTTTTTCCAAGCGGAAATTCGCTTCCAGCCCTGGGTTTCCGTCGTCTTCTCGTTATTTTCCATGTCCTCCGCCTTTTCCGTCCTATTTCTCGTCACCAATCGAATTGCCGCTTGGGCGCCCGAGGCAAAACAGTTTGCTCCGGCGCCTGCTGATCCTGGGCCTGTTCAAAGGAGAGCCGATGCGTTTTGAGAAAAAATTCGTACAGCGGCTTGAGCCGCCGGAAATCCTGCGTCAGCCGCCCCGCCAGCTCCGGGCTGTAAAGCAACTCGTAGCCTTCCGGGCCGGCGTTATGGTTGACAGAGACGTTCTTCTGATCCAGCCACTGCCGGGCCGGCCCCTGGATATCCGGGAATTTGCTCCGTTTATACCTTTCCCCTTCCAAGGCAAAATAGCCGTCCCGCCCCACAGCCCGGCGGGCGGCGTCAAAATCTGGGTCCTGCCGCAGGATCAGGCCCCGCATGGTATCCATATCCCGAGGGCTGGCCCGATAATAACCGCAGCCCCAGCGGACCTTGCTGGGAGAAAACTCAAAATAAAAGGCCGGCGGCCCTTCATAGAGCTTTTTCTCCCGCAGAAACACGCACCAGACCACGTCGCGAAAGGTGGATTTATCTTTGGAAAACCGGGTGTCCCGATAAATGCGGGAGATCGAACGCCCCACCTTAGGCTCGGCGATCAATCGGCCGTCGATATCCAGCATGGCCGGGGCGATCCCCGCCACCAGCTCCCGCATGGGGTTCAGCACAAGATCGTCGTATTGCCGCCGGTGCTGGCGGAACCAATCCTTGCTGTCGTGGAATTTATTTTCCATCAGGAATTCCACCGCTCCTTTCGTAAACGCCATCGTAAACCCTCCCTCGACGAAATCCGCCTCAATACGCTTTATTATGACGCCTCACACGTGATTTGTCAAACGTCGTCGAGAAAGCCCAGGGCCGCTCCTTCCAGGGGGGCCCGGCGCCGGCTTAAAGGAAATATAAGAATTTTGACAGAGGTCTTCCACTTGATTTTTCCGTTTCTCCGCTGTATTATTACAAATAGTACAGTTGAATTGCTTTTTGCCGAAAGGAGCGCCGAGCCGTGAAACGCCTGTTCAACCGGCCGCTGTCCGCCTCCAAGGGGCGGCAGGCCCTGTTTTTCCTCTTCCCCCTGTTTCTCAATCTGGTTCTTTACGCCAACCTGACGCCGCCGGCCAGCTTGGCCGGGCAGACCCCTCGTCTGGATTTCTCCGCCCCCGGCCTGACCCGTTTCGTCCTGTCCTGGCTGTTGCTGACGATCGCGTTTCTTTTTCTGTCGTCGGTTTTTTCCCGCCGGCCTTGGCTGGCGGCGCTGCTGTTGGCCGCGCCCCTCTATGTGATATCTATTGTGGATTTTTACAAATATTACGCTTTGGGCTCCCGGATTTCAGCGGAGGACGTGGCCATGGTATTCAGCCTGGCGGATTTATGGACGCCCAAAGGCGCCGCGGGGAACGGGCTGTTTTTCAGCCCCATGCTGTTTGTCACAGGCCCTCTGCTGGCCGCCTATCTCTGGCGCATGAAGCGGGCGGAAGGGCCCCGGTTCGTCAGCCGGCGGCTGACCGGCGGCGTTTTGGCCGCCTGGCTGTTCGCCAGCTTTTCCGTAAACAGCTTGGCCTATCAGATTTTTGACCCTCAGCTCCAGGATTATCAGGTCTTCCCCTCCTCTCGCCATTCCCCCCAGCTGTCTTCTATCGATTGCCTCATCGGCTCGCTGTATTACGACGATTTTACCGACCGGCGGGCGGAGGCGGACACGATCCGGCAAATCCTGTCCCGTTACCCAGCCCAAACCGGCGGGGAAATCCGGCCGGATATCGTGGCGATCATGAGCGAATCTTATTTTGACCTGAACCGGGTCCGGGGATTGGAGCTGGAGGAGGATTTATACCAGAACTTCCGGCGGATGCAGGCCCGAGGCGCCGGCGGGCGGATTGTGGTTCCCGCCTTTGGCGGCGGCACCGCCTCTACCGAGTTTGAAGTCCTCAGCGGCCTCCCCAACGCCTCTCTTCGGGGAACCCGTTCCCCCTATGGCGGCGTATCCGCCCAGGACCGCCTGCCCTCTTTCCGGGATTATTTTGGCCAGCTGGGCTATCGAAGCTGCTATA
Source organism: uncultured Eubacteriales bacterium (assembly GCA_910585875.1). Lineage (GTDB taxonomy): Bacteria > Bacillota > Clostridia > Oscillospirales > Butyricicoccaceae > Pseudobutyricicoccus. The sequence continues at coordinate 36,936 of CAJUIK010000009.1, read as the reverse complement.
TCCACCCCTTCAAGGGCTCTTTTTACAACCGGCAAAACGCCTTTGCGGCCATGGGCTTTGACCAGATTCTCTTTCAGGAGGATCTGACGGTTCCCGTCCGCCCCTATCCCCGAGATATGCACATAAGCGACGAGACGCTGGCCGACCAGATTATCGCCCAGCTGGAGCAAACCGACGGCGGGCCCCAGTTTATCTGGGCCACTTCCATGCAGAATCACACCCCCTATGTCCAGCTGGAAGAGGAAGATCCCATTTTGGCGGAAGACCCCTCCGGCTTGCTCAGCCCAGGGGAGCTGGAGGGAATCAACGCCTACGCCGTGGGAATCCGGGACACAGACCGGGCCTTGGGTCGGCTGCTGGACTATATCGACAGCCGGGAACGGCCCACGGCCCTGCTGTTTTTCGGCGATCACCAGCCGCTGCTGGAGGGATATAAAAAGCTGAACGGCGTCGCCAACGACCAGATCTACCAAACCCTGGACTGCCTGACCGTCGATTACGCCCTCTACGCCAATTACCCCGCCTCCTTTTCCGCTATCGACGGCGGCGAACGGGACCGGACGGACCGCCCCTTCAGCGCCTATTATCTGATGGACGTGTTGGCCACGGCGTTGGATCTTCCCAAAACCCCCTATCTTTCCCTGCTGGACCAAGCCTTTTCCGCCCTGCCGGTTTATTCCCTCTCCCTCCGGCAAACCGGACCAGACCCGGAGCAGGCCCAGCTCTGCCAGGACGCCCTGGATATTTTAGCCTATGACCGGACCCGGGGCGAAAGGCATTCCTTGGAGCAGGACAAGCTGAACCCATAAAAAAAACGACCCAAAAGAGAGGTTTTTGCCATGACTGTACTCTATGAATCCCCCCGGCTACAATTCGGCCTGTGGCGGCTGCAAGACCTGCCCCTGGCCCGACGGCTCTGGACCAACCGGCAGACCTGCCGCTATATCACGGCCTCCGGCGCTATGACGCCCCGGCAGGCGGAGCAGAGGATGGAGCTGGAGATCCAACAGTATTTGCAAACCGGCCTGCAATATCATCCGCTGTTTCTCAAGGAAACCGGCGCTTTCATCGGCGTCTGCGGCCTGCGGCCCTATCAGGCCAAAGACCCGGCCCGGCAGGGGCAGGCAATCTGCGAAATCGGCGTCCATCTGCTGCCCGATTACTGGCACGCCGGCTACGCCTTTGAGGGGGCCGGCCGCACTGTCCAACGGGCTTTCAAGCAGCTGGGCTGCGACGCTCTGTTCGCCGGCCACAACCCCAAAAACACCGCCTCCCGGGGCCTGCTTCTCAAGCTGGGTTTCCGCTATGACCACGACGAGTTTTACCCGCCCACCGGGCTGTATCACCCCTCATATTTTTTGGAGAAATAAAGCAAGCCGCCGGAACCCCGTCCCGGCGGCTTATTTTATGTTATTGCAGCGCTTTTTCCCGCAAAATCCCCGCATAATAGGGGCCGTCCGAACACCGGCCCTGGGGAAGGAATCCCCGGCGCTCATAATATTGGCCCAATTCCCAATTGCTCTCGTCGGAATCCAGCCGCAAGGCGGCCATCCCTTTCTGCCGGGCTAGCAGCTCCAAAAATTCCAGCAAAGCGCCGCCCGCCCCAGGGCAAGCCGGGTCGGATACCAGGTTGTGCAGATAAAAAGCGGGCTTATCCGGTTCCCAATTGTCGTCCTGGTCAAAAATTGCCGCCGCCGCTGCGATTGCCTCCTCACGCAAAGCGACCCAAAATCTGCCGATTTCCTGCCGGTAATACTCCAACGGATAGGCTTCCAAATAGCCGTTGCAATTCCATTGGCGCAGGCCCTTTTGGCCCATCCATTCCACCCGGCGAACGACCAGCTGAAAAATCTGCTCCGCCTCCTCCGGCTTCGGCTGACGGAAGGTAAACTCCGCCATTTTGCTCCCTCCTTTGGGTGAATTCGCATTCAGAATACCACGGGCAAAGAAAAAAGTCAAGGGTTCACAGCGGCAGGCCGAAAAAGCGGCGGGCGTTTTGATCCATCTCCCGCTCCAGTTCCAGCGGCTCCCGGCTCAGGCGGGCGGCCAGCGCCGCCGCGGTATCCCGGCTCCAGAGGGGCGAAGGGATCCCCTCTCTGCCGATGCGCAGCGGCTCTGGGCCGTCGGTTTCCAGCAGCAGCTGATCCAGAGGGAAACAATCGGCCAAACGCTGGTCCCGCGGAAAGCAGAGGTATTCCGGCGTCAGCGAGGCCCAATATCCCGCCGCGGCGACAGCCTGGGCTGCGGCGTCCGGCGCTTTCAGCCAGTGGAAGACCGCTTTTCCCACTCCATGATCCCGCAGCCGATCCAGGCAGGGCTGGGCTGCGCCGTGGACGGCGTGGAGAATCACGGGCAGGCCTGTTTCCCGGGCGGTTTCCAAAAACAAATCCAGAGCCTCAAAGGCGGCCCGGTGCGGCTCCCGGCCCGTTAAACTGTACCAAGGCAAGCCAATTTCGCCCACAGCCCAGATGCTATCCCCGTTTTCCTCAATCCAGCGGCAGAGCTCGTCGGCCTGCCTCAAAGCCCGCAGCCCCTCTTGGCCCCGCCATTCCCGCTCCGGGTGCAGCCCAGCGGCGGGAAAAATTTTGCCCGGATACCGCCGAGCAAGCTCCAGAATCTGACGCAGGGATTCCAGATCCATGGCCGGCGCGACTATGGCTTCCAGGCCTTGGCGAAACCAGCTTTCCAGCAAGCGGTCCCGGCTCTCCGGCGGCAGCTTGTCCAGATGGTAATGGGTTTCAATCATGTTTTTTATTGGGGCAGCCGCTTCAGCGGCTTATCCAGCAGCAAGCACGTCGCGACGGAAATCACCGTGTTGGGGCCCATATAGGAGATGTTGTACAGCACAGAGAAGAGATAGGGGTTGCTGACGGTCATGCCCATCACCTCGGTGGGGACCAAAATCTTATAGATGGTGATGCCGGTGATAAAATGGACGACAAACCGGGCCAGACAGCCCGCAAAAGCGCCCAAGGGGAACCCCCATTTGCGGCCTTTGCACAGGCCGGCCACGCCCACCATGGCGTAAGCCACGGTATAATCCAGAAGCATGGAGGCCAAGTTGATAGCGACTCCGCCGGCCAAGAAAAATTTCAGGGTGCCGTAGGCGGCGCCGGCCGCCACGCCCCAGCCCAGACCCCAGCGCACCGCAAAGATGATCACGGGAATCATGGCGAAATTGATGGATCCGGCCTGTAAAAACTGAATTTTTAGGTAGCTCAAGGCCACGGCGGCGGCGACCATCACGGCGCCCTCGCACAGGATTTTGGTTTTTTGGCGGCTGGAACCCGCCGAAATGCTTTGGTTGGACATTGCGCAATCACTCCATTCCGCCGCCTGAGGCGGCAAGTTTTGGCCGGTTTCCCGGCGGGAGCCTGCGGTTTCCTCCGCCCCGCCCCTTCTCAGGGCATAAAAAAATCCGCACGGCATTCCAAAAGTAATGCGGTACGGAAAATAAATACAATCATTTTCTTTTTCCTTACGCCGGCATTACCCGGATCAAGTTCAAGGGTTCAAAACCGGTTTAGGTTTTGTCTCAGCCGGGCATCCGCCCAGCGCCCCTGCCCAAAGTCCCCTTTGAGCGATTTTCATTATATCCCTCTCCGGCCTCCTTGTCAAGCAACGATACAAACAGGCGGCTACCTAGCAGGGACGGCCGCCTGTTTGTATTTGCCCGCCGGAAGTCAAATGAGCTCAACCAGCTCCTTGCACAGCGTTACCAAGTCATAACGGACGCCCTCCCGGCTGCGCCAGCCTCTGTCGCTCCATTCCTCCCCCGAAAGGTCGTCTCCGCCATAAATCAGCGCGCCATAGGAAAAGCCTCTGCTCTGGGCCACGGCAATGCACCCAGACTGCTCCATTTCCACAATTTTTGCCCCTTCTTCTTTCCGCCTGCGGATTCGTTCCGGGGTTTCCCGGAAAATCGCGTCTGTGGTCCAGGTCAATCCGCAGAGATGGGAAACCTCCCGTTCATCCAAATAGCGGCAAATCGCGCTTACTGTGTCTGGATTCGCGTCAATCGTCCGAGAAGGCTCTACATACTGATAGGAAAACCCTTCGTCCCGGATAGCCCCTTGGACCACCAAAATTTGTCCAACTCGGATTTCCTCATCCAACACGCCTCCGCCGCCGCAGAACATCGCTTTGGAAATGCCCATCGCGTGAAATAGATCCAGGTTTCCCGCGCAAGCAGGGCAGCCAATCTGCCCAAGCGTCAGCAAGATATCGGGCCGATCTGTAAACTGATAGATCACAATGGGGTTTTCGCCGGCAATCGTCCGCTCTTCTGTAATTCGGCCGCCAGCCGCCAGCTTCTCTAAAACCTCTGGGAAAAAGGTGATAATCAGCTTATCCGTCTCGAATTTCTTTGTTACAAAGTGGGAGGGATTGATCTTTGCCTCCTCGCTCTGGTCAAATTCCAACACTGGAAAATCATGTTCAAGAAACATACCGTTCTCCTTTCGCACCCCTATTTCTTTTTGCCCTTTCCAAATTTCTCCCCAAACATCTGGCGGAAAACCTCTTTCGGGTCCGCGTCGATAAAATTGGAGGTTTGGAATGCGGCGCAGCAAACAATCGCGCCGGCACTCAGTCGGTCTATCAATCTCGAAAAGCCCCGGCCGGCAGGTCCCCCAAACAAAGAGCCGGACTCTTGGAAAAGCGCGGCCCGGCTCTTTGATTGGTCTTCCTGTTATTGATTTTTCAAATGGAATCTTCTGGTCTGCTCTCTCAGCATATTGACCTGCTCAAAGAGCTCGGAGCTGACGGCAGCGGATTCCTCGCTACTGGCGGAATTGGTCTGCACCACGGCGGAAATCTGGCCGATGCCCTCCGTCACCTGGCTGATGGACAGGGCCTCGCCTTGGACGGCCTCGGCGATGGAGCCGATGGCTTCGTTGGATTTGGTGACCAGCGACAGGGTCTTTTGCAGCGTCTCGGAAACCTCGTTGACGATGCGGCTTCCCTTTTCTGTGGCCTGAACGGCGTTTTCAATCAGCTCTTTGGTGGCCTTGGCCGCTTGATCAGACTGAGCCGCCAAACTGCGGACCTCGTCGGAAACCACGGCGAAGCCCTTGCCCGCCGAGCCGGCCCGGGCCGCTTCCACAGCGGCGTTCAGCGCCAGAATGTTGGTCTGGAACGCGATATTTTCAATGGTGGCGATGATCTTGTCAATCTGCTGAGAGGCCTGGGTAATATCCGTCATAGCGGCCACCATCTGTTCCATCTGCTGGCCGCTGATCGTCACCTGCTGGCCTGTCAGGCGGGCGTTTTCCTGGGCGTCGGAGGCCGCTTTCACGTTCTGCTGAGCGCTCTTCGAGAGTTCGTCCAGCGTGGCGTATAATTCTTCCACCGCGCTGGCCTGCTCTGTGGCGCCTTGGGCCAGAGCCTGCGCGCCGCTGGAAAGCTGCTCCGCATTTTCCGAAACCCGGCCTTCGGCCTGCTGGATGTTGCCCATCGCCTGGGAAAGCACGTCGGTAAAGCTGTTGATGGATTGGGCGATGGAGCTGAAATCGCCGATATAGGCGGCGGAGGTGGAAACATCGAAATTCCCCTCAGAAAGCTGGCCCATAATGCGGTTGATATCTTCGATATAGCTGTGAATCAGCTGGACGGATGTCTCCAAGGTGCGGGCCAGGTCGCCCAGCTCGTTGTCAGCGCTGTAATTCAGCTGCATATCCAGCAAACCCTGCTGGAGAGGCTGAACCTTTTCAGTGATATGGAGCATCGGCCGGATCACGTTTTTCAGCACATAGAGCACCAAGCTGACCAGGCAGATCAACTCCAGAGACAAGCCGATAATCGAAGTGGCGTGCATGACGAAAATCGTCTTCCGCATGACGGCGGCGCTTTCCTCATTTAACGCCGTTCCCCGGTCCACAACCTCGTCCAAAAGGCCGACCAAAACGCCCAGATTGCTCTGAATCGTTTCATGATAATATTCCTGAGCCTGACGCGGGCTGCTCTCTGCCAAATTTAAAACATAGGACGCCGATTCATGCAGCTCTTTGTGCAGCGGTTCAATCTCATTCCGCAGCTGCAAAATTTTCTCGTCTTCTGTGCCCGCCTCGCCATAGAGCCACTGACCCAAGACGCAGGTAGTCGGATCCATGCTGCCGGTAAACTCTGTGCCGGCATACAGGGCGTTGCTCAAATTGCTGGACCATTTATAGTGGGCGGTTTCCGCTTTCTGGCTCTTATCCAGCAATGCGCTGGCCTGGGCGCTGGATTCTTGGGTGCGATCGACCCGCATAATGCTCACCGTCATCATCACGCTGAACAGCAGCACAGAAACCAACGCCGCGATCACCCGGATTCCCACCATTTGTTTGATACTTTTCCGCATCAGCCTATCATCCTCTCTGTTTGAAGATGCTTTCGCCTCCGCGAAACCGCCGCGACGCGAAAACATTACGATAATGATACCATATCCCCTGCGGTTTTTCAATACAGAGATTGGCGGTTCCTCGGCTGCCGGCGGCGCTTATTCTAACCCGTCAATATAGCTCAAACAGGCCGCCAACGGCGAAATCTTGTCGTTGCTATTCTTCGCCCGAGTGGGCAACAGCACATCTGGCGCCACGCCGAATTCCTCCAGAGCCGCGCCTTCCATGTCCAGGGCCAACACAGGGCGATAGCGGAATAGCAGGTTGGAATGGGGCATTTTATCCATCACAAAATCGCCGCCCGGGCCATCTCCACGGGTATTCTCCCGGCCTAATATGGTAGCAAACCCTGTCTCTTTACAAAAATACGCAAATCCATCCGCTGCAGAGCCGGTTTTACTATTTGCCAAGAGAAAGATTTTCCCCTTATAGATCGCTTCATCTGCCTGCGGAGAAACAACGTAACCTTCATCTTCTATCCAACGCCAGCCTGGAAGCAAAGCACCCAACTGTATCTTAGGAAACTTTTTCAGAGTTTCCAGCTGAGAGTTGAAATCTTCCTCGGATTTCCCTCCCGCTTCCAAACTCAGGTTTAATTGTTTTTGCGATTTTTCGCCATATGGCGTGATGAAAAGCTGCGGTGAAACTTTCTGTTTTGCGATATTCGGCGTCACAATATTTTCCGACCAATATTCGCTGGATCCGCCGCCGTTGTCTTGTATATCAATAATTAAATAGGGGACATCTGCGTTTTCCCGAAAAAAATTTAAGATCTTTTCTCGGTCTTGCTGAATATATTGCCCATCAAACTGATTGATCGCCATATAAGCAATATCATCTTGGAGACGATTCAATATCAAACGCTCGCTCTGTGGCTGTTCGCTCCAAAAAGACGGCTCTTTGCTTTCCAAAAATTCATATCTTTCTTGTACTTTTGAATTCTCTAAATAATTCTCAAACTGCCAGTTGCCCAAAGCATATTGAGATAGATACTCTTTTCCCGCCATATGATATTGATATGATTGAGGCGAATATATAGTCAAATGCCCTAATCCGTTAAACCATCCCACACAGTCCTCCATCAAATGATAGAATTCCAGAAAATCAATCTTTTTCCCCATGCCTTCAATTTGCTGGCGATACTCCTGCTTCAGCTGCTGGACATCCAGCCCATACTTCCTCTCGGCCACGCCGAAGAAGGGGTAATTCTCCTCCAGCGTCTCCCACAGATAATCGTAATCCTCCAAGGCGTCTTTCCGAGAAATCACATCCAGCCGGGGCCCCTTCTCCCGGTTCAGCAGTCAGAAGCCTCCCGCGCCTATCATCAGACAGACCGCCAAAACTCCGGCGATCCACTTGCCCCTTTTGCCCTTCATCTCAATCCTTCCTTTCGTTATTTCTCCAATTCTGCACTCAAAAAGCTCCTATAAACTCGATTCGAGTCAGCAATATAATACCATGGATATTCCAGAATTGGCAAAAGATTCCCTCCTTTTTTCGAAAATTGCTTTGTAAATTGCGAAAATTTTTTATTTTTTCGAATTTTTTAATATTTTTTCTGTTTTAGACGAAAAATACCGAGATTCACAGACGATTTTGAACAGATTCGGCGGCCAAAGGATAGAGGCAAAACACGTGGAGAGCCGACGGCACATACCATGATGGTGGAGGGATGTTATGAACTGCTTGAATCCAGATTTTGAACGGCCCGCCAACTGCGGATGCTGTATTGCCACTTGTTATATCCCCGGCCCCACTGGACCTATGGGCCCCATCGGACCTATGGGCCCTGCCGGGCCTACCGGAGCCACAGGCGCTACCGGCGCTATGGGGCCTGCCGGGCCCGCTGGCGCTACCGGAGCCGCAGGACCTGTCGGCCCCACCGGGCCTATGGGTCCCATGGGTCCCGCCGGCGCTACTGGCGCCACAGGCGCTACCGGCGCTATGGGCCCCGCCGGGCCTACAGGCCCCACTGGACCTGCCGGCGCTGCTGGAGCCACAGGCCCCACTGGACCTATGGGCCCCGCCGGGCCTACAGGCCCCACTGGACCTGCCGGCGCTGCTGGAGC
>CAJUIK010000009.1:0-28384 GCA_910585875.1 uncultured Eubacteriales bacterium | reverse complement strand
CGGCGCTGCCGGGCCTACAGGGCCTGAAGGGCCCGTCGGACCCACCGGGCCAGAGGGGCCGGCCGGCGCTGTCGGCGCTGCCGGGCCTACAGGGCCTGAAGGGCCCGTCGGACCCACCGGGCCAGAGGGGCCGGCCGGAGTCGTGACGCCGGCTGCCGCAGTAGCGGACGCCACTGGCCCAGACGACGTAGTGGCCCAATTCAACGCGCTGTTGGCCAATCTGCGGGCCGCAGGCTTATTGGCCACCTGATCTCTGCCTCTTTTTTTGGCCGCCGGCTAACCCGGCGGCCTTTTTTCTCTTTTTCAGTTGCTTTGATTAAAACACATTGAAATAGCGCACAATAGAAGCGCGAGGTGATTTGAGATGGGCATTGTAGGCCCTAAAATCCAACTACAATTTGATTCCCTGCCTCTGGAGCTGCGCCAGGCTGTGCTGGAGCGGGGCGGCGTCATGGAAACCATGGAGGACCTGATGCAGGTGCTGGAACAGATTGCCGAAGAATAGGAAAAGGGACGGTCCTTCCGGGACCGTCCCTTTTCTGGCTCATTGCTGCAATTCCGCGCCCCAGCCGCAGGCCAGCAGCGCTCCAGCGGCGGCGCAGGCCAGATGCCCAGGCAGGCCGGCGGGCAAGCGGAATTCTCCGATATCCCAAGCGCCGCCCAGAAGGTCCAGCGTCTCCCGCTGGAGGGCCACCACGCAGCTTTCCCCTGCGGAAGAGAGGCTCAGCGTGCTTTTGCTGGCCCCATAGGTGAGGATGGTCTGGGCCTGCACCTGCCGGGCCAGCTCGCCGGCGTCTTCATCGTAGGCGATCAGAATCCCGGCCCGGCAAGCCGGGGCCGCCTTTCCCTCCATGGGCCCGGCCAACACCGCGTCGTATTGGCCGCCGGCCGCCGCCTGTTCCATTTGAAAAATCAGCCCTCGGCAGGCCGCCCAGCGGCTCAGATATTCCTCTATTTCCCGGCTGTCCTGTCCCATCGACGCAATTTTCATCTCTCATCCCCCGTTTATAGACTTATTTTATGGGGGAAAACGGGATTTATGCGGCAAAACAAAAGGCGGCCTCGGTATTTTCCGAAGCCGCCGAACAGAGAGGCGATTATCCTTTTTCCATGCCCGCCAGGCCTGCGCACATTGGCTGTCTATCGCGCCTGATCTGCCTTTTGTATCCAAAACATTCTATTTATGGAAAAGCTGCTTGGTCTGGTAATCGGGCTCGCAGGTCAGGTTGACGCCCAAGTTGCGGAAGACATTGTCGTCCACCTGGGAGAGCAACACCGAAGAATGAGCCTCGCAGCCCCGCAGCCTGCCCAGCTGCTTGAGGGCCAGCTCCGCCGCCGGGTTGGTGGCGGCGCTGATGGTCAGGGCCATCAACACTTCGTCGGTGTGCAGCCGGGGGTTTTTATTGCCCAAATAGCCGGTTTTCAGCCGCTGGATGGGCTCGATAAAATTGGGGGAAAGCAGGTGGATATCCTGGTTGATGCCCCCCAGCTGCTTGAGGGCGTTGATGAGCATGGCGGAGCAAGCGCCCAGCAGGGCCGTGGTCTTGCCAGTGACAATAGATCCGTCGGGCAGCTCCATCGCGCCGGCGGGTTCGCCGGTTTCGGCGGCCTTTTCCAAGGCGGGCGCCACCACCCGGCGCATGGAAATCTCCACGCCGGCCTGGGTCATGACGCTCTCCACCTTGCGCACCGCCTCTTCTCCCACCTGGCCCAGGCGGTAATCCCGGCGCACTTTATAATAGCGGCGGAGAATCTCCATTTTGGCCGCCTCCCGGACGGCTTCGTCGTCGGTGATGCAGAAGCCGGCCATATTGACGCCCATGTCCGTGGGGGATTTATAGGGGCTGGCGCCGGAGATGGTTTCAAACATGGCGTTGAGCACAGGGAAAACCTCGATATCCCGGTTGTAATTCACCGCCGTAGCCCCATAGGCTTCCAGGTGATAGGGGTCGATCATGTTGACGTCGTTCAGGTCGGCGGTGGCGGCTTCATAGGCCAAGTTGACTGGGTGCTTCAGCGGCAGATTCCAGATGGGGAACGTCTCGAACTTGGCGTAGCCGGCGCTAACGCCCCGCTTGTGCTCGTGATAGAGCTGGGAGAGGCAGACAGCCATCTTGCCGCTGCCCGGGCCCGGCGCCGTCACCACCACCAGCGGGCGCTGGGTCTCCACATATTCGTTTTTTCCAAAGCCTTGGTCGCTGACGATCAGCGACACGTTGGCGGGATAACCCGCTATGGCGTAATGCAGATAGACGCGGAGGCCCAGTTTTTCCAGCTTGTCCTTGAATTGGTCCGCCGCCGCCTGGCCGGCGTAACGGGTGACGACCACGCTGCCCGCATACAGGCCAATGGAGCGGAAAGCGTCGATGAGCCGCAGCACGTCAGCGTCGTAAGTGATGCCCAAATCCCCCCGAACTTTGTTTTTTTCGATGTCCGACGCGTTGATGGCCATGAGGATTTCCGCCTTGTCCGCCATGGTCTGGAGCATCCTGATTTTGCTGTCCGGCTCGAAGCCAGGCAGCGCCCGAGAAGCGTGGAAATCGTCAAACAGCTTGCCGCCGAACTCCAGATAGAGCTTGCCGCCGAAGTGGCGGATTCGCTCCAGGATATGTTCCGACTGCATTTTCAGGTAGGTGTCGTTGTTAAAACCCTTTTTCAGCATCGCTCATTCCCCCAGATTTTTCACTCGCTTTTGAAGCCCGTTTCCTTTCTTTATTTTATCATCCCCCCCGACGATTTTCAATAAAAAGGCCCCCTCTTCCTGATATTTCTCCAGCTGGCGGGCTCAGGGCTTGAACACAGCCCCCAGGGCCCGGGCCATGGCCACGGCCTGCCCGATATCGATCTGAACGCCGTGAAAATCCGCTCCCAGGATATCCAGGCCGTCGATGTTGCTGTCCCGCAGATCCGAGCCCCGGAAACTGGCGCCGCTGATCACCGCCCCCTCCAGATCGCAGCCTTTGATCCGGCATTTTTCCAGCTTGGCCCGGTTGAAATCCGCCCCTTTGAAATTGACGCCTTCCAGCCGCATTTTATAAAATTCCTGTTCCCGCAAATCTGTATAGGACCAATCGCCGCCTTCGATGGTCATGGCCGCGGTGTTGGCCCCGGAAAAGGAGGAGCCGGTGAGCTTGCACTGCCGGAAATCCGCGCCGAACAGGCCGGCGTATTGAAACGAGCTGTTGACAATGCGGCAATCTTCAAACCGAGCCGCGTTGAACCGGGCGCCGGTGAATTTGCAGGTTTCAAAACTGCACTGGAAAAATGAGGCTTCTGAAAAATCCGCCCCATTGAAACGGCAGCCCACAAAGCGCAGCCCCTGATACCTTCCGCCCTCCCCGGAAAAGCCGGAAAAATCCCGGCCTGCCTGTTCCTCCCCCGCTGGAAAATCCAATTCCTCCATCAAAAGCCCTCCTGTCTCGCAAAAAATAAAGAGCGGGGAAAATCCCCGCCCTTTATTCTACCCCGCCGCTCGGCCCCTGTAAAGGGCGGAAAAGGGAGATTCGCTCCGCGGCAAGCCGGAACGGCAAAAAAAATAACCGCCTTTAGGCGGTTATTTTTTATGTGTAGGCAGAATTAGCCGTTCATCACTTCGGTCAGGCCTTCTGTCAGAGTCTGGGCGTCAGCCTGATACTCGGTCATCTTCTCGGTCAGCTCGGTCAGTTTTTCCTGAGCCTTGTCAGCCTGCTCGGGATCCACGGCCAACTGCATCATTTCAACAGTCAGATCCAGCATCTCGACGCTGGCTTCGCAGCCGGACTTGATCTTGGCCTGGGCGGCGGCGAATTTCTCAGGGGCTTTCAGGTCGGCCAGCTCCTGATACAGGGGCTTCATCTCGTCGACGATATCGATCAAATCCTTGATAGCGCCTTCGGGGTCTGTGGCGGCTTTTGTCTGAGCGGCGTTGACGTCGTTGGTCAGCTCGGCCACTTTATTGCCAATATCGGTGATTTTCGCCTTATAATCCTCTTCAGACAGGGCCTCGCCGCCGTCGTCTTTGGGCTCCTCATTGTCGTTCTTCACGTCGTCTTTTTTGTCAGAGTCAGCGACGCCGGGCTTGTCGCCGCCGTCGTCCTTGGGCTCCTCGTCTTTGCTGCAAGCGGAGAGACTCAGCATCATGGCGGCGGCCATCAGCAGAGCCATCAGCTTCTTCATGGTTTTGGAATTCATGTGAGTTTGTTCTCCTCTCATTTTTACTGGATTTTTGTACGCTTTTCAGCGCCGAAAGTAGTATACCATAACCGTTTTTTAATAGCAAGTGTTTTTCATTAAAATTCTCTTCACAATTCTTCACATGGCCGACGCCTTTTGTTTGCAAGCCTGTTCGTCGGCTTTTAGTTCGTTTTTTATCATGTCCCGTCGGAGGATCTTTCCCGCCCGCCCGGCCGCCAGTCAACGCTTGGAAGGTTTGAATACGCTGTTTTGATGCGGTTGTGCGCGATAGGGCCTATCGATTCTCGGGGGATCGAACCCCGCGCCTGCCCGAAGGCGCTGCCATGATCCGGCTCGTTCTCAGCCGGCAGAGATCGCGTTCGCCCTGGCGGCTCCCACAAGACGCCCCGCCCGAAGGTTACTGTTCTTTCAGCTCCGTGTTCCAATTGAGCTGTTGGATCCGGTTGTCCAGCAGCCGCAGCTCTTTGGAAAAGCCGTCTACCTGCTTTTGCAGGGCCCGGACGTCCACCGCGCTGAAAATTTTAATCTCTGTGCGGGAGGCCCGGTGGGCCAGCCGGCTGGCCTCGGACAAAAAATCTCGGTAAACGCCGATTTTCAGTTTCAGGAAGTCCTTTTGGGCAATCAACTCAGTCAGGCTCCGTCCCCCTTGGCAGACGGCGCAATTGGTCAGGTTGACGGCCGCCGTCAGATATTCCAGACGCCCCAAACAGCTTTCCAGCTCCGCCGTCAGCTGGGCCGGGTCCTCCGCCGGCGCTTCCCCCTCCTGCACCACTGCGTTGCTCAGCAGCCGGCTGCGCAGCTGCTGAATCTGCCTGTTCAAATCCGCTCTCTCCTGCAAAGCTTCCGCCAATTTCATCGTCAAAACCTCCTATCCCGCCGGGCCGCTCCGGCCGCAGACGTCTTTCAGATTGTCGGCTCGTTCATTCGCTCCGCCGATCTCTAACAATACTCCCCGTTCAGATAATCCTGGTAGTCGGCAAAGGCCTCCTCTTGGGCGCCCTCCAGCAAATACGTCACGCAGAGCTCGATAATATCCGTCCAAGCCAGCAGAAGCCGGGTCTGCTCCTCCGTCAGCAAACGGTTGCTCCCCAGCATCCCTCTGGGCGACGCCCATGCTCTGGCCAAGCAGACGATTCCCATCAAATCAGAAATCATTTCCCGGTCCACTGCCGGCGCCAGAAATTCCTCTTGCAACGCCTTCAGACATTCCATAACCTCTCGGAAATTTTCTTCCCGCAGCCGGCCCTGAAAAGGACGAAGGCTGCCCAAAAATCCGCCGCTCCATTTGGGGTTGTGGATATCGCTGTTTCTGCAGGAATGGAACGACAACAATTCCTTGGCTTTCCGCCCGTCCATTTTTTGCGCCCCTTCTATACAAGTTCTGCAAATCGTTACAAAAAAATTGCGGGAAACGCTTGATTACAGCGTTTCCCGCAACTTTTGGTCCGAGTGAGAGGAGTCGAACCTCCGGCCTCTTGAACCCCATTCAAGCGCGCTACCAAACTGCGCCACACCCGGGTCTGCGAGAGATATAATACCACAGCCTGGCCGGGATTGCAATAGGTTTTTCAAAATTTTTTTGATTTTTCAAAAAAATTTTTTTAGACTCGGCAGAGAAACGCCGCTTGCGGGAATCGGGGCGGCCCTTCGGCCGGGCAGATTAGCAGGAATCCGGCCCGGTCCTCTCTCGTTTCAAATCCCCGTCTATTTTTCCGCCGGTTGGCAAGACCCCTCCAACAGCTCTTCCAACGTCGTATGCAGGCCGGTAGCAATTTTAAGCAGCGTGGAAAGGGTAGGGTTATTTTTCTCGCTTCCCCTCTCGATATTGCCCAGATGAGCGGCGCCCATGCCGGCCAAAAAAGCCAGCTTTTCCTGACTGTAGCCCAACGCTTCTCTTCTGGAGCGGATATTCTGCCCTAACACCAATCTCATTTGGCGCAGAGCCTCTTCTTGTCTCTTGTTGTGTTCGATCAAATCCATCCCCAAAACCTCGCTTTTCTATTTTTCTAAACCTGCTTTTTTTTTCAATTATATCGTTTTACTGGAATTTATGCCAGAATATATACGGACATTTACACATGTCCAGAGATATATCGCCTTACCTATATTGTATATTTCGGAATCTTTTTCGCCTTTTCGGGACATACTATCGACGGGTGATCAATGATGCTTGTGCCGTTCTGCCGGACCGTTATTTTATATGTGTTTATCATCGGGGCCTTTCGTTTGATGGGCAAACGCCAGGTGGCCGAGATGCAGGCCACCGAGTTTGTCATCACCATTTTGATTTCCGCCGTGGCTTCTGTGCCCATGCAGGATCTCAATATCCCTCTGCTCCATGGCGTCGTGCCCATCGTCACGCTGATCGGGGCCGAGATTTTGATCTCCGCCCTGTCCATGCGCAGCGAAACTATCCGCAAAGCGCTGAGCGGGTCGCCTGTGGAGGTAATTCGCGACGGCGCCGTCAACCAGCAAGCCCTGCGCCAGATGAGGCTGACGCTGGACGACCTGTTTGAAAGCCTGCGCCTGAAAGACGTGTTCAACCTACAAGACGTGCAGTCCGCGCTGGTGGAGACAAACGGCCAGCTCAGCGTGTTGCTGACGCCCAAGGCTCAGGCCGCCACGCCGGCGGCCTTGGGCAAAACGCCTTCTCCCTCTTACCCGATGGAAGTGCTGATTGCCGACGGCGTCCTGCGGGAGCAGGGCCTGGAGAGAACCGGCCACAGCCGGGCCTGGGTGGAAAAAACCCTGAGAAGCAACGGCTTCAGCCGGGCGGAGGAAGTATTTCTGCTGTGCGCCGACCGGCCGGGCAGCATCATCTTATTCAGAAAGGAGCGCTAAGCCATGTGGCGTCCCTATCTGGCGGCGTTTTTGCTGGCCGCCGTGGCCCTGGGCGGTTTCGCCGCCCAGCGTTATGCGGAAAGAGCCGCGGAGGAGGTCGCCCGTTTGACCCCCGCCTCTTTAGAGGAAGCCCAGGCGGACGGGGGGCTGGAGCGGGCCTACCTCCTCTACCAATCCAAAACGCCGCTGCTCTCCACCTTGTATGTCCATTCTTCGCTGGAGGAGATCGACGAGGCGTTTGAGGATTGCTTTTCCAGCCTGGCCTTGGGCCAGCCCGAGGAATACTGGCGGCAGGCCCGGCGGCTGATCTATCTGCTGCGACGCCTGCCCGAAGCCGACGGGCTGACGGTGGAAAACATTTTATGACCGGCGATCTATGGCCGGCAGCTTGAAACAAAACGCCGTCCGGCGGCAACTTTGCCCGGGCGGCGTTTTTGTCTGCGGCCAGAGGCCTCTTTTCTTTTCGGCGGGCGCGCCGGCCGGCTCAACCGCCTTTATTTTGCAGCAGCTTGCTCAGCTCGTCCATAAACGCGCCGATATCCTTGAACTCCCGATATACCGAAGCAAAGCGCACATAGGCCACCTGGTCGATTTCCTTCAGGCTTTCCATGGCCAGCTCCCCAATCTGCCTGGAATCAATTTCCCTCTCCATAGAATTGGAAAGCCTCTGCTCAATCCGCCCGCAGGCCTCTTCCAGCAAAGCCATGGCCACCGGCCGTTTTTCGCAGGCTTTCACCAGCCCGCTCAACAGCTTGCTTTTATTAAACGCCTGACGGGATCCGTCTCGCTTGACCACCATCAGAGGCACGCTTTCCACTGTTTCATAGGTGGTAAATCTGCGCCCGCAGGATTGGCATTCCCGACGCCGGCGGATGCTGCCCCCTTCGTCTGTCGGCCGCGAATCCACCACCTTGCTTTCCAGATATCCGCAATATGGACATTTCATCTTCTTTCTCTCCGCCCTTGCCCGCTTTCCAGCGTTTTTCTTGCTATTACTTTACCACAATAGCCGTTGGCGGACAAGAGGCAAGAATCCAGGCCGCCGCCCTACCTTGACCTGGAACTATCGTCCACAGCTTTATTTTCCCACACTCATTCGACAAAAGGAATCCCCTTTTTAGCGCAAATTTCGACACTATTCGACGTCCAATTCCCCAATGCGATACCGGAAAGGCGGAATCCCTTGAAAATTTTCGCAAACTCGCCCAC
This sequence comes from uncultured Eubacteriales bacterium, assembly GCA_910585875.1. GTDB lineage: Bacteria > Bacillota > Clostridia > Oscillospirales > Butyricicoccaceae > Pseudobutyricicoccus. Next base: position 20,161 of record CAJUIK010000009.1, on the reverse strand, counting down.
AGGCGGCGCCTCGAGCAGGGCGTTGACGGCGACTCCGACGCATGGACGAGGGCCTCAGACCTCGGAAGTTTCCCCGCAAGCCTTGGGATTGCGCCGGCTCTGGCGGCAGAAGCCGTCCCCCGGCGGGGCCTGGCTTGACATTGTTCCGCCGGCTGTGATAGACTGATACCGTCGTTCTGCCGCCGGCATTTGACCGGCGGTTTTATTTTACCACAAAAGGAGGTCTTTATGGCTAGAAGAGTCAATTTGTTGGAGGGAAATATTTTGTCCTGCCTGACCCAGCTTTCCCTGCCGATTATGGCCACGTCGCTGATCAACATGGCCTATAATATGACGGATATGATCTGGATTGGCCGGGCGGGCGCCGGGCCGGTGGCCGCCGTGGGCGCCGCGGGGATGTATATGTGGCTGTCCGAGGGCGTCGCGGTGCTGGCCCGGATGGGAGGCCAAGTCAAAACGGCCCACAGCCTGGGCGCCGGAGACGGCCCCGCCGCCGGCCGATACGCCCAAAACGCCTTGCAGCTGGGTCTGGGGCTGGCCTTGATTTACGCCGCTGTCATGGTAGCGTTCAACAAGCCCCTCATCGGCTTTTTCAACCTCAACGACCCCTCCGTCGTGCGGGACGCCCGCATTTATCTGGTAGGGGTTTCCTTGGGCGTAGTGTTCTCCGTGGCGCTGATTGTCTTCACCGGCTTGATTACCGCCACCGGCAACAGCCGAACCCCCTTTCTTGCCACAGTGGCCGGGCTGCTGCTCAACATCGTCTTAGACCCCATCCTGATTTTTGGTTTAGGGCCTATCCCCGCCCTGGGCGTGGGCGGCGCGGCGGCGGCTACGGTGCTGGCCCAGGGGCTGGTGATCCTCCTCTTTGTGCTCTATGCCCGCCGGGACGCCCACCTGTTTCAATACGTCAGCCTGAAGCGCAAACCCGACCTGGCCTGCCAAAAGGAGATTCTGCGGGTGGGCTTGCCCACCGCCCTGCAAAGCATCTTGTTCACGGCGGTTTCCATGGTCATCGCCCGCTTCGTGGCTGCCTGGGGCGACGCCGCCGTGGCGGTGCAGAAAGTGGGCAGCCAGATTGAAAGCGTCTCCTGGATGGCGGCGGACGGTTTTTCCGCGGCCGTCAGCTCCTTTGTGGGGCAAAATTACGGCTCCGGCAATTTACAGCGGGCCAAAAAAGGCTATTGGATCAGCCTGGCCGTCACGGCGATCTGGGGAACCTTCTGCTCCCTGCTGCTGATTTTCTGCGCCGGGCCGATTTTCCACATCTTCATTTCCGAAGAAGCCGTGCTTCCGTTGGGCGTCTCCTATCTGACCATCTTGGGCCTTTCCCAGGCGCCTATGTGCGTGGACATCGTCAACGGCGGCGCCTTTGCCGGATACGGCCGCACCTTGCCGCCGGCCCTGGCTTCCGCTCTGCTGGTGGCCTGCCGCATTCCCCTGTGCATGGTTCTCACCCGCACAGCCTTGGGCCTGGACGGCATCTGGTGGAGCATTTCCGTCACCTGCGCCCTGCGGGGTCTGGTTTCTTTGATCATGATCTGTCTGTTTTTCCGCTGGCAGAAAAAGAACCCGGAAAAAGCCGCCCCCGCCCTGCGCTCGTCTTAATCAAAAAGACCTCTTCCAAAGAAGAGGTCTTTTTCTTTTGGTTGCTATGCGCTTTTTATTCTGAAACGGGCTGAACCCCGACCAATTCCCCCTTGTCGCTGTACAGGGTTTTCAGCTTGAGCGCGCCCTCTCGTGTGGAGCCGAAAGTGAAAACGCTTCCCGAGGGGCTGATATCGGAAAAGCCGCCCACAATTTCCCCTCGATAATAGAGGTTTCGCTCCAGGCCGCCGGCAGCGGGTTCTTCCTTATAAACCAGGCCGTATTTTCGATATTTCTGAAACAAATCGGCTATGGGAACCCCTTCCCCTGCTCCATCGTTTTGACTCCCTGAGACGGCGAAAGCCTCCTCCTGAATCTGGATGGGCTTTAGCCCTGTCAGCTTGCCGTTTTCATAGACCGCCTCCAGATCCAGCGCGTCGGAGCTCAAGTCTGTGCCATAGAGGTTGTTGGCAATCCACACTTCTTTCTCCGAGTCGTAGACGCTGTGAACCGGCTTGCCCTGCCAGCTCATATCCAGCCTGTACGGGCTGTTTTGATAGGTCAGGCCAAAGGGGGCGTAGCGATCCAGCAGTTTCTGGGTTTCCCGGTCGTTTTCCTCCGTCTCCGCCGTCGTCGCTTCCGGCAATCGGTTCGCCGTCTCCTGTATACGCTGTTCCGCTTCTTTCGCCGTCATCTTCTCCAGCCGGAGAATGGGGCCGAAGGGGTCGAAGCTGCCGTCTCCGTTTTTCCGCGCCTGGCGGACCGTTCGGAGGCTGACGACGCCGTCCTCCCGGAAATAGTGACATCGGCTGGATATCGCCCCCAGCTCCAGTTCCACGCTGTCTTCAAAATAGCGGACCTTTTCCCCTTTGTACCAAAGCTCGCCTGCCGGCCCCTCCGTCAAACCGAAGGGCAGATACTCCCAATAGGAAACCGACTGATCCCCCGCCCCGGCGAACCGATCTTCCAGGTTCATCATCAGCATCGTGTCCTCCGAGCCGTCCACTGTCTTGGAAACCAAGGCCCCCCGGCCAATGTCCGCCAAAATCCCTTCGTATAGGGCGACGGTCTCGTCCACCATCTCTTGATCCCAGATAAACTCTCCCCGACCGGCCGTCCAGCCCTTTTGGCCGATCATCTGCTGAAGCTGGATTTTCTCCTGCTCCAGCCAAGCGGCATATTCGTCATAGGTCCACCACACGACCTCCGGCGTGGGATATCGAGCCTCAAATTCTTCTGGCGTCAGGGCCTCAAAGGTCTGCCCGCCGTCCGTGCTGTAATAGGTTTTACCATCCTGGGGGTCGGCGTAGGAGAGCATGACCTGCTCCTCGATCTGGCTTTTGGCGTTCAAGGCCCGATCCTGCCGCTCCATGGGACCGGCGGCGGCCAAAACGGCCGCGCTCCCCACAATCAGACAGGCGGCGGCCGCCGCCGTCCGCGAGGTTTTGTTCCATTTCATCATCGCCACAATCCTTTCTTCCACTGGGTTTTTACTGAAGCTGCTGGAAACGGGGTTCCAGCTGGCCCGAGCCTCTTCCATGCGCACCAGGGCCAGGGCGTAGGCCCGCCGGGATCTTGGCCCCAGCTGGCCCAGGGCCCCCTGGTCGCATGCCAGCTCGATATCTCGATTGGCCAGGCCGACCATCAGCCAGACCAAGGGGTTGAACCAATGAACGCACAGGGCGGCAGTCAGCGCCAGCTTGGCCCAGGCGTCCCGCCGGCGGATATGGGTCCATTCATGGGCCAGCACGCAGGGCATGACGGAATCCTCCTCCCAGCCGCCGCCTTTGGGCAGCAGAATCACCGGCCGGAACAAACCGTAAGTCAGCGGCGCGGAAATCCTGTCCGACTGCCGGAGAGCTGCGGGAGGGCGCAGGGGACGCTCTTCCATCCAGCGCAGAGCCCGATGGTTTTCCACTGGCAAGGACTGCCGAAACTGCCTGCGGCACTGGAGATAGACCGTCAGATAATAGCCTCCCAAGGCCAGGACGCCGGCCAGCCAAATCAATTGCATCCAATCCAGGGAAAGGGCCTCAGCGGAGGCCGGGGCCGACAGGGCTCCGCCTTCCGCCGCCTCCCAATACCCGGGCCCGGGCAAAGCGTTCCCCGCCTGCGGCTGGGGAGAAGGGCTGGAAAAGACGGGAAACAAGGGCAGAAAAAAGGGAACCAGCAGCCGAATCAAAATCAGCTCCCACAAGGCCGGAAAGACCCACTTGGGGAGCCGGTAGAGGGCCAAGGCCCGAAGCAGAACGACGGCCGCAATCATCCCGCCGCCGGCGGCGCTCATTTGCAGCAAGCTCATGGTTTTCCCTCAGTCCTCCTCCATCTGGTCAATCAGCCGCTTCAGTTCCTCGATCTTCTCGGGGGCCAGCCTGCGGCGGCCCAACAGCGCGGCAAAGAGCTGGTCCGCCGAGCTGTCGTAAAACTTGTCGATCAGCGCGTCGGTTTCCGCCTGCCGGGCCTGCTCTCTGGACACCAAAGGGCGGCATAGAAAATGAGGCTCCAATCGCTGAATCGCCCCTTTCTGGACGCATCTTTTGACGACGGTATAGGTGGTGTTCATATTCCACCCCACCTGCTCCTTGAGCACGTCGGAAATATGTTTTGCCGTGGCCTCCCCTTCCCGCCACAGCACCTCCATCACCCGGAGCTCGGAATCAAATAATTTGACGGCCATATCCGTCCCTCCTTTCTTCAAACTACTGTAGTCGTGTGGATTGATTTTATACTACTACAATCGTGTGAAAAAGTCAACACTACTCTGGTAGTTTGGAAGAATAAAAAATTTCCGGCGATAGGCTCGTCGGAAATTGATTGCGGGATTTATGTTTTATCCTGTGGGAAAGGAAGCGGTTTATTGCCTCGTCTCCCCCGGCTCGTCCAAACTGGGTTTGCCGGCGCCGGCGGATTTGTATTTATCGCCCATCTTTTCTGCCAGCAGCCGCTGGAGCTGGGCGGGCTGTCCGGGGGCCAAATCGGCTTTGCGCAGCATCATGGCGGCGTTGGATGTGATGAAAAACACCCAATACTCCTTGGCCTCCAATATCTGGCGCAGCTGGAGATAAGGCAGCTCCAGAGCGCCCTCCCCCTGCTCCATATAGGTTTTGATCCGGTCCTCATAGAATTCATAGACCTGCCGCCGCTGAAAAATCTCTGGATCCCGGCGGGATTGGCGGTTGCGAAATTCCACCAGCACGCACAGGGCCACGGTGCAGAGCAGGCCATAGACGGCGAAAGCGCCTAAAAACCGCATCCAGTCCACGCCCTCCGGCGAATATCCCCGGGCGAAAGCGGCCAGCAGGGACAAGGCGCACAGCAGCCCGGGCACGGCGGCGCTGCGCCGAAACATGGCGGTATAGAGAAACCGGCGGTAATCCCGGGGCTCCATATGGGTCACGGCCCGCAGCAGGGGCTGTTCCCCCTCTGGGCCGCCCTGGCCTGGCACATGATGTTGTTCCATCTTTCCTCCTCCTATCGTCCAAACCGGCGGAACAGCCGAATCGAGAGTTTATCCCCCTCCAGCCGGGCTTCCGCCTGGTCTACCATCTGGCCAATCAGCTGAAGTTCCGCGTTGTCGCAGCCCTCGTCCTCCCCGGCCAGGCCCCAGAAATAGGCCTCCATGGCCTCGTTGCGCTCTACTTTCAGATAGCGGTTCAGCCGCTCCACCTGCTTCTCCATATCCCCGTGGCCATGGCCCGGGCAGACGCTGCCGAACAAAATCTCGATGCCGTCCTTCTGCCGGCGCAAGTTGATCTGGATATCCTCCGCGCCGTTGTTGAACTGAAAAATCATCAGCTCGTCCACAATCCGGCTGATTTTTTGCCTCATCTCATTCATCTTCTTTTTCTCTCCTCAAAGCCTGGATCAGGGGCAGCAGCACGATACACACCAAGCCCGCTGAAAATCCGTTGTTGTATAAATTGAGCCCCCCGTATAACACGCCCACGTTGAGCACCACAGAGGAATGAAGGATCCCAGCAGCCACGCCCCAAAAAGGGCCGAAATGGCCGGCGATGGGCGCCAAACCGGTGGAAAACAGCGCCGCCAGCAGCACGGAGGGATCGCTGAGATTCCACACCATGCAATAGGAGCTGACCACCACTCCCAGCATCACCCACACGATGTTGCGCATATGCTTGCCAAAAGCGCCGAAACCCGCGATCGTCAGAATACCGCCGATGGTGGGGCCGTTCAGGTCGCCTCCCGCCGCCAGCACATAGGCTGTGGCAAACAAACCCACGACGCCCATGTTGATCAGCGTGACGGGCAAGCCGTCCATGACGATAAAATCTGCGATAGAACGGCCCGAGTGCCGAGTCAGACGGCGCAGGCCCTGAAAGCGCTTACCGTTATACAGCCAACCCGCCGCAATCATGGCGCCAAACAACAGGGCCAGATACAGGCCCAGCCGCAAATCGTTTCCCCGGCTCCAAATCAGTCGGGACTGAAAATCATTTCCGAAGGAACGCAGCACGGAAACCAACACAAGCCCCACCAGCCCGGCGGCAAACCCCACGTTATACAAATTATACCCCTGGTGCAGGCGCATGGTATAGGCCGCGATGGAGGGCAGCACAAAACCGATGACGGCGCCCACCAACACCGGGAAAACCAGCCGAGGCAGCCGATCCCAATGCCGGGCTATCAGCCCCAGTTCCGTGACGATGGGAGAAAGCGTCGTGCCGAACAAGGCGATATACGCATACCGGGCGAAGCGCTCCCGGCGGTACAGGGCGTAAACCCAAACCCCCAGCAGGATGGGCAGCACATTGACCAGGTTTTTGCCGAACAAGGCGAAACCGCCCATCAAAAAGCAGCAGCTGACGCTCATGCCGGTAAAGGGCAGCTTCAAAAACCGCAGCAGCAGAGCCGAGGCGGCCATCACCATGCCGGCGTTGCAAAAGGCCGCCCCCATACAGGCCAGTCCGATATAATCGGTAATCAGCCCGTCCGGCTGAGTCAAAATCTCCATAAGGCCCCAGGCGATGTCCTCCAAGGGCGAGGATATCAGCCCAAATATCAGCATGGACAGGGCGATGAGCAACAAAATCGTAAACACACAGTCACTGGAATTTTCCGTCTTATACCGCAGCGTCAGCCCTAATTTCATCTGCATCCCCCTTTCTCCCCAAAAAGGCTTCGCCTTTTTGGGGTCCCCTCTCATTTCATAGATTTCCGGCGAATCAATCGCCGCAAATCGCTTCGCGCCGCTCGGCGCGTCCCGCCTCCGGCGGGGCCCTGCTTCAGCAAAGGCTCCGCCTTTTTGGGGTCCCCTCTTATTTTTATAAAGCTCTGGCGTTTGGCGTGTTGCGGCAGCCGGCCTTGTCCGTCTGGGGCTTTTATGATACAATAAAGCGACTTAAATTTCCTTAGGTTCGCTGGCCGTCCGCCGCAATGAGCCAGAAGCCGCAGGATCAAAGGAGAATTTTATCATGAAATCAACATTTCATCAAGTACAGGATTTTTTGACCAATCCGTCGCAAAAGAAAGACTCCTTTTGGGGAAGCGACGCCCTCATCTGGATCGACTGGCGGGAATGCGACGAAGATATTCTCCGTTATCTGAACGGCCAGCTTGCCGACGGCGAAAAAATCGATTTTGAAGTTGTCCCAACAGACAAGGAGCGAGGCGTGGATATTGTCTTGAAAAAAGGCGGAGCCCGCTTTCCAATCCCCTATCAAGATTGCTGCACGGACAGAGATACGACGCTGAAAAGCGCCCAGGACTATCTGGCGCCAAATTGCCAAATCCGCTGGTTTTTAGAATCGCTGGGCTGCGACACGCTGGCTTTCTGCCTCATGCCCGCATCTCAATGGGAACAGTTGGAGCGGCAATTCGGCCCGGAGGCCACAGCCTATTTTTTCGCCCCCATTGAAAGAGACAGCAGAATGTTTGACTTGGACGTCGGCGAAGTCTGCGATCTGATGGAAGCGCGAGAGGAATTGTAGCGGCGCCGCGCCCTGTCAAAACCCCATTCCCTTCAGCTCCGCCACAAGATTGATATAAAATTCCAACATATCAAAGCCCCGATAATCCTGGCGTTTCAAATCAATCAAATCGCCGTGGGAGACGCCTCGGCGGCTTTCGCCCCGGAGCGTCCCTCGAAAATTTCCCCATTGGGCGGAAGGGACGCAGACCAAGCCGTCGTTTTCCCCGCCTATCAGCCGCAGCAGCAGCCAGGGGACGGACAGCAAAAAATCGCTGGAAAAGCCCTTCATGGCGGCGGCATAGCTCTGGTAATAGACCCGAGGGTCGTCGGGGGTCTGCTCATTGAACTGGGCGCAAAAAGCTGGGGACAGCTGGCGGCTGGCCCGATAGGACTCGGGACAAGGGTCGCCGGCTTTAGCGAAAACCCGGTCGATCTGCCGGGCAATCAGCCGGTAAACTGGGTCGGGCAGGCGGCAGAGCAAATCCAGCAGCTCCGAGCCCCTGTGGGGCGTGGCGACAGTGGTGAGGGAAGCCACGGCCGCGCCCATATCCAGGCGGGATATCATGAACCGGGCGTCCAGCCCGCCCTTAGAATGGGCGATGAGATTCACTTTTTGACAGCCCGTTTCCTCCATCACTTGGAGGACAGTCTGCTTCAGCGCGGCGGCGTTGCGCTCAATGGTCCCCCAAGCCTGTTGACGGCCGTACCATACCCGGCCCCCATAGCGGGCCAGCCGGTTGGAAATGCGTCCCCAGTAATTGAAATACTTCAAATCCCGAAACCCAACGCCATGGACCAAAATCAGCGGATACCGGAGGGCGCACAGGTTGGGCTGGGTTTCGTCCCGCCGCTGATCCAGCTCCGTCCGGCGCCGTATGGTTTCATATTCCTCCCCGGTTTTGCGGCAGAGGACCCAAAAAACCGGCAGATTGACCAGGGGAATCCAAAGGAGCCATAGGGACAGCGCCCGCTTCCAAACGCCCAGCCCTTTGGAGCGCAAAATCGCCCGGCCCGCGCCCCAAAGGGCCGGCAGAGTGGAAAGGGAGAGGGACAGCAAACCGTCCGCCAGCAGCCGTTTCCACCCCTGGCCTTGCAGCAGCCCGGCCCGCCAAGCGGCCCAAACCCAAACAGGCTGGCTGATCAGGGCGGCCAGCCCGCTCGCCAGCGCCCGGCGGCTGGCAAGCATCGCTCGGGCCCGGCCGGTTAACCGCAGCTTTTCTTCGGCGGAAAAGGGCCGGACGCACAGGCGGAACAGAACGCAGGCGGCCCCGGCGGCCGACATCCAGCCGGCCTTCTCCCCGGCCAACCGGCCCAACAGCAGGCAATGGCTTCCCATTCCCAGGCAAAGGGCGCCCCAGCCCGGCCAGGTCAGCCGCAGCAGGCCGCAGAAATCCAGCCCGGCCACAATCAGGATACCTGCCGCCAGCAGCTGTATTTCCCCCATTGGGCCCCTCCTTTCCGGCTCGGCGCTCGATTCGTTTCCCCCCGTTTTTCTCCCGCCTTTAGAGGGCGGCCAGCTCCCGGCTTTGTTTGCCGGTCATCCGCTCCGGCGTCAGCTCTAAGACCAGGAACCGCCCCCGCTCTTTGTCGATCTCCTGCTGAAGCGCTTCTTCGGTCTGGTCTGGGGCGTAGCGCCGGCCCAGAGCCCGGATGGCGGCGTCGATTTGCCCCTCGTCCTCCAAAATTCGGATGGTCCCGCAGGCCACGACGCTGCGGTAATGGGTGGTATACCGCTCGGGAATTACCCGGTCCTGGCCGACGACGCAAAAGGAAGCTACCGGATTGGCCCGAACAGCTTGGATCTTATGTCCCTCTTTGGCGCAGTGAAAATAGAGTTTTCCCTGCCAATAGACATAGCTCAGGGGCACGGCATAGGGCAGGCCCTCCTCGTCGATCAAAGCCAGCGTTCCCGCGGTTCCGCTTCTCAAAATTTCTTCCATCGCCGGGCCGTCCAGGGCCTGCCGTTTTCTTCTCATCGGATGTTCTGTCATTTGCCCTCTGTCCTTTCTAAAGGTTCTGTTCATGGAATGAGCAAAACGGCTCCTTTTTGTGGGAGCCGTTTTGTGATTCAGGCTGTTTTATTTGTTGGCCACAAATTTTTCAATGCGGCCCATGGCCACCTTCAGCGCTTCCAGGGAATAGGCGTAGGAGATGCGCACATGGCCCTCGCCGCAGGCGCCAAAGGCGTCGCCGGCCACCACGGCCACCTTCTGGCTGGCCAGCAGCTGCTCGCAGAAAGCCTCGCTGGTGGGGGCGAACTTGCGGATGCTGGGGAACATATAGAAAGCGCCCTCGGGCATAAAGCAATCGAAGCCCATATCGGTCAGCGCCTTGTGGAGATAGAGGCGGCGCTCGTCAAATTTTTCCCGCATATACTCGATATCCGGGATACCGTTGGTCATGGCCTCAATGCCGGCCCGCTGGGAAACGCCGGCGGCGCACATCAGCTTATATTGATGCAGGCGGCCCACGCCGGTCATCAGCTCTACCGGGGCGCAGCAATAGCCCAGCCGCCAGCCCGTCATGGCGAAGGCTTTGGAGAATCCGCTGACAACCACGGTGCGCTCCCGCATACCGGGCAGCGTGGCGATGGACGTGTGGCGGCGGCCGTATGTCAGCTCAGCATAGATTTCATCGGAAACCACCACGATGTTGGTATCCCGCAGCACGGCGGCCAGGCCCTCCAGCTCCTCTTTGGTCAGGATCGCGCCGGTGGGGTTGTTGGGGTAGCAGAGCACCAGCATTTTGGTTTTGGGGGTGATGGCGGCTTTCAGAGCCTCGGGAGTCAGCTTGAAGGAATTCTCCTCCTTGGTCTCCAGAATCACCGGCACGCCCCGTTGATTGGCGGCCAGCGGCGCATAGCTGACGTAAGCGGGCTCAGGCAGCAGCACTTCGTCGCCGTCGTCCAGAAAAGCGCCCATGCACAGGTCGATGGCCTCGCTGCCGCCCACCGTCGCCAGAATCTCGTTGTCCGGGTGATAGGAAAGGGAAAAGCGGTTTTCCAGGTAAGAGGAAATCGCCCGGCGCAGCTCGATCAGGCCGTAATTGGCGGTATACGCAGTTTTGCCGTCCAGCAGGCTTTTGATACCCGCGTTGCGGATGTGCTCCGGCGTGACAAAATCCGGTTCGCCCACGCCCAAGGAAATCACGTCTTTCATTGTGGCGGCCAAATCAAAATATTTCCGAATGCCGGAAGGCTTCATCGTCGCCACCCGCTGGGGAACAACCTTTGCATAATCAATCATGATACAAAATGCCTCCTTTGAGAATAATCCAATCAGAATAGTCGACAAGCCTGCCAGACAAAAGCGCGGCGCGCCTTGGCGCCCGCTGGTTAAAAAGCGGGGTTTGGCCGCTTTTCTCCTCGGCTCGTCGACTGGCGGTATCGATTCTGCCAATAGTATAACACCGTCCCCAGCCCCGACGCAAGAAAAAGCGGATAAAAGAGTTATTTGTTTTGTTTGCCGGCAGGCTTTTTCGCTTTTCTTTCAACAACGCAAAAAAATGCCTGCAAAAGGTTTCGTTTTGCAAGCAGAGGGACGACTGTCCATAGAAGCGCGCTGCGATAAAAAGGAAAGCCGCCGGCCAGAAAAGCTCGGCCGAGATACCGCCGTTCCTGGCGGCGCTGACAAAACGAGCCGTTAATTAGGGGGATTCCGCCTGATGGCGGAATCCCCTGACGCCGTTCTTTTCCCACTATTGGAGTTTCTTCCCGTCTGAAAAGGCGTTTCCCACCTTCTCGCCCAGAGTCCAGTAGGCGGCGTTAGCCGGGTCGAAAGCAATGGGCGCCAGCTTCTCGATATCCAGCTTACCGTCCGCCAAGATCACGGATTCGTCGGCGCTGACGTTGACGATTTGGCCCAGCAGATGATGGCTCTCCGTGTCATAGCGGATCAGCTTGCATTCCAGGGCCAGAGGCAGCTCTTGAATGACGGGGGCGTCCACAAATTCGCTCTTCGACGTGTGAAACCCGGCTTTTCCCAGCTTGTCCGGCACGTCGTTGCCCGAGGCCACGCCCACATAATCGCAGGCCGTCACATGGGCCGCGTCGCCGATGCCGACGGTGAAGGCCCCTTTGGCCAGGATGTTTTTCACAGTCTTATGCCCTGGGGAAAGGCAGAGGAAAATCTGTTGAGCGCCGGCGGCCGCGCCCCAGGCGGCGTTCATGGCGTTGGCGCCGCCCGCTTCGTCGTAAGCGGCCACAATCAGCACGGGCATGGGATAGAGATAGGGCTTGGCTCCAAGGTTTTTTCTCATGATAACAGCCTCCTAACGTCAATGTTCCGGCTCCGGGCCGAAACCATACCAATATTGTAGGCGATTCGCTCCGCCCCGTCAAGGAAATTCTTCCCGTCTTTTCGCCGCGGTCAAGGGCCGAAATCCCAGCAAACGGCCTGGCAATTCGGTTTTCCGCTATTCCAGCCCTTCTTTTCGCCGCCAGTCCCGGCAGGCCCTCTCCATATCCTGGGCCTCCGGGTCCCCTAATTTCCGGGCGGCTTGGGCGGCTTTGCGGCGCAGGTTGCCGTGGAGCCGGTCCTGCTGCTCCGCCAGCCAAGGTTTGCTCCAGCGCCACAGTTCTTCCCCGTCCTTGCCTCCGCCTAAGATGATATCCATGCAGTCTTCCAGCACAAAGCGGAAAAGATTGCCCTGCCTGCAATCCTCCAGCCCCTCCCGGCGCAGCTGATCCAGCTGGCCTTTGGCCTTGGAAAATTCGCAGGTTTGGATATAGTGCCGCATCAAATCTCGGCCGGCGGAAAGGCGGCTGATCTGGCTGCCGTTCCTCTGGGCGTTGCGCAGTTTCTGGCGGTAAAGGCGTTCGTGGTCCCCGGTATCCCCCAGATAGTCGTTCCAGCGCAGCAGCGCCCGGCAATTGTCGTCGTCCCATCGGCGGACGCCGGCCTTCCAAATCTGAACCATCTGCCGGACCTCCTCCGGCTGGTCCAGCAAAACGGCCAGGTCTATGCAGTCGGTCAGATCCAGCTGGTCCAGGCTCTCCGGCCCTTTTTTACCCGGGTCATAGCCGCAGATGCAGTCGAAATTGGCGTTTTTGGCCTGGAGGAACAGCTCGTCGTACCGACCGTCCTCATTATGGCGGGCCAGCAGCGCCGTCAACATCTCCAGGCAGGGGCCGATCCCCTGGAAGCTGTTGCCGCGCCGGTCCTTCAGCTCCTCTTCAAACAGGCGCTCCGCCAGCGGCAGATCCTCCGCCCCGCCGAACAGCAGATAACAGGCCAGCCGGGTCCGGCCCCGGCTGTTTGCATCCCGACAGCCCCAGGACGGGTCGTTATAAGGCCGATAGACCGCTCGGCTCAAGTCTCCGGCTTGAGCCTGTCGATAGAGGCTCTGCTGCCGCTCCACGGCTTTTCTGATAATCTTTCGATACACCGCTCTCCCCCCTTCCAATCTGTCATCCGGGGAAATCGATTTTCAGCGAATCCCCCTCCACGGCCGCGCCAGGCCCTCGACTGACGGTCAGCTTTTGCTCCGCTGAAAAGCCGATGGTTTCTCCGGCCCGCAGCGTCACGTTCTGGGACAGCACATAGTGGGATACGTTGGCCAAAAAGCCGACCAACTGCTCTGGGGCGGCGGCGCTGTCCAGCACTTCCATTTCGTCATATCCCAGGTTTTCCAGCCCCATGGTATAGCCGCACAGCCCCTTTTCGCCGCGGTAGAGGCCGAACCACACCAGGTTGAACAGGGGAATCTCGCCGTCCTCCATCATCCTGGAACAGTCCAGATAAAACTGGGGCTGATAGACCACGCCGTTGGTATAGACGCCCAGCACGCCGCTCTGACGGCAGCAGGAGGCCAAAATTTTGACCGTCAGCAAGCCGGCCTGGCTTTGGGGCAGGCCCACGTTCAGCAGCCCCACGACCAGATGGGCTTTATGCCCTTTGACCTGTTCCACGCCGCCGGGCCAGCGGTAATTTTTCGCCGCCTGGCGCTCCGCTTCGCCGCCGGGAATGGGGGCGGGCATCAGAGCCACGGAAACCATAGCGCCTTGGCACTGGAATACCAAAGTATTTTCATCCTCCTGCTCCAGAGGCCGGTCCTCCCGCTGAAGCTGCCAATCCATCTCCAGCCGCCGCAGGAACTCCTCTTTGTCCCAGACCGGCTGTTCCAACAGCACGAATCCCACAAAATTTTTCGTCTTTCTATTCTGATTGTGTTCCGCGTCCATGTCTTTTCCTCCTTGTCTTGGCCTTGCGCCCGCCGCTCAGGCGATCCGGTCCGCCACGCATTTTTGCAGCAAAGGGCTCTGCTCCATCAAGTCCCCCAGGGCGGACAACATCTCCAGATAAGACCCGCCGTAGCAATACAGGGCGGACTGCCGGGCCCCCTGCCAGCAGCCGCGGGTTCGGCCCGCGCCGTCCAACAGCGCGTCGATCTGCTCCGCCAGATCGTCCAGCTCCTCTTGCCCGATGAATTGGCAAAGTTCCGGGCTCAGGTAAAGGGCCATGCCCTCCTGCCGGCCCACAGGCCAGACCCCTTCCGCCGTCTCCAGCTGGGAGCCTTTGGGCGCTCCGAAGCGGTTGACGGCCTCTTCCAGCTCGGCCAGGGATTCCGGCTCCCCGTCCCGGAGGTTCAGGTGGATTCGGCAATACTCCGTCTCCCCAGAAGCCATGAAAACCTGCTCTCCGTCCGCCGTCCTGCCCAGTCCCCGGGCCTCCAGCAGCGCGTCCAGCCGCCGTTCGGTTTCGCGGAGGCCTTTGGCGTCGGACCGGAGGTTCAGCCGCAGCGTGACGGGAAACGGGAATTCCGCCGGCTCTTCCGGCGGCGGGTCGCCGGCGGGCGCCAGACTCCCCTGGCCGTCCCGCTCGAAAACAGCGCCATAGGGCGCGTCCAGCAGCGGCAAAATGGCCGGGTCGTAATTGGCCGCCTCGTTCAGGTCGTATATGCCGCAGCCTGCCGGGTCGCCGGCCCAATCCTCCCGGTCCGCCGCAAAGCGCCAACCGCTGTCCCAGCCGGCGTCCTCCTCCGGGGGCCGCTGCCGGAAGCAAAAGCCCGCCGGACGCCCTTCCACCATAATGCCGTCGGTGACAAAACAGGCCCGGGGACCCTGCCAGCCCTCCAACAGGGGCTGAATCTGTTCCGTCGGGATGCGCAGCTTTTTCTCCAGAAACCGCTCGTTGCCGTCCAGATGACGCCACTGGTCAAACCGCCTGTCGATTCGCGCCGCCATGGATTGATAATACTGCTCGTTCCAGGGCACGAACAGATAGGCTTCGTCCTGGAATTTTTCGCTTGTATATTCCTCTTCGCCGAAATAGGCCCAGGCATGGCCGTCCACATCCTGAGGGTAATAGGGGCGGTCGGCGTCGCCGTCCCAATAATACCAGCGGGAGAAGGCGGCGCCCTCCTCGTTGAAATATTCCAGCCGCAGGCAGCTGTTGAGGCCGGCGCCGTCCCGCAGGACCAGCCGTAGGTCCAAATCCTGCTTGCCCTCCTGCACAGCCTGGGCCATCCTGCCAAACCGGGTCAAAAAGGCCTCGCTCATCAGCTGGCGCTGGATGCACCAGCGCAGATAAATGGCCATATGGCTGTAGGCGGCCAACGGCTCTACCGGCAGGCGCTTTTGGCGCAGGGCGTCCAAGTGGGCGCCGGCGCTGTCCATCACCCAATCGTCGCCCCAGGGCCGGGCCACCGCGCTGGGGCGGTCCGGGTCCACAATAAAGCTGACTTGCTCCAGCTGTTCCAACAGCGCGTCTGCGCCGTTGGTCTGCTTAAACTCCATTTCCTCCCGATGCAGGGGAATCAGCTGATAAAAATTTACCTCGTCGCCGCCGGCCAAGCGGCAAACGTTGGATTCCCTGTCCCGGCATGTTTGGGGACTGACTAGCAGCATGCCGCACAGCCCCGTGCCCTCCGCAAAGGGCTCCCGATTGTCGATGGAATGGCCCCAGCCCAGCCAGGTGTCGTTTTGCAAAGGCAGGCGGGCGGCTGTTTTCAGCTGGCGGATGGGCCAATACCACCGCTCGTCCTCCTCCTTCAGCTTCCAATCCGGGGGCAAAGCCATGATCAGCTCGGCCCGCTCCAGCTTGTATTCCGCCAATTCCTCGGGCACGTTCATCCGATGGGCGCCCATCCCCAGGGTGACCAGGGTATAGTAATTGCGCTCCGGCCCCGGCGGGACGACGCAGATATCGATGTGCAGATCCGGCGATACAATCTCGTGGAACACTTCGGGATATTCCCCGAAATACCGGCAGATATGGGCCTCCGCCGCCTCAAGATCCGCCGAGTCATAGAGCAGGGGCCCTGCCTCTTTCTGGGCGATGATCTGGCGGCACTGCTGGATAAAATATTGGGCGTCCGGGTCCTCGGGATCCAGGGCGGCGGCCCGCTCAAAATATGGCAGGGCCTGCTCCTCCTGATCCAAGTAATAATAGGAATATCCCAGGCGGTAATGCCACACCGGATCCTCCGCGCCCTGGTCCGCCACAGACAGCAGCAGCGCCGCCGCTTTGTTCAGCAGGGCGTGATAGTCGTCCCGCCAAGGCTGGGCCAGGTTGTTATAGCCCCGGGCCAGCAGGCCGACGAGTTGATAATCCTGCTGGTCCAACGGCAGCCCCTCGATGGAATCGATAATCTGCTGGTTTTCGTCTTGCTCATGCCAGCGCTGGATCTGTTCCAGCAGCGCCTGGCGGCGCTCTTTGTTGTCCATATTCTGCCTTTCTCCCCCAAACATAGGAGGCGTTGGGGGCATCCCTGTTTTCTTTCCTGAATCAGAGGTTGGATTTTCAATCGATCTTCCCAGAAATCCTTGCCCGCCCGTCTGCGGCGGGCTTCTTTTCCCAGCGGGTTTCCACGGAATCACCCAACGGCCCGGAGTTCTTCGTCCTGTCGCTTCTATCATACCCTATGCCGCCGCCGGACGCAAGGGCGCTTTGACGAAAGGGCGTATTGGAGGACTTCTTTTGGGAAGCCTGGGCGACCTCGGAGAAAAAACCGGCTTGCGCGTCCAACGTTTTGCGCTTTTCCCGCGCCGAAGACCAAAAAAGCCGGCCCGAAGGCCGGCTTTGGGACATTGGATTGGGTCAGTCTTCCCATTCCTCTTTTGGGCGGGTATCCGGAACCCATTCCCGTAGCCGGCCCAGCGTCTGGCTGTCGCAGACAGCGATGACGGCGACGCCCTCCGGCCGATATTCCGCCTGCTTGACGTCGGCCTCCCGATAGAGCATATCCAGCACAGAGGCCCGGTCATAGGGCAGAGTAAACTCCACTTGCCGCTTGAAGCGGGAAAGAGTCTGCTCGATGGCCTCCATCAGCCGGTCCAGCCCCTGGCCCTGCCGGGCGGAGATATGGACGGCGCCGGTCATCCGCGGATGAAATTCGCCGGGCAGCAGGTCGCATTTATTGAATACCACAATCCGAGGGGTTTCCTGGGCGCCCAGCTCGGCGATCAGGCTTTCCACCACCTGCATCTGGCTCTGCCAGACGTCGCTGGAGGCGTCCACCACATGGACCAGGATATCGGCGTAGGTCAGCTCTTCCAGCGTGGCTTTGAAGGCGTCCACCAGGTGGTGGGGCAGCTTGCGGATAAAGCCCACCGTATCGGAAATCAGGATTTCGCCGCCGTCCTGCATTTTATAGCTCTTTGTCGTGGGGTCCAGCGTGTCAAACAGCCGGTCGTTGGCGTGGACGCCGGCGCCGGTGAGGGCGTTGAGCAGGGTGGATTTTCCCGCGTTGGTATAGCCCGCCAGGGCGACCAGCGGCGTCTCCCGCTTGCGCCGTTTGCGGCGCTGAGTGGCCCGCACTTGCTTGACGGTTTCAATCTCCCGTTCCAGCCGGGCGATGCGCTGGCGGATGTGCCGGCGGTCGGTTTCCAGCTGGGTTTCGCCGGGGCCTCTGGTGCCGATGGGGCTGCGGCCGCCGCCCGCCGTCTGCCGCGTCAAATGGCTCCACATACCGGAAAGCCGGGGCAGCAGATATTGATACTGGGCCAGCTCCACCTGCAATTTGCCCTCGCTGGTCTTGGCCCGGTCGGCAAAGATATCCAGGATCAAGCCGTTGCGGTCCATCACCCGGCATTTCACAATCTCCTCCAAAGCCCGGGTTTGAGAGGGGGAAATTTCGTTGTCAAAGACCAGCAGCTCCACCTCGTTTTGCTGGACCAGCCGGGCGATTTCCTGAGCCTTGCCCTCCCCGATAAAAGTCCGGGGGTCTGGGGAGTTCCTATTTTGCGTGGCGGTGAAAACGCACTGGCCGCCGGCGGTTTCCAGCAGCTGCTCCAGCTCGGCCATGGCGTCCGGGTCGGAATTGTCGAATCCGGCCAGGCCGGCGCAGTTCAGCCCGACCAGGCCCGCCCGTTCCCTGGTTACTTCGTTGATTTCTTTCAATCGATCGCTCCTCTTATTGATTTACAGTGATTTTATGATTGGTTTATTGGGCTGCCTTGGCCTTTTGAGCGGCCTTGAGCCGGTAATCCCCCTCCCAATGCAGCGTGCGGTAGACCGCGTAGGCGAAAAGCGCCGTGGCCGTGTTGCTGAACACCGTGGCCCAAGGGATGATGGTATAGTTGATTTCCAGGTTATACCGGAATATCCCCTGCATGACCTGCTCCAGGAAAAAGCGGCTCTCCACCGCTTTGATGAAGATATAGCGCAGCAGCCAGACCCGGGCCAGGTTGATGGCGATGGGCAGCTTGGTGCGGGTGAAACCGATGAAGACGCCGCACATCACGCTGCACACGCCGAAGGTGGGGGCGCCCAACACGGCGATGCGCTGGGTGACCAAGGCTCCCTCCAGCACTTGGGGATTGGCGTTAGTAAATAGCCGGGTGATGGGCCCGCCGAACAGATAGATAATGGCGATGCCCAAGCAGCCGCCGATCGTACTCATCGCCACAGAAGCCTTGGCCGAGGCCCGGGCCCGCTGGTTCTGCCCTGCGCCCAGGTTCAGGCTGACGGCTGTGGTGACGGTATTGCCGAAACAGCTTGTCAGGTTGTACATCAGGCTGGAAATATTATTGCCCAAGTTGATGGAATTGAGCAGGGTGGCGCCAAATTTCATGGATTCCAGGTTGATCAGCCAGAATCCCACCGACATGGCCATATTGTTGATAACCGAGGGAATGCCCACCGTCAACAGGGTGCGGATGGCGGATTTATCAAAGCGAAATCCCTTGAAATGCAGCCGCAGCCCTTTTTTGCGGAAAAAAACGTCCGCCGAAACGGCCAGAGAAACCGTCAGATGGGAGAAGACGGTGGCCAAGCCGATGCCCATCACCCCCAGGCCCAGGCCAGCCACGAAAATGGCGTTGCCCGCCACTTTGGCGGACACCATCAAAAAGGTGAACACAAAGGGAATCTCGGATTTGCCCACCGCGTTTTTCAGGGCGTAATAGGCGTTGTTGAAATAGGCGAAGGGGATGGAAAAGGCATAGAGCCGCATGGCCAGCCGGACGCCGGGCCGCAGCTCTTCCAGGGCCATATTGGCGTAAAACCCGGACATGGCAAAGGTCAGCGCGCCCAAAGCCAGCGAAAGCAGAAACATCATCATCATAAACTGCTCGGTGTAATGGCGGCTGTTTTTCCAATCGCCCTGGCCGTTGAGCCGGCTCAAAATGGCCGTGCCCGCCACAGAAAGGCCGATGCCTGCGTTGTAAATGACGTTGAAGGCCTGCATACTGTAGGACACCGCCCCGCTGGAGGCCAAGTCAGAATAGTTCAGGATAAACCAGTTGTCGAAGGTCGTGGCCAGAGCCTGAGAAATCAGCATCAAAAAAGCCGGCGCCGCCAAAAACAGCATGGTGCCATAGACGCCGCCTGTCAAAATCCGTTGGGTCCGTTCTTCCCCGCTCTGTCTTAAAAAGCTCGTCAGTTTCATTCCAGAATCCTCTCTCTCTTTTTCCAAAGCACTCTCTGGCCCTCGCCAGCGTTCCTCCCTGATTATATCGGAAACTTTAGCAGGATAAAAGGCTTTTTCGCCTCTTTCCGTTATAACTGTCATCTTGCCCAAAGGGTTTGTACACTTTTACCAAAAGAGCGGGAAAGACGCCGATCAGGCAAACAGATAGAAACTGGAAACTATAGAACGAGAAAAAACGGCGGCCCAAGCGTGGGACGCCGTCTGAAACGATCCGTGTTTTAGTCCTGAATATTGAACTTTTTCTTAAAGCGATCCACGCGTCCGCCTGTATCTACCAGCTTCTGCTTGCCGGTAAAGAAGGGATGGCAGTTGCTGCAAATTTCAACACGAATATTCTCTTTGGTGGAGCTTGTTTCAATCTCCGCGCCGCAGGCACACTTGATTGTGGTCCTCTTATAGTTGGGATGAATGCCCTCTTTCACTACTTCTCACCTCGCGTCAGCTCATTATAGGCGTCTATTATAATATCACAGGATTTTGCCCTTTGCAAGCATTTTTTGCTTTTTGCCGCAAAAAAGCGCAGGCGGGCGGGCCTTTGCAATGAAAGCAAAAAGAAACCGCCGGAAAGCGGTTTCTTTTTGTTCGTGGAGGCGCCACCCAGAATCGAACTGGGGAATAAAGGTTTTGCAGACCTCTGCCTTACCGCTTGGCTATGGCGCCGTCTTTCCCTCATATGGTTCATATGGCGGGAATGAAGGACATTCCCGCCATATGATTTTTGGAGCGGATGACGAGGCTCGAACTCGCTACCTCCACCTTGGCAAGGTGGCGCTC
>CAJUIK010000008.1:44674-55631 GCA_910585875.1 uncultured Eubacteriales bacterium | reverse complement strand
TAGCAGCATCAGCGTCTCGGTCTGCTGGGAGTCCAAAAAGCCCCAGAGCTGGTATTGGCGGAAGAGGGCCGCGCCCTCCAGGCGCGGTTCCCCTTCCTGGCCCTCAGGAGTGGAAACCGCCGGCAAAAAGGGGTCGATTCCCTCCTCTCGCAGTTCGCTGTAAAAGCGGTAAAAGGGCATATCCAGCCCGTTCTGCCCTTTTTCCGACGCCTGGACAGACAGCTCAAAACCGCTGAGGCTTTCGGAGGCGGGCTGAGCCTGCAAAATCTCCGCCGCCGTAGGTTGCCGGGAAATCATCAGCCGCAGGGAAAGCAGGCTGTCGTTTTGGCGGCTGATATAATCCAGCGCCGGGCGGATATCCTGCCGGGCGATCTGCTGGCTGACCACTACGGTCTGGGCATGGCCGAAATAGAGTTTTCGGCCGGTTTGGGCGGCGGCCTGCTGCCCCGCCGCCAAAAAACTGGCGCCCTGGCCCGAGGCCAGCCGGGGTTTCGCCTGATCCGGCTGCTGCAAATCGGCCAGCTGGACTGTGAAGATTTTCTCCCCCTGTTCCCCCAGGTCCAAAGCGGCGCCGGCGGCTATAGCCAGAGTATCCAGCTCTCGATAATCCCAGCAGCCTCCAGCCAGCAGCGCCGCCGCCAACCCGGCTGCCAAAGCCCATTTATTCCTCATGGTCGTCCTCCGCGATAAACCGGCCCGCCCGCTTCATTTTGCTCCAAGGCGCTCGATACCAGGCGTCCTCTTTGGGGCCGCTCAGCAGGGCCGCGTCCCACAGCAGCGGCACGCCGAAGGATTCCAGAGAGCACAGATGGAGCAGCAGCCAGGCCAGCCCGGCAAAAAGCCCGTAGAGGCCCAGGCAGGAGGACAGCAAAATCAGGCCCATCCGGCACCAGACGATAGGGCCTTTGAGCCGAGGCAGCATCAGGCCGGTGATGCCGGAAAAAGCCACCACAATCACCATAGGCGCTGTGACAAACCGGGCCTCCACCGCGGCCTGCCCCAGCACCAGCCCACCCACGATGGAAAGGGTCTGGCCAAAGCCCGCCGGAGTCCGTTCGCCGGATTCCCGCAGGATTTCAAAGGCGGCCAGCAGGGCGATAGCCTCCAACAGGGCGGGCAGCGGCGCCCCCTGTTGGGCGGCGGAAATGCTGAACAGCAGCGGCGCGGGCAGCATCTCCCGATGGAAGGTAATCAGCGCCAGATAGGCGGGAACCACCGTCAGGGCGAATACAAAGCCCACGGCCCGGATTGCCCGGGAAATGGCGGCGAAATGCCAGCCCACATAGTAATCCTCGCCGGATTGAAAATTCTCGATGAAAATATAAGGCGCGGTGAGCACGGAAGGGGAGCCGTCCACAATCACTGCCGCCCGGCCCTCCAGCAGCTTGGCGGCCACCGCGTCGGGCCGCTCGGTAACGCCCATGGTCTTGAATAGGGACCGGGGGCTGTCTCGGACGAATTCCTGTACATAGTTGGAATCCAGCACGCCGTCTATCTGGATTTCCCCCAGCCGTTTCCGCAGGCTGGCCAGGACCTTCTGGTCTACCGCCCCTTGGATGAAGCACAGACACACTGCGGTTTTGCTCTGATCCCCCAGTTGCAAAAACTCAAATTTCAGGTCTTTGGTCCGCAATTTCCGGCGGATCATGGAGATATTGGTCAAGATCCCCTCTGTGAACCCCTCCCGAGGGCCCCGCAGCACCTGCTCGGACTCGGGCTCGGAGATGGAGCGCATGGAAAAGCCCTTGGTGTTGAGCACCAGCGCCCCTTCTCCGCCCTGACACAGCAAAACAGTGTCCCCATAAAGCATATCCCGGACGATATCCTCCACGTCCCGGCTGGGCTTCAGCTCGTTGATTTGCAGCACCTGCTGGGCCAGCCAATCCAGCCCCCGCCCCTCCTGCCGGCACAAGGTGATCGGCCGGATAATATTCTCGTTGATAATCTGGTTGCTCACCATGCCGTCGCAATAAAAAATACAGCACCGAAAGGGCTTGTCTCCGCCGGAGCAAAACTGCCGCTTGACAATGGTGTCGTCCCCCCGGTAAAGCCGGTCGAAGAGCGCCACATTTTGTTCAAAACAATCGGATAAGGTAATGGCCAAAACCGCCTTTCTGGTTTGGATTTTTACCCTTATCTTTCCCAGAAAACAAAAAAATAGCCCCGTGGGGGGCTATTTTCTCGTCTCTGCTCATTTGTTCTCAAGAGCTTTTATTCTTTCCGGCCAATCCTCCGCCAGCCAATAGGCGGAGCCGTCTTTTTCACGCTCCAGCAAGCGGCTGTTATAGAGCTCCCGCCGCAGGGTGGCCGGGTCGTGAAAGACGTGCCACAGCTCCAGCAGCTGATTGGCCTCCCTTTCGCCGTATCGGACGCCGGGCTCAAATTTTTCGGCCAGATAAGCCAAGGCGATCGTTTTCATCTTCCGTTTGGCGGGAAAGGCCGCAAGGCGGCCTTTCGCGTCCAGGAAATTTTTCAGCTGTTCTTGACGCTGTTCCATATTCCTCTGTTCCTCCGGCGCTTAGCGCGCCTCGTATTCATATATGATAATCAATCCATAGGGCATACTCTCGTCAGTTTCCGGCAGGTTGGCGCCCTCCCGAATGGTAAATCCGCTTTGGCTCAACAGGTTTTCGCAGCCTTTTTGAGTGAATTGGGTGGTCTGCACATAGATATACATACACTTTTTATCTGGGAACCGGACGATTTCATTCTGGTCAAAGGCGTTGGGGATGCTGCCCTCCCCCATGGCCACGCAATAAAAGGCGAAGACCTCGTCGGTATCCAGCGACGGAACCCGGAAAGGCTGGCTCAGGTCTGCCGCCCCCTGATCCAGAGAGGCCTTTTGGCTTTCTTCCATCTGGGCTTGCCTCAGCTTGGGCTGGGCGTCGCTTTCGGTTCCAGCAGGCGGATCGGCCGAAGCCTCCTGGTGCGCAGCCTCCTCGTTCAGCGGCATCGGAACTCCGGCGTCCTCCCGGGTCTCGGCGCTTTGTCCGCCCTCCGACGCCGGCAAACTGGCCGGGGACGGCAGGTCGGCGGAAGCGCTCCCTGCCGACGGCGCGGCAAAGGGCATGGTCTCCGACGGCTGTTCTTCTCCCCCTTGGGCAGGAGCGGCTTCCATTTGCCCTTCCGCATCCGCCGGAGCGTCGTCGTCCGCCGCCCTGTCCGCCATCTCCGTAGGAGCGCTTTTACTGCCGGCATTAAAGAGATAATTGTCCGCCAGTTGGAAGAATGTCCCATTTATCGTCAAAACCAAAGCGGCGGCGCAGGCGGCCAGGGCAAAGGCCGTTTTCAGGTAAGACCGAGGCCGGCGCTGGGTCGAGCGGCGGGCGGCCTCCATAATCTGTCCGTGGAGGGCCTTCGGCGGCTCGATCTGCATATGGCGCATTTCAAAAGCCATGATTTTCAGCGCGTCAAACCGGTTGCGGCAGGAGGCGCAGGAATCCAAATGATCCAGCAAATCGGATATCTGGGAGGCGGGCAGATCGCCGTCCAGATAACGGTTCATCAGCTCTGCATATTTTTCGCATCCGCTCATTTCTTTGCCCCCCCTTTCTGCTTATTAGACTTGCCAGGGGCGAAAAAGTTCCCTGTCTCCACGAGCTTTTGCCGCAATTTTTCCCGGGCCCGGGCAATGCGGGATTTGACGGTCCCCTCCTCCAAATCCAAAGAACTGGCGATTTCCCCATAAGTCAGCCCCAGCACGTCCCGCATCACCAAGACTTCCCGATGATCCGGCGTCAACTGGGCCAAACCCTCCCGAATTTCCCGGCGCATCTCCTTTTGCTCCAGCGCGTCTTCTGGGTTATACCGCAGATCCGGCGCTTCAATCAGATATTCCTCCCCGTCCTCCTCGCCGCCGAGAGAAACCGCGGCCCGGGCGTTGCGCTTGCGCAGGTAGTCTTTGCAGACGTTGGAGGTCACCCGATAAAGCCAGGTGGAAAACTGGCTTTCCTCGTTGAATTGCGGCAAAAAGCGGTAGACGCGCAAAAAGACCTCTTGAGAGATGTCCATGGCGTCCTGCTCGTTGCCGGCGTAATGATAAGCCAGGCTGTAAACCCGCTTCTCATACCGGGTCAACAGGGTTTCAAAAGCGTCTTGGTCCCCCTGTTTGGCCCGGCGCACCACTATGGTTTCGCTTGTAAAAGCCACCCCGCTCACCTCTTCCCCAAACAATCTCCGATTGTTTGGGGGCCCCTTCTCATTTGATAGATTTTCCCGGGAAACCCGGCAAAATCGATTTGCCGGGCTCCCGGCGGATTGAGGGCGGTTATTCTCCGCCCAGCGTTTCCAGCATTTCGCCGCACAAGGCCCGGAACTGCTCCAGCGTGCTGACGGCGCTGAACTTCAGCTTAAAGGGCTTGGCGCCCCGAACGCCCTTGAGGTACCACAAGATATGCTTGCGGGCTTCGGGCATGGCCCGGTCCTCCCCCTTGCGCCGGCACATCAAAGCCAGATGCTCGTCCATGACGGCGATCAGCTCAGCCAGGTCCGGAGGCTTTGGCGGCGGCTCTCCCCGCCAAGCGGCCAGCAGCTGCGGAAAAATAAAAGGGTTTCCCTGGGCGCCTCGGGCGGCGACTACGAAATCCGCGCCGCCCTCCAAGGCCGCCAGGGCCTGCTCCGGCCCAAAGATATCGCCGCTGACAATCACGGGGATTTTCACTGCTGCTTTCACCCGCAGCGCCGCCTGCAAATCGCTTTGCCCCCCATACATCTGCCGCCGCGTGCGGCCGTGGACGCACACGGCGTCGGCGCCGCAGCTCTCCGCCATGCGGCCGAATTCCGCGCAGTTATCGTCTCCAGCCTCATAGCCCTTGCGGAATTTGACGGTGAGGGGGACGTCTGCCGCCCGGCGCACCGCCGCAATAATCTTTTCCGCCCGGGGCAAATCCCGCATCAAAGCGGAGCCCTCTCCATTGTTGACAATCTTGGGGGCGGGGCAGCCCATGTTGATATCCAAAAAATCCGCATGACTGAGCTCCAAAGCGATCTGGGCGCCTTGGGCGCAGATTTCCGGATCCGAGCCAAAAATCTGGGCGCCGCAGGGCCGCTCCTCTGGATGAATCTCCAGCAGGGCGGCTGTTTTTTTGTCGCGAAACAGCAGCGCCTTGGCGCTGACCATCTCGGTATAGGCCCCCGCGGCTCCCATACGCCGGCAAAGACTGCGGAAAGCGGAATCCGTGACCCCCGCCATGGGCGCCAACAAAAAAGGGCTGTCAAATTGGATATCGGCTATGGCTGGCACGAAAAACTCTCCTTCGTCTTGTAAAAATCGCCCAAAATCTTCTGGGCCAGATTGCCGAAATACTCCGGCGTCACAGGGCCGTCCAACGCCGCCACGGCATGACGGGAGGCCATCTCCGCCGTATACTCCTCCAGCGGATAAATCCGGTAATTCTTGTTTTTTCGTTCAAAATAGGTGACGATGGGCAAAATCCCCGGGTTTTCCGTGCGGATGGTCCCGTCGCTGTCTCGAACCACCGTCAGCCCCAGCATCCCGCCCAACATGGTTTCCCTGGTATTCTGAGAGGACACAAAATTGCCCAAGGAATAGGCGCAGAACGCCCGGCCGCCGCCGGCCTTTTCCAGCCATTGAGCGGGCTGAAGCACATGGGGATGGCTGCCGATAATCAAATCCGCCCCCCAATCGGCCATCTTCTGGGCCAGGGCCTGCTGCTCTTGGCTGGCGTCCTGCTGATACTCCGCGCCCCAGTGCATGGAAACCGCCAGATAATCGCACTGAGGCCGCAAAGCCTGAATATCCGCCTGGATTTTTTTCTCGTCAATCAGAGCTATGGCATATTCCTTGCCTTCTGGAATAGGAATGCCGTTGGTCCCATATGTATAACCCAGAAAGCCGAAGATCAGGCCGTGCCGCTCAATCAGGCAGGGTTTTGCAGCTTCCTCTGGAGAGCGAAAGGCGCCGATTACCGGAATCCCCCGTTGGGACCAGGCTTCCAAGGTGTTTTGCAGCCCCTGAAACCCTTTGTCCAAAGCGTGATTGGTAGCCTGATTCACCACGTCGAAGCCGCAGTCCATGGCGGCGTCCGCCGCCTGCTGGGGGGCGTCCAGGTTGGGATAGCGCCCCGCCGTGCCGTTCAGCGGAACCTCTTGGCTGAGGAAAGCCAAGTCCGCCCCCTGAATCCAGGGCTTGACAAATTGATAGACCGGCGTGAAATCGTAACCGCCCCCGGGCAGTTCGCAATCCCAGGAAATAGTGTTGTGAAGCAGGTTGTCGCCCACGGCTATCAACGTGACCCGAACCTCTTCCACCGGTTCCGGTTCTGGCGGATCTTCTGGCTCCGGTTCCGGCTGAACGTCTGGTTCCGGCGTCGGGGCCTGTCCCTCCAGAGGAGGCTCTTCAGCCGGCTGTTCCGCCGCTGGACCGCAGGCGGCAGGCGCCAGAACCAGAGACAGCGTCAGCGCCGCCAAAAGCCAAAATCGCAGTTTTTTCATCTTCATCGTTCTTTCTCTTTCTTTTCGCCTGTCTTTTTATTGTATGCAATCAAAGGCGAAAACGCAACCGTTCATTTTTCCTTTTGCCCCTCAATCCGACTGCTTTTGGCAAAGAACTACTTCCACCTCGTCGCCCTCGCCCTTTCCCAGCTGTTCTCGAATGGATTTCAGCACCCCGATGATATAACAGACGCTGCCGTCCGGGTTTTTAAGCCCCATGTTTACGACGCTGCCTTCATAGGGGACGCCGTCGAAAGAGGCGCGCACTTTGACGCGGCCCTTACCGAATTCCTTGCGAACGTCATAGGGAAACACAACATACGCGCCGCCTTTTTGGGGAACGAGGCGGATGGGGGCGCGAAACCGATAGATTTTCTGATTCATAGGGCCTCCTTTTCTTCGATCGAGCCGGCGCCCTGCTTGGAACCGGCGCCGATCATAGGTTGCCCGCATAACAGATAGTATATCATATTCCCGTGCCGTATTCAATTTCCTTTCGCGCAATCGCCGCCCTTGCCGGCGCTCTTTTGCAAACGCAAAAAAACGGCCCTTGTCAAAGAGCCGTTTTCAGCGCGAAGCGCCCGGAGATCCCGCCGGCGGGACAAATTTCCCCGTTTTCCCAAAAACTCGTCGAACCTCAGAACAGCAGCAGCGCCGCGATCCAGGCCAGGCCGGTGACGCCCATCCCCGCCGCAAAGGCCAGGGGAACGCCGGAGCCTCCGGGTTTTTGGCCTTGGGGGGCGTAACGCCCGGCGATGCGCTGGGCCTCCTGCAGCAGCTGGCTCTGAGTCATCCCCTGGCCCCCCTGAGGCTCGGACACAATAAAAATCGCCTGTTCAAACAGCTTGGAATCCCCAGGCCGCACAATGACCGCCCGTTTGGACGCGCCTCGTACCATAATCCTTTCCTCCCGTCGTCAGTTTCAGCGATTTTATTGTTGCCAATTCAGGCAGGCTTTATACCCGGGGCTGGCGGCGGACGTCCACCACCACGGCCGTCCTATCGTCTGGGGATTCCTCCGGCGCCGCCCGGTCTGCCAAACCCTGCGCCAACTCTTCCGGGTCGTCGGCGCCGGGGTGCAGCCGCAGGTATTCCAACAAAAAGGGCTCGTCCAGGCCCTCGGCGGCGCCGTCGCTGACCATCAAAATCCGGCAGTCCTCCCGCAGGGTAAAATATTCTGGCTCAGGAGGAGGCGCGCCGGCTTCCAGCCCAGCGGGCAGCGCCCGGGATTCCAGCTTGCGGGCCCGGCCCCCCGCCAGCAGCCAGGTGGGAGCGGCGCCATACTTTGTCAAGGCGCATCTGCCGGAAAACAGGTCGATTTCCAGCAGGTCCAGAGTGGTGAATCCCCGTTCCTCCAGCCGGGCGGCCAGCATGGGGACCACAGCCCGGGCGCTTTCGCACAGGCTGCATCCGGCCTTGGCAAACCGCCCGATCAGCGACAGCGCGTCCATGCTCACGGCCGCCGCCCCCTCGCCGGAGCCCATGCCGTCGGCCAGCATGACCACGGCTCTGCCGTCCTCCGTGATAAAATAGGACTGCTGGTCGCCGCTGACGGCCTGTCCCTCCTTTTTCCGCTGAGCACAGCCCGCCTGGACGGAAAAGCGCTCCTGTTCGCTGCACCGCACCGTCATGCCCCGGGCGCTGAGCTGGGGTTCCGGCGGGCCGAACTCCCGCCCCAAGGCCAGAGACAGGCTCCGTGTGAAGGCGGCGGCGTCTTCGGGCAAATCGTCCGGGTCTCCCACCCGAATGTCGCAGTACATCCGGCCCTGCTGGCAATAGAGCTGAGCCAGCGGCCGGCGGAAATAGGCGGCGGCGATATTTTGAGCCCGGTTTTGCAGAGAGGGATAGTACTCCGGCCCCTGATCCGCGTTGGAGGCCATATCCTGAATCAGCCCTTGGATGCCCTCGTATTGCCGGCGCATCAGCTGCCGGGCGCCGCCCCGCTGGGCCTGCTGCCGGCGGCGGCGCAGCCAGGCGGCGTATTCGTCGTTGACAGCGCCGGTGAACTGGCGCATATTGAGGCACCGAGCGGCGAAAAAGAAGGGAAAATCCTCCGGCTCCAGTTTGCCTCTGCTCCGGAGCCGCTGGGTCACGTCGTTCATCGCCCCCATCGTGCTCACATAATCCTTGTCCCAGCAGGTTCCCCGGACGGGGCACCGCCCACAGACTTTGCCCGAGGCCCGGCGGAAAACCTGGGCCACATCCTGCTCGTTGCGCCGGCCCAGCCGGTCGGTGACGTCGGTCAAGGCCATGGACAGGGCTTCCAGAGCTTGGGCGGCCTGCCGCAGCCGTTTTCCCCCTCCGCCGGCAGGACGGGAAATCGGAAGACCTTCCGCCTGCTCCTGACGGCTGAACCGGCCCTGCAGCCCGGCCAGCGTCCCCTGGGGAACGACCAAAAAGAAGACCGAGGCGCAGAAGCATTCGTAAAGCCCGGCCAAAGCCCGGTCGCTGCCCAATCCCCAAAGGGTTGCCGCGCAGTTGGCCAACACGAACCAAACCGCAAATGGAAGCCGCTTTTTGCCCCGGCAGCAGCCAGACAGCAGGCCGGCAAAGCCGTAGACTCCTAAAAAATGGATCTCCAGCCCGGCAGACAAATCCATCGCCGCCCCAAAGGCCACGCCGGCGGCGGCCCCGCCTCCGCCGCCGGCGCAATAGGCCAGGCACATCACCGACAGGGCCGCCAGAGCCCGGGCCGGGCTGACGATCTCAAAGACCCGCCAAGGCTCCAAAACCAGCAGAACAGATAAAAAAAGCGCCGCCTGGCCGGCCAGCCGGGTCTTTTCCCCCGGCGCTCCGGCGCCGGCCGGCGAAAGGGCCGCCCCATAAAAATAGACGAACCCGGCGCACAAGGCGCCCTCGCAGCCCAATAAAATCAGGCCTTGAAGGGAAAACTGCGTCGCCAACACCGCGCTGCCCGTACACCACAGAGTCACAGCCGCGCTGACGGGCATCATCAGCCGGGCGCCTTCGGCCCAGGCCCGCGCGAACACCATGGCGCAGGCGGCGCACACCAACAAAGACGCGCAATAATGGAGCCCGGCTTCCCCCAGGCCCAGGGCATAGCCGATAAAAGCCCCCACCGCCGCTCCATATCCATAATATCCGCCGCAAAAAGCCGCGCCCCAGGCCAGCCCCAAGGGGTAGGTCTGGCCCAAAAGGGGCGCGCCGGACAGGATATATCCTCCGATTGTGAGCCCCGCCTGATACAACGCGCCGGCGGCCCAGGGCCTGCTCGCCGCCGTCTGCATTCTCCTCCGCAAAACGCCCCCTCGCGCCCAGGTCTGCTTGTCCATTTCCATCACTCCGTTTTCTGCAAAATGCCAGCCGCGTCTGGCTTGTGCCGCCAGTATACACGTCCCGTTTCGCAGAAAAGGCCGAAAAAGAAAAGCGTCCAATATCTTACTGGGCGCTTTTGGTCGTTTTTTCTGTTTCTGTAAATTTCCCCTCGGAAGCCGCCGAAAAACCCGGCATTTGCGCAAGACGCCTGAACGCCGCGCTTTGGGCGGCGGGGCCTGGGATGGAGAGGCCCGTTCCTTCGCCGCTATACCGCCAATCCCCCGTCCACGGCCAAGACCTGGCCTGTGATAAAAGAGGAGGCGGGGCTACACAAAAACAAGACCGCCTGGGCCACCTCCTCCGGGGCGCCAATGCGGCACAGAGGCGTCCGGTCCGCCAGCTCCTGCAGATCCTGAGCCGTCAAAGCGCCATTCATCTGGGTGTCGATCACCCCCGGCGCCACGCAGTTGACTCGGATCCCCGAAGGGCCGGCCTCTTTGGCCAGGGCCTTCGTCAGCCCGATCACCCCGGCTTTGGCCGCCGAATAGGCCGCTTCGCAGCTGGCGCCCGTCAGCCCCCACATGGAGGAAATAGCGACGATAGCGCCCTCTTTGCGGCGAATCATGGCGGGCAGGGCGCGGCGGCAGCAATAGAACGCCCCGTCCAGGTCTACGGCCGTCAACCGCCGCCACTGCTGGTCGGCCATATCCGTCAGCAGCCCCTGCCAAGCCAGGCCGGCATTGCAAACTAAGGCGTCCGCCGGGCCGAACCTCTCCTCCGCTTGGTCGAACAACCGGTCCACCTGGCTGGAATCCCCCACGTCGGCCTGGTAAAAGGCGGCCTGTCCCCCGGCCTCCCAAATCTGCCGGGCGGTTTGTTCCGCCGCCTCTCTATTCTGCACATAACTGAAGGACGTCCGCCACCCTGCGGAGGCAAAGGCCAGCGCACAGGCCCGGCCGATGCCCCGGCCGCCGCCGGTAATCAACACATGATTCATGGATTCCACCTCTCCCAAAAATCAGATTGTTTCATCACATAGACCAGGGCGGGCGCCCATTCCATTCTCCCCTGATTGTCCGCCCGGCAGACCATTTGCCGCCGCAGCCCCTGGTTTTCCATGCCCAGTTTTTCCAGCAACCGACAGCTCCGGCGGTTTTCCGGCTCACAGAAAGCCGCGATCCCTCGAGCCCCCAGTTGGCGGAAAGCATATGCCGACAGCCCTCGGCAG
>CAJUIK010000008.1:0-44664 GCA_910585875.1 uncultured Eubacteriales bacterium | reverse complement strand
CCCAGTGCTCCGGCAAAAACTCGTAGCCCAGCTCCCAGAAGCCCGGCGGCCAGCCCTCTAAGGGGGAAAGGGCCAGCTGGCCCACGAATTCCCTCGGGCCCTCCCTCAGACAGGCGGCCCAGCGGCAGGGGTCCTGTTCCCAGGTCAAGGCCAGGTGCAGACATTCGTCCTCCATCTGGTCCGGGCAAAAGGGCGGGCATTTCCGTTCCCCCAGCAGACGGCAGAGGGCCGGGCCGTCCCGGCGGCTGAACCGCCGCAGAGTCAGCCGCTCCAACGTCAGCTCGACGCTCAACCCTGGCGCTCTGGCGAAGCCTTGGGCCTGCGCCTGGGACGGCGGCGCCTTCTGGCCATATGGCCCTCCGGCCGGTTTTCCGCCGGAGATTGGGCTGCTTTGGCCCTTTCCCGCCCCTGTTCCCGGGGCTTTTCCTGCCGCCGGGCTCCGCTCCGCCCTCTGCCGCCCTGCCGGGCGGGGGCGGGCTGATTGGGATCGGGCGTATAGCTGCCCAGGGGATAGGGGTTGTCGTAATCGATGTCCAGCAGCTTGTCGATCACCATTTCCACATCCCGCAGAATGGACTTTTCCTCTTCGTCGCAAAAGGAGATGGCCACGCCGCTCTGGCCTGCCCGGCCGGTGCGGCCGATGCGGTGGACGTAAGTCTCCGGCTCAGAGGGCATATCGTAATTGACTACGCAGGGCATTTCCACAATGTCAATGCCCCGGGCGGCGATATCGGTGGCCACAAGAACCTGGATTTTCCATTCTTTGAAATTTTGCAGCGCCCGCTGCCGGCTGGATTGAGATTTATCGCCATGGATGGCCTGAGCGGAAATCCCCTCCCGGTTGAGGCGGCGGGTCACCCGGTCGGCGCCGTGTTTGGTGCGGGTAAACACCAAAGCCTGGGGGATCGGGAGGGTTTTGATCAGATGGGCCAGCAGGTTGGCCTTGTTTTCCTTGTCCACCAGATAGACCCGCTGCTGAATCAACTCCACCGGCCGGGAGACCGGCGAGACGTTGATTTCCACCGGATCCCGCAGCATCCGCTGGGCCAGCCGGGCGATTTCGCTGGGCATGGTGGCGGAAAACAGCAGGGTCTGCCGCCGGGCGGGCAGCTTGGCCACAATGCGGCGCACGTCTGGAATAAACCCCATATCCAGCATCCGATCCGCCTCGTCCAGCACGAAGCTTTCCGTCTGCTTCAGGGAAATAAAGCCCTGCCCCATCAGATCCAACAGCCGGCCTGGCGTGGCGACAAGCACGTCCACTCCCGCTTTCAGCTGGTCTGTTTGAGGGTTCTGAGAAACGCCGCCAAAAATCACGCAGCACCGCAAAGGCAGGTTTTTGCCATAGGCGCAGAAATTCTCGTAGATTTGCAAAGCCAGCTCCCGGGTGGGGGTGAGGATCAAGGCGTTGAGGCGGTGGGTCCCGTCCCATTGGCGGTTCAGCCTGTGCAAAATCGGCAGAGCGAAGGCGGCGGTTTTGCCAGTGCCTGTCTGGGCGCAGCCCAATAGATCCCGCCCCTGGGAAACCGGCGGGATGGCTTGCTGCTGGATGGGCGTAGGCTCCTCGTATCCCATCTCCGCCACAGCGGACAGGATCTCTGGAGCCAAATCAAAGTCTTTGAATTCCATTGTCGTTGTCAATTTTCCAATCTTCCTTTATCATGAATCACATAACCGCCAGCCTGTCTTCTTCCATGCGCAGCAACTATAACGCAGCAGATACAGGAAGCCGAGGCGATTTACAGTCTATCAACACAATGCCAGTCTCGGCAAATTTAGAGATCTCGTCGGCTATTATATCACACCCCGCCCTCTTTGTCACGCCGCCCCGTTTTCTTTCCCAAAATGGCGGAAAAGGTCTGAGGCAAAGGAGGTTTTCTGAAAATCCCACCCTGGCAAATCCACCCGATCTATGGTATAATAATTAATTACAATCCAATCAATAACCCTTCAACCGGCAGGGAACTTTTCTTCTTCCAAAATCGTCTTATAGAATAAAAGGAGGCGAATGGAATGAATAGAACATGGAAACAGAGCGGCGCTTTTTTGCTGGTTTTGGCCCTGTGCTTCGGTTTGGCGGCTGGATGCGCCGCCAAACCGGCGTCCTCGGAAACCGCCCCGGCAGGCGACCGCGATTTCTCCGCCGACAGCTTTGAAGGCGGCTCCGCCAATTTGAACGACTGGAAAGCCGACGCCGACGGGCCTATAGACTCCCCCGAAGAGGCGCCCAGCGAGCCCGGCGCCCTGGCGCCGGAGCAGACGGACGCTCAGTCGGCGCGGAAAATCATCCGCAACGCAGAATTTTCCATGGAGACGCTGGACTATGACAAAACGATTCAGCAAATCCAAGAGTTGATTCAAGCGTCCGGCGGCTATGTGGAAAACAGCCAGACCTCCGGCGCCGGCGCGGCGGACGACTATTACCGGGCCCGCTGGGCCAGCTTCACCCTCCGGGTCCCCGCCCAGGGCCTGGACGACTTTGCCAATAGCCTGGCTCAGTGCGGCAGCGTCACAGACAGTCGCTTTTACACCGAGGAAGTCACCGAATATTATTATGATACTGAAGCCCATTTGAAAAGCCTGCGGCTTCAGGAGGAGCGGCTGCTGGAGATTCTCTCCAAAGCGGAAACTCTGACCGACGTGGTGGCTCTGGAAAACTCCCTGGCCGACGTGCGCTACCAGATTGAAAGCCTCCAGGGCAGTCTGCGGCGGCTGGATTCGCTGATCGCCCTGTCCACCGTCACCATCTCCGTCCAGGAGGTCTATGAATATACGCCGGATCAAGGCCGCGCCAAAAGCCTGGGGCAGCGAATTTCGGCGGAGTTTCAGGGCAGCGTCGCCGCCGTTCGGCGGACGGCGGAGGATATCCTGGTCTTCGTCCTGGGCAATATCTTGATCATCGCCCTATGGGCCCTTGTTCTCATTTTCGCCGCGGCGCTGTTCCTGCGGCTGCGCCGGCGCCGGAAACCGCCCGCTCCGCCGGAGAAAGACGAGGGGCCGGGCCCCGACGAAACCCAAAAATAAGCCCTGATTCCCAAGGCCGATTGCAGAAAACAGGAGTTTCTTTTATGAATCCACGGAACCTCAAGAAAAGGACAAAATGGGCCGCTCTGGCCTGCGCCAGCTTGCTTTTGCTGGCTGGATGCGACAAAAAAACGGAACCTCTGCCGGATCCCCCCGCTCCTGGCCCGGAACAGCCTGTCGACCCGCCCGCGCCGGAAACCGGCCTGACGGCGGAGCCGGATCTGCTCTCCGGCCAGGAACAAAACGACCAAGGAAAAACCCTGCTCCGCTGGTCTGTAGCCGTGCCCCGGGTGCTGCTGGACGGCCATCCTGTCATGAACGCCGGCAATTATTACGACAATTACAAGGAAAAGCAGCTGCTGGCCCTGCAAGAAGATCTGCTGCCCATGGCCCGCCAGCGTCTGGAGGACGGGAACCTGCTGGGCCCTTTCGAGGTAGAAGAGGATTTCGCGATATGCCGCAACCAGGGGAATTATCTGTCCATCCGCCGCAGCGGCCGCCAATACACTGGCGGGGCCCACGATTCCATGGAGGAAAAAGCGGAAACCTGGCTGCTGCGCCAGGGGGATTGTTATCTGCTGTCCTTGGCGGACCTTTTGCCCGGCGCCCAGGACCCTCGGGCTCTCATTCTGGAGCTGGCCGCCCCTCTGATAGAACAGCGGGCGGCGGCGCGGCCGGACGATTTTTATGAAAACTACCGGGAGGCCATGGATCAAACCTGGCAGGACGAGGATTTTTACCTGACGAAGGACAGCCTGGGCCTGATTTTTCAGCAATACTCCCTGGGCCCTTATACTTCCGGCGCTATGACCTTTGAAATCCCCCTGGCCCAGCTGGGAGAAAATCTAGCGGAGGAACTGCGGCCATGAATCTGACGAAAAACACGATCATCGAGGGCGAAATCATCGGCTACGCCAGCGACGGCATGGGCCTTTGCCGAGCAAATGGCCAGGTCGTCTTTGTGGAGCGGGGCGTCCGGGGAGATCGGTGCCGGCTGCGCATTGTCAAAGCCCTGAAAAACAAAGCCTACGCCCGCATTGAAGAGTTGTTGGAGCCCTCGCCCCATCGGCGGACGCCGGCCTGTCCCGTCTTCCCCCGGTGCGGCGGCTGCGATTTCTGGCACATGAGCTATGAGGAAGAGCTCTATTACAAGCGCCAGCGGGTAGCGGACGCCCTGGAACGTTTGGGAGGGTCTCCCTTCCCCCAGCTGGAAATCACGGGCGGGCAGAGAGAAGGCTACCGCAACAAGGCGATTTACCCCTGCGCCATGGGAGAAGAGGGCCCTGCGGCCGGATTTTACCGCCGCCGCAGCCATCAGGTAGTTCCCGGGGAGCGGTGCGCCATCCAATCCCCCCAGGCGGACGCTCTGCGCCGGGCTGTGTTGGATTGGGCCTCCTGTTGGCAAATCCCCATCTATGACGAACAGGCCGGCCGGGGCCTGCTGCGCCGGATCTATGTCCGCACAGGCCAGGGCGGCGCTCTGCTGACTTTGGTCGTGGCCGGACGCGGCGTCCCCCAGCCGGAGGATTTGATCCGCCGCTGCCATCAGGCCTGTTCCGACCTGGCCGGAATCCTGCTCAACGAAAATCGGGACGAGGGCAACCGGGTCTTAGGCCCTCAGTGCCTCCCCCTCTGGGGCCAAGAACAGCTGCAAGACAGCCTGTGCGGCGTGGAATTTTCCCTCTCCCCTCTGTCCTTTTACCAGGTCAACCGCCGGCAGGCGGAAGCCCTCTATCGCCAAGCCGCGGAATACGCCGGCGGCGGGCCGGAGGAGACTCTGCTGGACCTCTATTGCGGCGCCGGGACCATCGGCCTGACGATGGCTCGGCGTTTCGGCCGGCTGATCGGCGTGGAAATCGTGCCCCAAGCTGTGGAAGACGCCCGGCAAAACGCCCGGCGCAACGGCATTACAAACGCCCGCTTCCTGTGCGCCGACGCGGGACAGGCCGCCCGGCAGCTGCTGCAAGAGGGCCTGCGCCCTCAAACCGTGACGGTAGACCCGCCTCGAAAGGGCTTGGACGAAGCCGCCCGCCAGGCCGTGTTGGCTTTGGCTCCCCAGCGCCTAGTCTATATCTCCTGCGACCCGGCCACCATGGCCCGAGATATCAAGGAGCTCTCCCAAGGCGGCTACCGCCTGACCCAAGCCCGCGCCTTCGACCTCTTCCCCTGCACCGCCAATGTGGAGACGGTTGTACTTTTATCCAAACTTCATGCAAATCATACCGTTGAAGGCGCCGGCCTATCCAATCCCGCGCTATAAATCCCACGACGCCGTTTGGCCCGGCGTTATTTCTCATATTCTTCAAGGAGGCGCGATCTATGCGACTGCTGTTCCGTCAGCGGGTGTTTTCTTGGTTTGACAGCTATGATATTTATGGCGAAGACGGCGAGGCGGTTTTCGTCGTTCGGGGCAAGATGTCCTGGGGGCATCGGCTGGAGATTTCCGATTGCCAAGGCCGCTATCTGGGCCGAGTGCAGGAGGAGGTTTTGACTCTGCTGCCCCGCTTCGCCTTTTATGTGGGCGAAACCTATGCGGGCCAGCTGAAAAAGGAATTTTCCCTGTTTTCCCCTCGCTTTACTTTGGATTGCCAGGGCTGGCGGGTAGAGGGCGACTGGCTGGAATGGGATTACCGGGTGACGGACTCCCAAGGCCGGCTGGTGATGACCGCTTCCAAAGAACTGGCCTGGACGGATACATACCAAATCCAGGTGGAGCGGCCGGAAGACGCTCTGCTCTGCCTGATGATCGTGCTGGCTATCGACGCTGAAAAATGTTCTCGAAACTGACAAGGCGGTGAATTGATGGAAAACCTATCTTTCTATCCCCCAGAAAAAGAAAAACTCTACCCCCTGCTGGTCGCCCAACTGCGCAGCATATCCGAAGGGGAAGCGCCCATCTCCGCGGCCAGCAACGCCGCAGCCCTGCTCTATCATGCCCTGCCCCAGGTCAACTGGGCAGGCTTTTACCTGACGTCGGGAGATCAGCTGATTTTAGGCCCCTTCCAGGGCAAACCGGCCTGCGCGCGCATCGGCTGGAATAAGGGCGTCTGCGGCGCCGCTTGGGCCCAGAACGCCGTTCAGCGGGTGGCGGACGTCCATGCGTTCCCAGGCCACATCGCCTGCGACGGCGACAGCCGGTCGGAAATCGTGCTGCCCCTCCGCGCCCAAGGCAAAGTCGTCGCCCTGTTGGATATCGACAGCCCCACGCCAAATCGCTTCGATCAGGCCGACCAACAGGGATTGGAAGCCTTTGCCCAAGCTCTGGAGCAATGCTGCGACTGGCTGTCTTTGAGCGGGCGATGAGGCCGCCAAATGCGCAAAAAACTCCGTCTGCATAGACGGAGTTTTTTCTATTCCAAACCCTTTTAGTCCAAAATCCCCAGGGCCAGCTTCCATTCCAGAACCCGCAGGGCGGCTTGATCTACCCGCTCCCAAGCCAATGTTCCCTGGCCTATGGCTTGGCGGACTGCCTGGACGGCGGGCGGGAAATCTGAGACAATCAGCAAATCTGCCCCGGCCCTCAAGGCTTGAGCCGCCGCTTCTCCGCCCTGGTAACCGCCCACGGCGCCCATGGCCAGATCGTCGGTGAGAGCCGCGCCGGAGAAGCCCATTTCCTCCCGCAGGTATTGATAGACCGCCGGAGACAGGGAGGCGGGCCGCTCTGGGTCCAGACATTCCACAATGCTGTGGGAAACCAAAATCCCCTGGCTTCCCGCTTCCATTCCCGCCTGGAAGGGCAGCAGATCCGCCGCCTCCAGCTGGGCCAGGCTCCGGCTGTCCCAAGCCGCGCCGGCGTGGGTATCCGCATTGCCGCCGTAACCAGGGAAATGCTTCATCACGGCGCCGACGCCCTCCCGTTGGGCGGTCTCGACCACCGCCTCCACATATTGGGCGGTGTGCTCGGCGTCCTGGCCCAGGGTTCGCGGATAGATGAAATGCCGGGGGTCTTGGGACACATCCGCCACCGGCGCCAGGTTCAAATTGATCCCCAGGGACAGCAGCAGCCGGCTTTTTTCTGCCGCGTCGGCTCGGACAGCCTCCAGGCCTCCGGCCTGATACAGCTGCTGGGGCGAAGGAAAGCGCTCCGCCCGCAGCTCCGGGACGCCGCTGACCCGGCACACGGTTCCCCCTTCCTCATCCACGCCAATAAGCAGCGGGATTGAAGCCTGGGCCTGATAGCTTTGAATCTGCTGCCGGACCTGTTCCCCGCTTTTCCCCTTGAAATCCCGGCCAAAGAGCAGCAGGCCGCCGGGATACAGGGCCTGGACCTCCTCCAACTGCCCCTTTTCCGGGCAGCGAACCAAAAAGACCTGGCCGATTTTCTGCTCCGGCGTCATTTGATCCAGCAGCCGCTGCGCCCGGGCTTGGTATTGCCCGAAAATCCCCGCCGGCCCCGCTTCAGAAGGTTCCGCCGGCGGCGGTTCTGATTCCGATTGCTTCGATGGATTCGGCTGAATCTGTTCCGGCGTCTCTGGCTTCTGCTGGGCCGGCGCCGCCGGCCGGCTGAAGAATAGAAGCGCCCCGCCGGCCAATATCCCGGCCAGCCCGGCGCGCCACAGCACCCAATATATCCTTTTTTTCATGTCTTGCCCCTCTCCTTGGAACCCCCTGTTTCCCACCCCTGCTATCGCTTTTATCCCGGCCGCAAAGACCAACCCTTGGGAAAATCGGTGGACAGCCGTATCCCCGCAAAAAAGCCGCCAGAAAGCAAATCGTTTCTGACGGCTCATGCCGATTTTATCTTAAGTATCCCATGGGGTTGACGGCCTTGCCGTTGACTCGCACTTCCCAATGGCAGTGGGGGCCTGTGCTGTTGCCGGTGCTGCCCAGCTTGGCGATTTGCTCGCCTTGGGCCACTTTCTGCCCTGCCTTCACCAGCAAGGAGCTGTTGTGGGCATAGAGGGTGGTCAAACCGTTTCCGTGGTCGATGGTCACGCTATAGCCATAGCCGCCGTTCCAGCCAGCCTGGATCACCGTGCCGCCGTCCGCCGCCACCACCGGGCTGCCCTTGGCGCCGGCCCAGTCCACGCCGGTGTGATAACCCCGGCTGCGGGCGCCGTACCGAGAGGTCAGAATACCCCGGAACGGCTGGATGAAATACCCTTTGGCCGCTTTGGCCGGCAGCTCCTTGGAGCCCACCAGCTTGACTTCGCTCTGGGGCTGCTGAACTACGTCCCAGCTTTGGATCACCCGCTCCTGCTCCACGCCGTCGATACTGACTACGTTGGCCACCACGCTGGCCTGTCCGTTCCGGCCCTCCGTGATAATCTTGCTTTGGTTTTTATACATCTCGTCGCTGTACTGCACTTCGGTTTCATAGGCGATGGGCTGGGTATACTCCAACACTGTGGTCTTTTTCACCGAAAGCATGGGCTTGCTGCCCGCCAGCGTGATTTGTTCTCCAATGTGAATACGGTCGGGGTCGATCTGGGGATTCAGGCCCTGAACCTGTTGAAGGGTCATGCCGTTGCGCTCGGCGATCTGGCTCAGAGTGTCCCCCTGCTGCACGGCGTAGACCTGCATAGCCGCCCGCTCGCCGGAAAGGGCCTGCTCAATCTCCGTGATGGAGCTGGCGTAACTGTCGGGCACGTTGGCCTGTTCAATGGTTACATCCTGCACAAACTCCGCCCGGGCGTTTTCATCCGCTCCCACCTGGGCGCTGAGCAGCCGCTGCTTGAGCAGTTCCAGCGCGGTTTTGCTGGGGTTTGCGCCGACAGGCTGGCCGTCTACCGAGATGATATATTGGCTGGACACTTCGCCCACCTGGGCGAACAGCGCTTCTTCCGCAGCGGCAGGATCCAGCATATTGTCCCTCTGCACATAGCCTATGGAATAGGAGATATCCGCCGGCAGGCTATAGGGCCGCCCCAAATAGCCGCTGGTCCGCTCTTCCACCCGAGCCACGATTTCCTCCATCTGCCGAGCAGATTCCACATATCCCAGAGATTCGCCGTCCAGCAGCACCTCCACGCCGATGCTGAAATAGCTGGCGGAAATCAAGCTGATGGTAACCGCGGCCAACAAGGCGCAGGCGGGCCCTCGGCTTTTTTGCCTCCGCCGGTCTCCCAGCAGATATTCTGCCCGGCGCGCTTCGACTGCCTGATAGAGCTCTTCGCACCAAGCGGCCGCTTTGGCCGCCGGCCGTCCAAAGGCTTTCCGAATCCCCTCGCCCAGCGTCATGCAGGCCATGCAAACCAGATTCCACAGGCAACGCAGCAGATCCCGGCCCTTGCCCAGGGCTTTCCGGCCCAGCCGCCGGTCTTCCCGGACGGGCAGATTGGCGCCGATATTCAGGGCCCGGCGCCAGCGCACCCGCCACATAATCTGGCGGCGCGCCCCGCGCCAGCTTTGTCTCTTTTCGCCCACGGCCCCAGCCTCCTTTTTCCGTCCTTTACCGAAAAATTACAAATTCATGTTTTTTGATTACAATTTGGTAACAGACCCTATCATAATATTTTTTTCCCATTTTGTCAAGGGGGTTGCGGCCCGGGGCTCGGGAAATCGCTTCACGCCCTCCAAAAAAAAGCGAACAGCAGAAGGATCGCCAAAAAGCAGAGATTGACTGCCGTAAAATACCGGAAATACGCCCCTTTGATCGCTCCGTCCTCCCGGGCGACCAGTTTATAGGAAATGAGACTGGCCATGGAGGCGATCAGCGTCCCCAGCCCGCCCAGGTTGACGCCTATGATCAGGGCGGGGAGATTTTCGGTAAAACCCGACAGCAGCAGAGCCGCCGGCACGTTGCTGACGACCTGGCTGACGGCTGCGCCCGCCAGGATCTCGTTGCCAGAGACAATGCGCTGCAATAGATGGGAAAAGGCCGGAAGCCGCCCCAGATTGCCGATAAAAATAAAAAAGCCCACAAAGGTCAGCAGCAGGCTGTAATCCACCCGGCGGAAAACGCTTCGATCGAGCAGCAGAAACCCCGCCGCAGTAACGCCCAAAGCCAAGCCGTAAGGAACCGCTCTGGCCACCGACAGCAGATTGAAGGCAAAGAGGACGCCATAGGCGGCCAAGGGAAGGGCCTGCCCCGCCAGAGCCTCCCTTTCGGAAAAGGAGAGTTCAACGGTTTCCTGGCGCCCCGGGAGGGCAAAGAGAGTCCAAACGACGACAGCCAATAGGGAAACGAGCGTATAGGGCAGCGTCAATCGGAGGAAAGCGG
This sequence comes from uncultured Eubacteriales bacterium, assembly GCA_910585875.1. Taxonomy (GTDB): domain Bacteria; phylum Bacillota; class Clostridia; order Oscillospirales; family Butyricicoccaceae; genus Pseudobutyricicoccus. The sequence goes on along the minus strand of CAJUIK010000008.1, from coordinate 34,478 downwards.
TCAGAGACAACCCGGCTTTGCCATACAAATAGAGATTTTGGGGGTTGCCGACAGGCGTCAGCATACTGCCCAGGTTGGCGGCCACAGTCTGCAAAACGACGATGGGAACCAGCAGCCGCTTTTTTGCTTGGGGGCCGACCATATCCAGCGCGACAAAGGCAAAGGGCACAAAGGTCATGAGGGCCACGTCGTTGGTGGCCAGCATACTGGAGAAAAAGCAGAGCAGCACAAGGATCAGCGCCAGCTGCCGCGCATTTTTCACCTTGCTCAACAGGATCTGGGCCACGCGCTGGAAAACCCCGGTTTTTTGCAGCCCGGCCATAACCCCCATCAGGCAAAATAAAATGGCCAGCGTCCGAAAATCCACATAGGACGCATATCGGCCGTCTGGAGGGACAAAAAACATGGAAACCGCCGCCAGGAGAAAGGCGGCGCACAAAACCGTTTCCCTCTTCAAAAACGCAATCAATTTTTCTTTCATCCGGACCTCCTCCCTCGCTCTCTCAAAAGCCCTTCTGCCGAGGGCGAAACCGGAGCAAAAATCGCCCCGACGGACGCCGCGTTCAAAATCTTCCGCGGGCCCGCCGGGGCTTCCGGCCGGGTTTTTATTTATTGAACAGGTCTTTCATTTTTTCAAAGAAGCCCTTTTTTTCGCCGAATTGGGCGTCGCCCACGGTTTCTTCAAACTGGCGCAGAATCTCCTTCTGTTCCCGGGTCAGGTTGCGGGGAATCTCAATTTTCACCTTGATGAACTGGTCGCCCCGCCCTCGGCCGTTCAGATTGGGGATTCCCTTGCCCCGGATGCGGAATACCGTGTCCGGCTGGGTGCCTTCGGGCATATTATAGGATATTTTACCGTCGATGCTGGGCGCCTCCAGCTCCGCGCCCAAAGCGGCCTGGACAAAAGTCACCGGCAGCTCCACCATCACGTCTTGGCCCCGGCGCTTGAAAATCTCATGGGGCGCTATGCTGACTGTCGCAAAAATATCCCCGGCGGAGCCGCCGTTTTGGCCGGCGTTGCCCTCGCCCCGCACAGAGATGGTCTGGCCGTGGTCGATGCCGGCGGGGATTTGTATCGTGATCGTCCGCTGTTTGCGCTGGCTGCCGGCGCCTCGGCAAGTAGGGCAGGGCTCCTTGATCACCTTGCCCGTCCCCCGGCACCGGGAGCAAGGCGCTGTGGAGGAAAACACGCCGAACACCGTACGCTGGGTGTTTTTCACCTGGCCGGTCCCGTGGCAGTCCGGGCAGGTTTCGGCGGAGGTCCCCGCTTTGGCGCCGCTGCCGCCGCAATCCGGGCAGGTTTCCACCCGGTTCACAGTAATCTGCTTTTCGCAGCCAAAAGCCGCTTCCTCAAAAGCCAGCGTGACGCCGGCCCGGATGTTTTCGCCCTTTCGGGGGCCGTTGCGCCGGGCCTGCTGGCCGCCGCTGAATCCGCCGCCGAAAAAGCTGTCGAAAATGCTGCCCAGATCGAAATCCTCAAACCCGCCGTATTGCCCGCCTCCTCCGCCGTAGGAGGGGTCCACTCCAGCGTGGCCAAACTGGTCGTACCGGGCTTTTTTCTCCGGGTCCGACAGGATTTCATAGGCGGCGTTTACCTCTTTCATCTTCTCCTCGGCGGTCTTATCGCCAGGGTTCAGATCCGGGTGATATTTTTTGGCCAGCTTGCGGTATGCTTTTTTGATCTCCTCTTCCGAAGCGCCTTTTTGCAGCCCAAGGGCTTCGTAGAGATCCTTTCTCTGTTCGGGCATGGTCAATCTCCTTTGGCGCAGGCCAAGGCGGCCCCTTGGTTCCGGCGGCCGCCCGACCTGGCTGACAGTTTGTTAGTTTAGTTGTTCTGCTTGTCGTCCTCGTCTACCACTTTGTAGTCCGCGTCGTAGACCTCGCCCTCCGGCCCGGGGCCGGCCTGCTCCCCCTGCTCCGGCGCGCCCTCGCCTTGGGGCGCGGCGTCCTGATACAGCTTTTCGGCGATGGCATAAAACCGCTTGGTCAGCTCTTCGGCTTCGGCTTTGATGGTCTCGATGTTGTCGCCCTTCAGCGCCTCTTTCACCTTTTCCAGCTGCTCGGTCACGGGTTTTTTTTCCTCTTCCGTCACCTTGTCGCCCAGCTCGCCCAAGCTCTTCTCAGTGGAATAAACCAGGTTTTCCGCGTTGTTCCGGGCGTCGATTTCCTCGTGGCGCTTTTTATCCTGCTCGGCAAACTGCTCCGCCTCTTTGACAGCCTTGTCGATATCCTCTTTAGACAGGTTGGCCGAGGCAGTGATGGTGATTTTCTGCTCTTTGCCGGTGCCCAAGTCTTTGGCGGAAACATTGACGATGCCGTTGGCGTCGATATCGAAGGTCACCTCGATCTGAGGCACGCCCCGGGGAGCGGCGGGGATGCCGTCCAAATGGAAGCGGCCCAAGGTCTTGTTGTCCGCCGCCATTTCCCGCTCGCCCTGGATGACGTGGACCTCCACGCTGGTCTGGCCGTCGGCCGCAGTGGAAAAGACCTGCTTTTTGGTGATGGGGATGGCGGTGTTGCGCTCGATGATCTTGGTGCACACGCCGCCCAGCGTCTCGATGCCCAGAGACAGGGGGGTTACGTCCAGCAGCAGCAGATCCTTGACTTCTCCGCCCAGCACGCCGGCCTGGATAGCGGCGCCCATGGCCACGCATTCGTCCGGGTTGATGCCCTTGAAGGGGTCTTTGCCGGTGATTTTCTTCACCGCCTCCTGAACGGCGGGAATCCGGGAGGATCCGCCCACCAGCAGCACCTTGGACAGGTCGCTGGCGGAGAGGCCGGCGTCGCCCATGGCCTGGCGCACGGGGCCCATGGTGGCTTCCACCAGGTCGGCGGTCAGCTCGTTGAACTTGGCCCGGGACAGAGTCATATCCAGATGTTTGGACCCAGTGGCGTCGGCGGTGATATAGGGCAGGTTGATATTGGCGTTGAGCATACCGGAAAGCTCGATCTTGGCCTTTTCCGCCGCTTCCTTCAGCCGCTGCATGGCCATGCGGTCGCCGGAAAGATCCACGCCCTGCTCCTTTTTGAATTCGGCCACAATCCAATCGATGACCCGCTGGTCGAAATCGTCGCCGCCCAGCCGGTTGTTGCCGGCGGTGGCCAGCACCTGCACAGTGCCGTCGTCGATGCTCAGCACAGACACGTCGAACGTGCCGCCGCCCAAGTCATAAACCATCACCTTTTGCTCTTCTTCTTTATCCACGCCATAGGCCAGGGCTGCGGCAGTGGGCTCGTTGATGATGCGCAGCACTTCCAAACCGGCGATTTTGCCGGCGTCCTTGGTGGCCTGACGCTGGCTGTCGGTAAAATAGGCGGGAACCGTGATGACCGCTTGGGAAACAGGGGATCCCAGATATCCTTCCGCGTCGGCCTTCAGCTTTTGCAGCACCATGGCGGAAATCTCCTGAGGGGAATAGTCCTTGCCGTCAATGCCCACTTTATGGCTGCTGCCCATTTCCCGCTTGATGGAGATGATGGTGCGGTCTGGGTTGGTGACGGCCTGGCGCTTGGCCACCTGGCCCACCATCCGCTCGCCGGTTTTGGAAAAAGCGACCACAGAGGGGGTGGTTCTGGCGCCCTCCGCGTTGGGGATGACGTTGGGCTCGCCGCCCTCGATGACAGCCACGCAGGAATTGGTGGTGCCCAAATCAATACCAATAATTTTAGACATAATAATTTCCTCCTATCGAGGTCGGCGGCGCGCCGGCCGCGACCCGTATTCGTTTTGCGTATCTACGCTCTTTCGCGCCCAAGGCCGGCAAAACGCCCGGCCCTGTCGTTTGCCGCCGGCCTAATTGGCCACCTGAACCATGGCGCAGCGGATGACGCGGTCGCCCAACTGATACCCCTTGCGCAGCACTTGGGAAACCGTGTTTTCCGGCAGATCCTCCTGCTCGATGTGCATAACTGCGTCGTGATACCGGGGGTCGAAAGGCTGTCCTTGGGCGGGGATCTCCGTCACGCCCATTTTCTCCAGAATCTCCCGGAACTGTTTGGCGATCAGCTCCACGCCTTTTTTATACTCTTCGTCGGCGCAGGGCTGCTGTAGGGCCAGATCCAGATTGTCCAGCACCGGCAGCAGCTGCCCCGCCGTCATGGCCTGGGCGTCGGCAAAAACGCCCTCCCGCTCTTTTTGAGAGCGTTTGCGGTAATTATCATATTCGGCCAGCGTCCGCAGATATTTGTCGTTCAGCTGCTGATATTGAGCCTGGCTCTCGGCCAGCGGGTCCGGCTGCTCCGCCGGCTCCGGGGCGCCGCTCTGAACCGCCTGTCCCTCTTGATCCAAAATCTCCTGGCTGTCCGGCGTCTGTTCTGTCTGCTCCGTCTGTTCGCGCTTTTCTTTGCTCATGTTTTTCACCTATTTTCACCTGTCGTCGTCTTCGCCGGGCTCTTCTTCGGGGAATCGGATGGGCATTAGCCCCTGCAACCCCCGGCCGAGCAGCAGCAAGCGGGACGCGATTTTACTATAATCCATGCGGGTGGGGCCGATCACCCCGATGACGCCGCTGATATCTTCGCCCAAATCATAGGCGGTAAAGATGAAGCTGGCCTCCTCCATGGCGCCCTGGCCGTTTTCCGGCCCGATGCGGACGTTGAGCATCTGGGGCTTGTGGTCCTGGGTCAGGGCGAAGACCTTGCTTTTATCGCTGAGAAACTCCAGCAGGGCCCGGGCCTTATGGGCGTCGTAAAATTCCGGGTTGCCCAGCAGCCGGGCGGCGCCCTGCACCACCATGTCATAGGAATCCTGCCGCCGCTGGATCTGGCCCACAAACTCCGCCGCAGCCGCCGCCAGCTCAGCCAGCGGCGAACCGGGGGCGGCAATAGCCTCCAGCCCGTTCAGGCTTCCCCCCCGCTGCAAAAGCAAGTTGGCCGCCTGGTAAAAGGCTTCCCCCTCCCCCTGGGCCAGCGGGGCGCTGAGCCGCGCCACCTTGTTGTGGACCCCCGGCGGATGGGTGACGGCCACCAGGGCGTATTCCTCGTCCTGGATGGGGATCAGCTCCAGTTTCTTTACCTGTTCTTGAGCCCGGCGGGCGGAAAGGGACACCGCCGGCTGGCCCGTCAGCTCGGACAAGATGGCCGAAGCCCGGTCCATGGTCTGGTTCAGCTCCTGTATCTTGCTCTCCAGCTGCCGGCGGATCTGCTCGATCTCCAAGGCCGTGGCATAGCATCGGCTCATCAGCTCGTCTACATACAGACGGTATCCCAGAGGCGTCGGCGCCCGGCCCGCCGAGGTGTGGGGCTTTTCGATATACCCCAGCTCCTCCAGCTCGCTCATCTCGTTGCGGATGGTGGCGGAGGACACCGCGCCCCCTGTGGCCGCCGCCAGCAGCTTGGAGCCCACCGGCTCCGCCGTGGCGATATACTGTTCAATGATAGCTTTCAGGATTTGCCGTTTGCGCTCCGAAAGGTCCATAGCAAAACACCGCCTTTTTCCTCCTTGCAGCGCGTTAGCACTCTTGCTCTCCGAGTGCTAAAATAAGAGTATCACATTCTATCCAAATGTCAAGGACTCTGGCCGGTATTCACAAAATCGTTTCAAATTGGCGCCGCCCCTGGGCCCGCAAAAATATTTTTCACAATACAACCGGGACATCTTGTATTCATAACCAGATTCGTGTATACTATGTTACAACGATATTATCTCGCTTGGTACAGGAGGCGTCCGTTATGACGTATAAAATTGTTTCCGACAGTTCTTCGGATCTGACCCCCGCCTTTTTTCAGGATGAAACCGCCTTTTCCTACGGCGTGGTGCCCATGTATCTCAACGGCCCGGGAGGCGTTTCCTTCGCGGACTTGGAGCCTGCGCCCGCTTCTAACTTCTATGAAAAACCCCGGGAAATCAAGGGCGTCTGGAGCACTTCCTGCCCTTCCCCCGCCGCCTACTTAAAGGAGATGCAGGGGGCGGACTGCTGTTTCGCCGTCACAATCTCCTCCCGGCTCAGCGCCTCCTATTCCACCGCCTGCATGGCGGCGGACATGGCCCGGGCCGAAAACCCGGAGGCCAAAATCCACGTGGTGGATTCCAAAGCCACCTCGGGCTCCATGGCTTTGCTCATCTATAAGCTGGGCGAGCTCATCCGCCAGGGCCTTCCCTTTGAGGAAATTGTAACCCGCATTGAGGAATACCGCAAAAACCTGACTTTGTTTTTCCTCATCGGCACGCTGGACACTCTTGTCAGCGCCGGCCGGATGAACAAGGCCGTGGGCGTGATGGCTTCTATGCTGAATATCCATCCCTTGTGCGGCGAAGACGGAGAAGGAAACATCAAGATTTACCAAAAAGTCCGGGGCATGACCCAGGCCCTGAACCGGCTGATAGAGATGATTGGCGAGCGGGGCGAAACCGCCGGCAGGCACTTGATTGTCAGCCATTGCAACAACCCGGAGGACGCCGAGATGATTTGCAAGGCCTGCCGCCGGAAATACAACTTCGACAAAATCACTACGCTGGCCATGCGGGGCCTGACCTCTTTCTACGCCGGCGACCGCGGTCTTATCGTCTCCTTCTGACGTTCCCAATCACGAAAAAACCGACGCCTGCCTTGGCGCGATTTGCGCTGGGGCAGGCGTTTTTCAGGCGGAAACGCCGCCCAGTCTCCCGCCCCTTCCCACCCTCGCTTGTCAAAGCCGCCGGATTGGGGTACAATCAAACCAAATCAACGCCAATAGAAAAAGGAGGTCCCCGCGGGAGCCGCGGGGCTGAATCGTATGCGGACAATTATCTGGTTTATCTATTTCTGGCTCTATATGCTTGCGGTGCTGCCCAAGCTGCGCAAATGCAAAAAGCTGACGGCCCAAGGCGATATCAAGGCCAGCGACGCCGTCATGGAGGTCGAGGTGCGCAAATGGGCCCGGCGGCTGCTGAAGCTGGCCGGCGTCAGGCTGGAAATCTCCGGCTTAGAGGAGATTCCCGAAGGCGCCGTGGTCTATGTGAGCAACCACCAGGGCAATTTCGATATCCCGCTGATGCTGGGCTATCTGCCCAAGCCCTGCGGCGTGTTGGCCAAGGAAGAGCTGGCCGGTCTGCCCTTTATTCGCAGCTGGATGGAACTGCTACACTGCGTGTTTGTGGACCGGGACAACCCCCGTCAGGCGGTGGCGGCCATCAATCAGACGGCGGATCTGCTGCGCCAGGGCTACAGTATGCTGATCTTCCCCGAAGGCACCCGGAGCCGGGGCAGCCAAATGGGAGAATTCAAAGGGGGCGCTTTCAAGGCCGCCTCCAAAACCGGGGTCCCCATCGTGCCCCTGTGCATCGAGGGCTCCTATCGGATCATGGAGGCCAACGGCTTCTGGATCAAACCCGCCGATGTGAAAATAAAAATCCTGCCCCCTGTGGAAACCAAGGGTCTGGACAAAGAGGCCATGCGCCAACTGGAGCAGGCTCTCCGCCAGACCATTGAACAGGAAAAAGCCGGGCTATCCGAGAAAACGCCGGCTCATATGCGGCAGAAAGGATGAAAGTTATATGGCCAAAGACGTTATTTTTCGCGACGTAAAGGAGCAGAGCTACTATCGCCTGGAAAACCAGGACGGCGGGACGAGAGAGGTGGACGAGGCGGCGGTAGAAGAATATCTGGAGGCGATATTTGACGACCCGGACCAGTTTATCATCTTGACGCCGCCCAAAGCCCAGAAGGGCATTCGGTTTATCCAGGCCCGCCAGGATAATGACGACCGACAGATCGAGGTAGAGCTGGCCCTGCAAGTCGAAGGCGGAATCCGGCTTTATTACAAGATGGTCTCCCCCAGTCAATGCTATCGCATCTTTATGGACTATTTCGACAATGCGTTTTCCCCCAATATGGCGGAATACCAGCCGGTGGAGTTTCCATAAGGCGAACCCATCCCCCGTTTTTCCATTGGGAAACGGGGGATGTTTCTTTTTTGCATAGCTTTCCCTGCCGCCGCATACAAATGAGACGCTGGAAGGGGGCTGCGACAATGAGAAACCTGGGGGCTATGAAAGGGAAAAAAAGCAAGGGGCTTGCGGCCCTTTGCTGCGCGGGCCTTTTGTTACTTGGGGGCCTGGCCGCTTGGCGGACGGCGCCTGCGCCGCCTGCCGCCGCGGCGGTTTCGACGGCGGAGGAGGGGACGGAGCTGCCGGTGATCATGTATCACCATGTGCTGGGCGAGGACAGCGGCCTGCTGGGAGATTATGTGATATCCTGTTCGGAATTCGAGGGGGATCTGGCTTGGCTCAAAGCCGCCGGATATCAGACGGTTTCCGCCAGACAGCTGATCGACTATACCCAAGGCAGGGGAACGCTGCCGGAACGGCCGGTGCTGCTGACCTTTGACGACGGATACGAAAGCTTTTACGCCAATGCCTGGCCGCTGCTGGAAAAATACCAAATGAAGGCGGTGGTGAGCGTCATCGGCCGGTATTCCGAGCTGTATTCCCAGCCGGACGCGGTGAAGCATCTGAACTATTCCCATCTCAATTGGCGGCAGGTCCGGGAGCTGGGCCAATCTGATTTGGTGGAAATCGGCAGCCACAGCCAGGATATGCACGACGCCGCGGGCAAAGAAAGCCGGGCCGGCGCCAAAAAGCAGAAGGGGGAAGGGGCGGAGCAATACCGCGCCAGTTTCCAGCAGGATACCGCCGCGGTAGAGGAGAAAATCCAACAGGCCATAGGCCAAAAACCGGCGGTTTACGCCTATCCTTTCGGCTACTACACCCAGGACAGCGAAGCGATTTTGAAGGAAATGGGTTATCAGATGACGCTGAGCTGCGAATCCCGGATCAATACCATCCGGCGGGACCCGGAATGCCTCTATCTGCTGGGCCGGTTCAACCGCCCCCACGGCCAGCGGGCCGAAGACTTTTTTTCCAACATCGGCCTGAATCGGGCCAATCTGGAACAGGATATCGGGTGACGAAAAACCAGGCCGAAAAGCCTGGTTTTTTGCATTTCCATCGGTTCTTCCCAAACGGATTTCCCCAGCCTTCCAACAAGGCCGGGAACGCGCAAGAGCCTCTGGGCAAAATTCAAGAATCCCAAAGGGATTTGACAGGGGCGTCAGGGGGCGTATAATGAAGGGGGAGTTTTCCCTGAAAAAAGAAAAAGAATGAACGGAAAAAGAGGACGTTATTGATGAATCGCTATCCAATCGCTGTGGCGGGGCTGGAGCGCAGCCTGCCCATCTGCCCAGTCAACGAAACCCTTTCCATCGGCGCCTTTGTGATTTTTGGAGACGCGCCGCTGACCCAAGCCTGCGCCGCCGCCCTGCTGGAAAAAGCCCCCGATTACGATTATCTGCTCACCGCCGAGGCCAAAGGCATTCCCTTGGCCCACGAAATGGCCCGTCAGCGGGGCGACGCTCATTACTTTGTGGCCCGCAAAAAGCCCAAGCTCTATATGACCGAAGTCTTTCATGTGAGCGTCCGCTCCATCACCACCCAAGGAGAGCAAAGCCTCTATCTGGACGCCGCAGACGCCCGGCTGATGCAGGGCAAGCGGATTTTGCTGGTGGACGACGTGGTTTCCACCGGGGAGTCCCTGGCCGCCATCGAGGAGCTGGCTCGCCGGGCCGGCGGCCTGGTCTGCGGCAAAATGGCCATCCTGGCCGAAGGCGACGCCCAGCGGAGGCAGGACGTCGTCTATCTGGAAAAGCTGCCTCTATTCAACCCGGACGGCACAATCAAAGAGTAGCCGCAGACGCCGGCCCCGCCGCCTCAAAGAAAGCAGTCGATAGGCGAGGCCGCCGCGCTCTGAAAACCGTCCGCTGGTCAAGGGAGGCGGGGTATGGTATAATAGAACAAACGCTGCCAAGCGGCGACAGATGAAAAGGAGCGATCTCTATGAAAATGAAAAAATTGGGCCGCACAGGCCTGATGGCGACGGAAAATTCCTTTGGCGCGCTGCCCATCCAGCGCATCGACGCCCAGGCCGCCGTGGAACTGCTGCATATGGCCTATGACGCAGGCGTCAATTATTATGACACTGCCCGGGCTTATACCGACAGCGAGGAAAAGCTGGGCAAAGCCTTCCGCGACCGGCGGACGTCTATCATCATTTCCACCAAGAGCATGGGCCAGACGGGCAAGCAGGTGATGGAGGACCTGGACAAGAGCCTGCAAATGCTTCAGACCGATTATGTGGATATTTTGCAGCTGCACAATATCAAAGCGGTTCCCGACGCGGAAGACCCGGAGGGAATCCATCAGGCCCTGGAAACCGCCCGCAAAGCGGGCAAATGCCGGTTTATCGGCGTCACTTCCCATCGGCGGGACGTGGCTGAAGCCGCCGCCAAAACCGGACTCTACGACACCGTACAGTTCCCCATTTCCCATGTGTCTCCCCAGGAGGATCTGGATCTGGTGAAGCTGTGCGGCGACTTGGACGTGGGCTTTATCGCCATGAAAGGCCTTTCCGGCGGCCTGTTGACCAACGCCCGGGCGGCTTACGCCTTTTTCCAGCAGCTGCCCAACGCCGTGCCCATCTGGGGCGTGCAGAAAAAAGAGGAGCTGCAGGACTTTCTGGATTGCGCCAACCAGGGCGTGACCATGACGCCCGAACTGGAGGCAGAGATTGAACGGGACCGGAAAGAGCTGGCGGGCAATTTCTGCCGGGGCTGCGGTTACTGTATGCCCTGCCGGGAAGGAATCCAAATCAATACCATCGCCCGGCTGCCCCAGCTGCTGCGCCGCTCCCCCTGGCAGCAATATATGACGCCGGAATGGGCCGCGGAAATGGCCAAAGTGGAAAACTGCCGCCGCTGCGGCGCCTGCGAAAGCAAATGCCCCTACGGCCTGAAATGCACCCAGCTGCTCCGGGAAAGCCTGGAGGACTGGAAGCAATTCCGCAAGGAAAAGGGCTATGCCGACTGATACCAGAACGCCGGAAACCAACCAAGGCGCCCGGGGCCGGCTCTGGCGAGGGCTGGTTTGGCTGGCCGCGCTGGCGCTGATCGTCTGCCTTTGCTTTGGCGCCGGCGCCCTGTGGGCCGCCCGAAGCAAAGGCGCGCCGGAAATTACCGCCGATTTGCTGACCAACCGAATCCAGCAGGCTCAGGAACTGGTAGCCGTAAAATATTTTTACACCAACATGGGAAAATTTGAAGAGAGCTCCAATTTCTACGGCTGGCGCATCCCCTTTTCCGGCAAGAGTTTCATCGTCTCCTATGACGGCAAAATCTCCGCTGGGGTGGATCTGGGCCGGGCCTCCGTGAAAAAAGAGGGAGCCCGGGTGACGGTCTCTCTGCCCCAGCCGGAAATCCTGTCCCATGAAATCGACCAGGACAGCCTGAAGGTCTACGACGAAAGCCGCAATCTCTTCAATCCCATCAGCATTGAGGACTACGCCCGGTTTTCTGTGGACCAGCAGCAGGCCATGGAGCAAAAGGCCATAGAAGGCGGCCTGCTGGAAGAGGCCAAAGGGGCGGCGGAGCGGGCGCTGACCGGCCTGTTGACCGCCCTAGAACAGGAAGAGGAAAATTGGCAGATTGCCTTTGACTATCTGCCTTAACGAAGAAAAGGAGGAAGCCCGTGCGCATTGCGGTAAATGGAACAGAGCTTTATTACCAGGTATCGGGCCGCGGAAAGCCGCTGATTCTGCTCCACGGCAACGGCGAAAGCGGCCGGATTTTCGATCAGATCGAAGGATCCCTGGCGCGGGATTACCAGGTTTACGTCGTGGACAGCCGGGGGCACGGCCGAAGCGGCCGGGGCGTCCCTGTGGATTATCGGCTGATGACGGAGGATATGGCCCAGTTTATCCAGCGGCTGAAACTGGATAAACCGGCTTTTTATGGCTTCAGCGACGGCGGCATTGTGGGTTTGATGCTGGCGATCCAGCATCCCGGCCTGCTGTCCTGCCTAGCAGTCAGCGGCGCCAACGCCAACCCCCAGGGCCTCAAGGCCCGATGGCAGATGGCCTATGGCGTCTGGGCGGCCTTCGACCCAGACCCGCTGGCCCAGATGCTGGCCCGGGAGCCCCATATCTCCCAACAAGAACTGGGCCGCATTCAAATCCCCGTTCTGGTAACGGCGGGGCAATATGACGCCGTGCGGGAGCGTCACACCCGCTGGCTGGCCCAGTCCATTCCCGGCGCTCAGCTGGCTGTCGTGCCCCAGGCCACCCACAGCAGCTATGTCGTCCACAGCAAGGCCGTTTACGGCTATTTGAAGGATTTTTTGGAGGAACAGCTGCCAGGCAGCCCCGCCGGGAAAGGCGCGGTATGAAACAGAATAAAGAGCTGCGAGTGGTAGAATATCCCTATTGCTATGCCGGATGGACGGCGGAACTCCAGCAGGGGGAGGCGGTTTTCCGGTCCTCCCTCCGGCCTTGCCTCCTCCCCCAGGCGGCGGACGAATACCGACGGAGGCAGATTTACCAGAACGCCGGTTTTGAGGCGGAATTTTGCCGGATTGACCAAAAGGATTGGAGTCAGTATCCGCCTTGCGAGGGTCTGACCCGGGCTTTCGCCCAGGCCGTCCGCCAGGGCCTGGAACAGGGGAAACGCCTCTTTCTGGCCGGGGGCTATTGCAATTACGCCCCTGCCGCGCTGGGCGGCATGGCTCAGGCTTTGGGGCCGGAAACCCGGCTGGGCCTGGTATGGCTGGATGCCCACGCCGACAACCGCATTTTAGAAGGGCAGGCCGGGCCTCTGCAGATGGTCTCCTTGCCGATGGCCGTCATAACCGGCCAGACCTTGCCGGCCTTTCGCCGCCAAGCCTGCGGCCTGGAACGGCCTTTGGCCGGCGAAAACATCTTAGCCGCCGACCTGCGGGCGCTGGACGAGGACTGCGCCTGGAACCTGCGGGAAGCCGGCGTCAACCGGCTGGAGGCCGCCGCTTTTGAGGATGAAACCGCCTGGCGCCAGGCGGTGGAAAAGCTGGCCGGCCGGGTAGACGCCCTATATCTGTTTGTAGACGGGGACATTTTGAAGCCGGAGCTGATCCCCTCCTATGAGGGCCCGGTTCCCGGAGGCCATGAATTGGAAACCGTAGCCCGGAACATCCGCATTGTGATGGGGACGGGAAAAGTTCAAGTCTTCTCTCCGTTCTGCTTCGATTTCGACCGCGGCGCCGCCGACCAGCAAACCCATCAAAGCGCCCTGGCCCTGGCTTCTGCCGGGCTGGAAAGCTGGCGATAGCCTCCGGCGCCAAACCCCAAACCATATAGATCCCCCGCCCAGGGCTGGTTTGCCGGTCCTGGGCCTTTTTCTGCCCGCCGCCTAATAATATAAGGAAAAAACGTGATTCTTCTTCATTTCATAAAGTGTTAAAAAAATATCATTGCATTTTTGGCGTCAGACAGATATAGTTATTATAGATAAAAACGATAGACTGGAGCGGCTTTAATCTATAAAAGAGCGACAATAATTTTTTGGAGGGGGAGATTACATATGACAAATGCAATTGATTTTACCGTTGTCGACGGCATTGTGGCCCGCCACGGTGCGGAGCCCAGCAATGTGATTGCGATTTTGCAGGATATCCAGGCCCAGTACCGCTACCTGCCCCGGGAAATTTTTCCTTACCTGGCCCGCAAGCTGCAAATGAGCGCCGCCAAGATCTACAGCGTGGCCACTTTTTATGAAAACTTTTCCTTGGAGCCCAAGGGCAAGTATGTGATTAAAATCTGCGACGGCACTGCCTGCCATGTGCGCAAGAGCGTTCCCATTCTGGAAAAAATGCGGGAGAGCCTGGGCCTTTCCGCCGGCAAGCTGACCACAGACGATATGATGTTCACCGTGGAAACCGTATCCTGCCTGGGGGCCTGCGGCTTGGCGCCGGCCTGCACGGTGAACGACAAAGTGTATCCGTCCATGACGCCGGAAAAAGCGGAAGAGCTGTTAGCCCGGCTGCGGGAGGAGGGGGCCGTATGCTGAAAACCAGAGAAGACCTGACCAGCCTCCGCCAGGCGCTGGAGGGCCGCTTCGCGGCCCAGGTGAAAAAGGTGCTGGTCTGCGCGGGCACCGGCTGCGTGGCCGGCGGCTCGCTGGATATTTACGCCCGGCTCATCGAGCTGCTACGGGAAAAAGGAGTCAACTGCCAGGTGGACCTGGCCCACGAACCCCATGGCGAAGAGGTGGGCGTCAAGCGTAGCGGCTGCCATGGCTTCTGCGAAATGGGCCCCTTGGTGCGCGTCGAGCCCCAAGGCTGGCTGTATACCAAGGTAAAGATCGACGACTGCGAAGAAATTGTGGAAAAAACCGTCCTGGGCGGCGAGCCCATCCAGCGGCTTTGCTATAAAATCAACGGGGAGATCTACATGACCCAGGAGGAAATCCCCTTCTATAAAAAGCAGACCCGAACGGTGCTGGAGCACTGCGGCCATATCGACGCCACCTCCATCCAGGAGTATCTCGCCATCGGCGGATACAAAGCCCTGGAAAAGGCTCTGTTTGAAATGGAGGGCCAGCAGATTGTGGAGGAAATCCAGCGCTCCAACCTGCGGGGCAGAGGGGGCGGCGGCTTCCCCACCGGACGCAAATGGGAGCAGGCCCGGCGTCAGCCGGCCCAGCCCAAGTACATCGTGTGCAACGGCGACGAAGGAGACCCCGGCGCCTTTATGGACCGGTCGGTGATGGAGGGCGACCCCCACCGGCTGCTGGAAGGCATCATGATCGCCGGCGCCGCCGTGGGCGCCAGCCAAGGCTATATCTATGTGCGGGCCGAATACCCCATGGCCGTCAGCCGGCTGACCGAGGCCATTCAGCAGGCCCGGGAAATCGGCATTCTGGGCCAGAATATCCTGGGTTCCAGCTTTGATTTCGATATCCACATCAGTCGGGGCGCCGGCGCTTTTGTCTGCGGCGAGGGCAGCGCGCTGACGGCCTCCATCGAGGGCCGCCGGGGAATGCCCCGCGTCAAGCCGCCCCGCACAGTGGAAAAGGGCCTTTTTGAAAAACCCACTGTGCTCAATAATGTGGAAACCCTGGCCAACGTGCCCCAGATCATCCTGCGGGGAGCGGACTGGTATCGGTCCATCGGCCCGGAAAACAGCCCGGGCGCCAAAGCCTTCGCCCTGACGGGCAATATCCAGAACACCGGCCTCATCGAAGTGCCTATGGGAACCACGCTGCGGGAGATCATCTTCGATATCGGCGGCGGGATGCGGGACGGAGCGGAATTCAAGGCCGTGCAGATCGGCGGCCCCTCCGGCGGCTGCCTGACAAAAGAACACCTGGATCTGCCGCTGGATTTCGACTCCCTGCAAAAAGTCGGCGCCATGATCGGCTCCGGCGGCCTGGTGGTGATGGACGACAAGACCTGCATGGTAGAAGTGGCCCGGTTCTTTATGAATTTCACCCAGAACGAGAGCTGCGGCAAGTGCGTCCCCTGCCGGGAGGGCACCAAACGAATGCTGGAGATTTTGGAGCGCATTGTGGCGGGCCAGGGCCAGCCTGGGGATATCGACCTGCTGTTGGAGCTGGCGGAAACCATCTCCGCCACCGCCCTGTGCGGCCTGGGCAAAACGGCGGCCCAGCCGGTGGTCAGCACCATCCGCTATTTCCGGGACGAATATGAAGCCCATGTCAACGAAAAGCGCTGCCCCACCCACAACTGCCAGAAGCTCAAGCGCTATTATATCGACGCCCAGGAATGCAAGGGCTGTTCCAAGTGCGCTCGAAACTGCCCTGTGGGCGCCATTTCCGGCGAGGTCCGCAGCCCCTTTGTCATCGATCAGGAAAAATGTATCAAATGCGGCGCCTGCATCGACGGGTGCAGCTTCCACGCAGTGAAGGAGGGTTAGCCCATGAGCGCGTTTATGATGGTGGACAATATCCCGGTGGAAATCGCCGGGGAAGAGAATATCCTGGCGGTCATCCGCAAAGCGGGCGTCGAGCTGCCCACTTTCTGCTATTATTCCGAGCTCTCCGTCTATGGCGCCTGCCGGATGTGCATGGTAGAGGACCGGCGGGGCAACATCCAGGCGGCTTGTTCCACGCCGCCCCGGGAGGGCATGGAGATTTTCACCAACACCCCCCGGCTGCGGAAATACCGCCGCAACGTGCTGGAGCTGCTGCTGGCCAGCCACTGCCGGGATTGCACGACCTGTGAAAAGAGCGGCAAATGCAAATTGCAGCAGCTGGCCCATCAATTTGGCATCCACAATATCCGCTTCGGCCAGCTGAGCGACGAACACCAGCGGGACGAATCCTCCCTGTGCATCAGCCGGGACAGCGCCAAGTGCATCCTGTGCGGCGACTGCGTGCGGATGTGCGAGGAAATCCAGGGCGTGGGCGCCATCGACTTCGTGGGCCGAGGCTCCCGCATGAAGGTGGCCCCCGCTTTCCATGAGCCTATCGCCAACAGCTCCTGCGTGGGCTGCGGCCAATGCGCCGCCGTCTGCCCCACCGGCGCCATTGTGGTAAAAAACGACGTGGAGCGGATGTGGGCCGAGCTGGCCGACCCCAAGACCAAGTGCGTGGTCCAGATCGCCCCCGCCGTCCGGGTGGGCATCAGCCGGGAAATGGGCCTGGGAACCGGAGAAAACGCCATGGGCAAAGTGACGGCCGCCCTGCGCCGCCTGGGATTTGACGAAGTCTACGACACCACCACAGGGGCGGACCTGACTGTACTGGAAGAAGCCAACGAGCTGGCCGGCCGGCTGGCCTCGGGGCAAAAGCTGCCTCTGCTCACCTCCTGCTGCCCGGCCTGGGTTCAGTTTGTGGAAAAGAATTACCCCCAGCTGCTGCCCCATGTCTCCACCTGCCGCTCCCCCATGGAGATGTTTGGCGCGGTGCTGAAGGAGCAGCTGAAAACCTCCACCCGGCGGATTGTCTCTGTGGCTATCATGCCCTGCACCGCCAAAAAGTTTGAAGTAGCCCGGCCGGAATTCAAGCGAAACGGCGTCTCCGACGTGGATTACGCCATCACAACCCAAGAGCTGATCTCCATGATCCGTCAGGCGGGCATTGTGTTTGAGGAGTTGGAGCCCGAGAGCGTGGATATGCCCTTCGGCGTCTCCACCGGCGCCGGGGTGATTTTCGGCGTCACCGGCGGCGTGACGGAAGCGGTGATCCGCCGCCTCAGCGACGACAAATCCACCGGCGCCCTGCGGGCCATCGCCTTCAACGGCGTCCGGGGCATGGAGAGCGTCAAGGAAACCCAGGTGGAAATTGGCGGAAAAACCGTGCGCATCGCCATTGTCAGCGGCCTGGCCAACGCCCGGCCTCTGATGGACAAACTGGCTCAAGGGCAGTGCGATTATGATTTTATCGAGGTCATGGCCTGTCCGGGCGGCTGCGTCTCCGGCGCCGGCCAGCCTTTCGCCGCCAAGGCGGAAAAGGCCAAGCGGGGCCAGGGCCTCTATCAGGCGGATCGAATGAGCCCCATCAAGCGCTCGGAGGAAAACTACGCCGTCACCGCCCTGTATGACAGCGTGCTCAAAGGCCGGGTCCACGAGCTGCTGCACGTGGAGTATGTGAACGAGTAGTAAAGGAGGATTTCCCATGAAATTCAGCGTGTGCGTGGGCAGTTTCTGCCATGCCAAGGGCTCTTATAACGTGCTGTGCACTTTGCGGCAGATGGTGGAGGAATACAGCCTCCACGACCAGGTGGAAGTATCCAGTATGTTCTGCGACGGCGACTGCGTGGAAGCCGTCAAAGTGAAAATCGACGACCAAGAGACCGTTAGCGTCACCGGCGCCGGCGCCCGGGAATTTTTCCTCCAGCGCTGCGCCGGGCTGATTGAGGGACGGTGAGACGGAAGGGCTGGGCCGCTGGCTGAACGCGCGCTTCGGGGCCGAGCCTTTCCCCCTAAGAGGACTATCCCCCTTCCATCTGGCTGTGTTGTGCCAAAACGCCCAGGGCAAGGCGGGCTTTCCGCTCCCTGAGCCAGACCCGGAAATATTGGCTGGTTTGACCGCCTGGGTGATTCCAGAAAGTGAAAAAAGTCAGATTTTTTACCAAGAGGAGCGGACGCCGGTCCCTCTGAGGTCGGACTGGGAACCGCCTTTTGACCGCAGGGTTTTCGTCTTTGTCCACGAAAACGGCTATGTCGAAAGCAACAGTCCCCCACCTCCAGTTCCTTTTGCTGCCCATGACAAAAACGGAAAACCCGTCTCTTTGCCGGTATTGGCGGCAGGAACCGGAATAACCAAAACAGCCGCCCTTTGGGGCGGCTGTCTTTCGTCTTTTAAGTCCGCGGAGCGCCGCCCCTTTTGAAAAAGGGTTGACCCTAAAAGGGATTTTATAAAAGAGGTTCTTTTTCTGTATCTGTTATGGTATAATACTTCCAGAAAGCCCTGGGACAAAGGCGCGCCAGGGCGCCGGCTGCGGGCATAGAAGCAAATGGCTCCGCCGCGCTGATACGAAGTATGGCCGTCGGGCCTTCCCGACATAAGGAGGAACTCTATGGTTCTTTATATCGAACTGTTGAAATCGGTTTTATACGGCATTGTCCAGGGCGTCACCGAGTGGCTGCCCATCAGCAGCACCGGGCATATGATTTTGCTGGATGAATTTGTTCATTTTGAATGTACTCCGGCGTTTTGGAATACTTTCCTGGTAGTGGTGCAGTTGGGGTCCATTTTGGCGGTGGTGGCGCTGTATTTCCACCGGCTCAACCCCTTTTCCTCCAAAAAGGACCGAAACGAGCGGGTGGATACCATCACGCTGTGGATTAAAATTGTCATCGCCTGCATCCCCGCCGGGGTATTGGGCATTTTGTTCGACGAGGCCATCGAGCGCATCAGCACGGCGGTGGTCGTGGCGGCGGCTCTGATTGTCTATGGCGTGGCCTTCTTGGTTTTAGAGCGCCAGGACCGGCGGCCCAGAATTAACACCATGGGCCATCTAAACGCGAAAACCGCCTTTTTGATTGGCGCGTTCCAATGCCTGTCCCTGGTCCCGGGCACCTCCCGGTCGGGCTCCACCATTTTGGGCGCTTCCATCCTGGGCTGTTCCCGGCAGGTCGCTTCGGAATTCTCCTTTTTCCTGGCCATCCCGGTGATGCTGGGCGCCAGCTTCCTGCGGCTGCTCAAGGTAGGCTTCGCCTTTTCCGCCGCCGAATGGGCCGTGCTGTTGACAGGCGCCGGCGTGGCCTTCCTGGTGTCTCTGCTTGCCATCCGGTTTTTGCTGGCCTATATCCGCAAGCATGATTTCACCGTCTTCGGCTGGTATCGCATCGCGCTGGGCCTGCTGGTGCTGGGCTATTTCTATTTGGCCAAGTAGCCTTCGCATCTGGAACTAACATCGAAAAACAGCCCTTTGAGGGGGCTGTTTTTTCTTTATGAGCGGCGTTTCTTTGGCTCAGAGCCCCGTCGCTGGCTTTGGAACTGGCGGAAAGCAGAAGTCATAGACTCCTTTTTCCTTCTGTCCCCTCCATCAGCTCCGCCAATTCTTTGCCCAACATATAATAGAGGATTTCATAATCGCCGCCCAGGGCTGCGGGCGCTTGATTTTCCTCCAGATAATAGACTCTCCCCGCCTTCCGGGCCTTGATATAGCAGCGCTCTGGATCCAGAGCCGGAGCGCTGCGGCACAAGAAAAAGGCCTCTTCTCCCAGAGGAAAAAGGTTCAAAACCTGAGGCGGCTCCGCCGGGTTCCAGAAAGGCGAAATTCGGATGCCTCGGCCTTCGGATTGGGGGCCGAAGGCCTCCCGACACTGCTCGAT
The DNA here is from genome assembly GCA_910585875.1 of uncultured Eubacteriales bacterium. Taxonomy (GTDB): domain Bacteria; phylum Bacillota; class Clostridia; order Oscillospirales; family Butyricicoccaceae; genus Pseudobutyricicoccus. The sequence continues at coordinate 14,898 of CAJUIK010000008.1, read as the reverse complement.
AAAGGGCTCTGTTCCATACCGGCGGATTTGTTCCAGCCCGGCGGCGGTTAGGGGCAGCGGGGCTTGCCGGCTGCATTCTTGGGTTCCAAATAAAGTTTGGGGCATATTTGATTCCTCCAATTTTCTGGCGCTGTAACCGGAAGAGGAAACAAAAAAGCCTCCGCCCCGTATGAAACGGGACGAAGGCTTGCGCTTCCGTTCTACCACCCATTACAACATACCAACATATGCGTCCCCGATAACGGCGGGAGGCCGGCTGCGCTTACTGAGGCAAAACGCCCTTTCGGCTTGCGACTCCAGAGGGATCTTCTGTTTCCGCCTATTCGCGCCGGGCTCCCACTGCCCCCGGCTCGCTGGGCCTTTTGGCATGAAACATACTGTCTCTGTCAACGTCTTTCATCCTGATGCGTTCTGTTTGACCTTCATCCCGGCCTTGGCGCCGAGGCAAAGAACGATTTGGGATCATGATACCACCGGCAGAAGCCGGCGTCAAGAGGTTTTCACCTGAATCTCGCTCAGCGTCCGGCCCACGTCGCCTTGAATAAACAGGTCGGCCTGGTTCTCCCGGCCGGTTTTGGCCCGGTTGATCAAAACCAGCTTGCCTTTGAGAAAATCCAGCAGGCCGGCGGCGGGATAAACCGTCAGCGACGTGCCCGCCACAATCAGCAGCTCCGCCCGGCGGATATGCTCCACAGACTGCTCCAAAATCCGCGGGTCCAAAGCCTCTTCATACAGCACCACGTCAGGCTTAATTAGGCCGCCGCAGCCGCAGCGGAAAGCCCCTTGGCTCTGCAAAACCTCTTCCATGGAATAGGATTTGCCGCAGTTCATGCAATAATTCCGATGGACGCTGCCATGGAGCTCCAATACATTCCGGCTGCCGGCGGCCTGGTGCAGGCCGTCGATATTCTGGGTGACCGCCGCTTGTAGCCGGCCCGCCGCCTCCAGCTCCGCCAGCTTCCGGTGGGCCGGGTTGGGTTCAGCCTGGGGCCAAAGCATTTTATCCCGATAAAAACGGTAAAATTCCGCCGGGTTCTGCATAAAAAAGCTGTGGCTAATGATGGTTTCCGGCGGATATTGATACTGTAGCTGATACAAGCCGTCCGGGCTGCGGAAATCCGGTACGCCGCTTTCTGTGGAAACGCCGGCGCCGCCGAAAAACACCGTATAGCGGCTCTGATCGATCAGCTGCTGCAGACGTTGGATTTGCTGTTCCATTCCAAGCCCTCCTTTGGGCTCCGCTATTTTTCCCGGCCCTGTCGGGCCAGTTCCCGCACCAGCCGCCGGTCCGCCGGGCAGAATTCATACTCTGTCAGCCGGCAAGGCGGCCGCCAGGCGATGGCCTGGTGAACTCGAAGGCAGGGATCCCCGGCCAAAAGCTCCGCCTCGAAAAAGGAGAAGCTGATTTCATTGTCTGGATACTGATAGGAGTTTTGTTCCCGCAGGCCCTTCAGGCTGATTTCCACCCCCAGCTCCTCCCGGCACTCCCGGATCACGCATTGGGCTGGCGTTTCGCCGGGCTCCAGTTTGCCGCCAGGAAATTCCCACATCCCGCCGCAGCCGCCTCCCGGCCGGCGCTGGCAGATCAATATTTCGCCCTTTCGGCGGACAATCGCCGCCGCCACATGAAGCATATTCGTCCCCCCGTCGGCCAGAGCGGGCCGGAAGCCCGACCCGCTCCACACTGTAGATACTTTCTCTCTAATCCCGCAGACGGGCAATCCGCCAGCCTGCTACTTACTGGCCGGCGCCTGCCGGCTGGAGACTTCCTGCGTCAGGCGGGCGATAAAATCCTCCAGGGCCATGACTTCGGTTTCGCCGGTCTCGCGGCAGCGGACGGCGACTTGGCCGGCCTCTTTCTCCTTGTCGCCCAGCACCAGCATATAAGGAACTTTTTCCAGCTGAGCCTCCCGAATCTTGTAGCCGATTTTTTCGCTACGACTGTCCAGTTCGCAGCGGAAGCCCAGGGCGTCCAGCTTGTTCATCACATCGGCGGCATATTCGTGGGTCCGATCTGTGATGGGCAGGATTTTTACCTGCACAGGGCTGAGCCATACCGGGAAAGCGCCGGCGTAATGCTCGGTGATGACGCCGATGAACCGCTCGATGGAACCCAGCAGCGCCCGGTGGATCATGACGGGCCGGTGCTTCTGGCCGTCTTCGCCCACATATTCCAGGTCAAACCGCTCGGGCATCTGGAAATCCAGCTGAATGGTGCCGCATTGCCAGGTCCGGCCCAGGGAATCGGCCAGATGGAAATCCAGCTTGGGGCCGTAGAAGGCGCCGTCGCCGGCGTTGACGGCGAAGGGCTTGCCCATCTCCTCGATAGCGGCTTGCAGCGTGTCCTCCGCAAACTTCCAGTCCGCCTCTTCGCCCATATGGTCTTCGGGCATGGTGGAAAGCTCGATCTGGTAAGTCAGTCCGAAGGTGGAATAGATCTCGTCGAACAGCCGCGTCACGTTTTTGATCTCTTCCTTCATCTGCTCCCGGGTCATGAAGATATGGGCGTCGTCCTGGGTGAAGCAGCGCACCCGGAACAAGCCGTGAAGAGCGCCGGAAAGCTCGTGACGATGGACCAGACCCAGCTCGGCCATGCGCAAAGGCAAATCCCGATAGGAATGGGGTTCGGCCTTGTAAACCAGCATCCCGCCGGGGCAGTTCATGGGCTTCACCGCATAGTCCGCCTCGTCAATCACTGTGGTATACATATTGTTTTTATAGTGATCCCAATGGCCGGAACGATGCCACAGCGCCTGATTCAGGATAATCGGAGTCGAGATTTCCACATAGCCATAGCGCTTGTGGCATTCCCGCCAGTATTCCAGCAAGGTGTTTTTCAGCGTCATGCCCTTGGGCAGGAAGAAGGGGAATCCAGGGCCCTCTTCCGTCATCATAAAGAGGCCCAGCTCTCGGCCCAGCTTCCGGTGATCCCGGCGTTTGGCCTCCTCCAGCATGGCCAGATAATCGTCCAGCTGCTCCTTTTTGGGGAAGACCACGCCGTAAATGCGCTGCAAGGTGGCCCGGCTGGAATCGCCCCGCCAATAAGCGGCGTTGCAGGCGGTGAGTTTCAGGGCGGCGCCCTTGATGCGGCCGGTATGCTCCACATGGGGGCCGGCGCACAGATCCACAAATTCGCCCTGGCGATAGAAACTGATGACGGCGTCCTCCGGCAGGTCCTGAATCAGCTCCACCTTGTAGGGCTCGCCCTTTTCCTCCATATACTGGATCGCCTGCTCTCGGGGCAGCTCAAAGCGCTCCAAAGGCAGTTTTTCCTTGCAGATTTTGCGCATTTCCTCTTCGATTTTTTCCATAATTTCCGGCGTGAAGGGGAAGGGGGAATCCAAGTCGTAGTAGAAGCCGTTTTCAATGGCCGGACCGATGGCCAGCTTGACTTCGGGGAACAGGCGCTTGACTGCCTGGGCCAGCACGTGGGCGGCCGTGTGCCGCAGGGTCCAGCGGCCCATTTCGTCCTCAAAGGTCAGCAGATTCAGAACGCAGTCCTGGTTGATGGGGGTCATGGCGTCGTGGGTTTCGCCGTCGATCTGGCAGGCCAGCACATTGCGGGCCAAGCCCTCGGAGATCTGTTTGGCCGCGTCCAGGGCCGTGCGGCCCTGCTCCAGCTCCATGATAGAGCCGTCTTTCAGCGTGATTTTTACCATCGTTTACACCTCATGTCATAATTATCCTGTCTTTTGAAAAAACAGGGGCGAATATACAAAAAACCGCCTCTGAACAATCGTCAGAGACGGCAAAAAACCGCGGTTCCACTCTGCTTGCAGGCGCAAAACGCCCGCCGCTTGAAGGCCCTTTAACGGAGGCTTCCGCCGCCGTCTACGGGCCGAAGCCTTTCGACGGAGGCCCTCGCAGGCGGTACGGGTTCCGCTGGCGCACAAGAGGGCTTCCAGCCGACGGCCCTCTCTCTCTGCCTGCGCGTTCGCGCGGCCCGCTCCTGGTCTCAGGGTTTTTTCGATATCAATTTTATTATGGCGCCATCCCCAATCCATGTCAAGCAAAAATTTTTTCCATACGACAGGCCGCCAAACAGGGGACTGTGGGGGAGAATCGAAAAAAGCCGGCCCTGCCGCCGGGCTAGGGCCGGCTCGTCCTTTTGCCTTACGCTTTCTCAGGATCGTCCTTTTTCCAAAGGAGGAAACCCTCTTTGATGGTGGCCAGGGTTTGGATATCCTTCAGCTCCATAGGGGGCGTTTCCAAGGGGTCCCGATCCAAAATCATCAGGTCGGCCAGCTTGCCTTCTTCCAGCGTGCCTTTGCTCTCTTCCTCAAAATACTGGTAGGCGGCGTTGACTGTCAGTGCCTTCATGGCCTCCAGTGTGGAAATGCGTTCCCCTTCGCCGATGACGGCGCCGGTTTTGCTCAGCCGGTTGACGGCGCACCACACTGTGCGCCACATTTCCGGCGGGACCACCGGGGCGTCTTGGTGGAAGGTAAAGCGCACGCCCTTTTCCAGGGCCGTGCGGGCGGGGCTGATGGCCATGGCTCTCTCGTCTCCAAAATTCTTGCGGTGGACGTCGCCCCAGTAATAGGCGTGGGCCACAAAGAAGGAGGCCATCATATCCAGCTGGGCCATGCGCTCCAGTTGGTCGGGCCGGACGGTCTGGGCGTGAATCATCACCGGGCGGATTTGATTTTTGACTCGGCAGCAGCCCTGGGCTTTTTCAAAGGCGTCGATAAACTGCTGGGCGGCGGCGTCGCCGTTGCAATGGGCCAGCAGCTGGTCTCCGGATTCCAAGGCTTTCTGACAGAATTCCCGCACGGCGTCGTCGGTATAGATGGGATAGCCCTTGTACCCCTCTTTGCCCCCCAGATAAGGCTTGGTCATCCAGGCCGTGCGCCCTTGGGGAGAGCCGTCCAAGAAGATTTTGTATCCCCCGATTTTCAGGTTCCGCTGATAGGAACGGTATTGGGGATATTGGTCCAGCAGATCCTCGGCGTTTTTCAGGTCGGCGTAGGCCACGGTATCCAGCTCCAGCGCGCCGTTTTTGGCGGCGGCGCAGAGAAACTCAAAGTCCGCCTTGTTGGTCTTGCCGTCCTGGCAGGTGGTCACGCCCTGGCGCAGATAGATTTTTTGGGCCCGGGCCAGGTTTTCCATCCGCTGCTGCTGGGTGGGCCTGGGAATCTGGCGGATGCGCTGGGCCAAGGCGTTTTCCTCCAAATAGCCGGTGAGGCAGCCCTGCTCGTCCCGGCCGATGCGGCCGCCGGCGGGATCCGGCGTAGAGGAGGAGATGCCCAGCTCCCGCAGGCCCCGGGCGTTGGCCGCGCCCATGTGGCCAGAGGCGTGGGTAATCAGCAGCGGATGATCCGGCGCCAGCTCGTCCAGCTGGCGGGCCGTGGGATGCAGGCCGCCGGGCAGGTCGTTGTGGTCATAGCCAGAGCCCACCACCCAGCGCCCCGGCTCGGGCTTGTTTTCCGCAATCCAAGCCTGAATCCGCCGGCCGATTTCCTCGATAGAATCAGCGCCGGCCAAGGAGACATAGTGCAGGGAATCGGCAACCTGGCTCAGGTGGCTATGGCAATCGATGAAAGCCGGCGCCAAGGCGCAGCCCTGCAGGTCCACCCGCAGCGTCTGCTCGTCGGCCAGGGCCTGGGCCTGTTCCAATTCCCCGCAATAGACGATTTTGCCCCGGCGGATCAGCAGAGCCTGGGCGTAAAGGGGCTCCGCCATGGTGATGATGGGGCCGCCATAAAATAAGGTATTATTCAAAATCTGCTCACTCCTTTTCCCCGGCGGCGGGAGCCTCCAGCTCCAGCGCCACGGGGCAATGGTCGCTGCCTGTGATTTCGGGATAGACGCTGGCCGTCTGCACCCGATCTTTCAGGCTGTCGGAAACCAAAAAATAATCGATGCGCCACCCGGCGTTGTTGGCCCGGGCGTTAAACCGGTAGGACCACCAGCTGTAGGCGCCTTCCAAATCCGGGTGCAGCAGCCGGAAAGTATCCGCAAACCCGCTTTCCAGCAGCAGGGTCATCTGCCGGCGCTCCTCGTCGGAAAACCCGGCGTTCCCCCGGTTGCTCTTGGGGTTTTTCAGGTCGATTTCCTGATGGGCCACGTTCATATCGCCGCAGACGATTGTCGGCTTGCGGGCGGCCAGGCCGTTGAGATAAGCCCGGAAATCCTCCTCCCACTTCACCCGGTAATCCAGCCGGGCCAGGCCCTGCTGGGCGTTGGGGGTATAGACGTTGACCAAGTAAAAGCCCGGGTATTCGCAGGTAATCGCCCGTCCCTCTTTATCGTGGTCTTCTATCCCGATACCATAATAGACGGAAACCGGGCGCTCTTTGGTGAAAACAGCCGTGCCGGAGTATCCCTTTTTTTCGGCGCTGTTCCAATATTGGAAATAACCAGGAGTTTCCACCTCCGCCTGTCCCTGCTGCATTTTGGTTTCCTGAACACAGAAAATATCCGCGTCAATGGTTTTGAAAAAATCCAGAAACCCTTTGCCCAGGCAGGCCCTCAGGCCGTTGACGTTCCAGGAAATCATGCGCATGAAAAAACTCCCTCCGCCTGCGAACAGGCCTTTGATGATACGCCCAGTATACCATATTTGGCGGGGCCGTTGGGTATTGTTATGAAATATTTACAAAAAAGATACCCCTTTTGCAGAAAGAGACCCAAAACCGGAGGCTTGGCTATGGAATTCCTCCTGTGGAATCCGCCCGGCTTGACGGGTTTTCGCCGTTATGGTATGCTGGCCAGAGAGAAAAACAGGAAAAACCAGGAGGAATTTTTGTGAAATCAAGCAGAAAAGTGGGAATTATCGGCGCGGGCCATGTGGGCGCCCATGTGGCGGCCATGCTGGCCAGCCAAGGAATCTGCGGCCAGATCGCGCTGCTGGATACCGACCGAAACAAAGCTCTGGCTCAGAGCCAGGATATCGCCGACGGCATGGCCTATTGGCCCCGGCCTGTCCAAATCTGGGCTGGGAACTACGGCGACCTAGCCGACGCCGACATTGTAGTGATAGCCGCCTGCGGCGCGGCCATCGAGCAAAACCGGCTGGACGAGCTGGCCGCTACGGTGGCCGTGCTGGACCAGATCGTCCCCCAGCTGAAAAACAGCGGCTTCCAAGGCGTCGTCGTCTCCATCTCCAACCCCTGCGACGTAGTGGCTCAATACCTCCGTCGGGCCTTGGGGCTGACAGTGATCGGCACAGGCACGGCCTTGGATTCCGCCCGGCTCAGCCGTCGGCTGGCCAGCTTGCTGGGGGTCGCCCCCCAAAGCGTATCCGCCTATATGCTGGGCGAGCATGGAGACAGCCAGGTCCCGGCTTTCAGCGCCGCTTCTGTGGCCGGCCAGCCTCTGTCCCAATGGATGGCGGAGCACCCGGGCCGCTGCACAACCGAAGATTTGGCCCGCATCGCCCGGGAAACCATGGAGGCCGGGTGGAACATTGTGTTGGGCAAAGGCTCCACGGAATTCGGCGTGGCCTCCGCCGCGGCCGCTCTGATTCGGGCCATCCTGTTGGATGAAAAGAGAGTTCTTCCCTGCTCTGTTCTTTTGGAGGGCCAATACGGCCAGCGGGACGTCTACGCCAGCTCCCCGTGCCTGGTGGGCGCCGGCGGGGCGGAAGAAATCTGGCAACTGCCCTTGAACGACCAGGAAGCCCAAGCTATGGCGGAAAGCTGCCAGATTATCCGGGAATACGGGGCCAAAGCGGCGGCCCTTTCCACCCTGGCGGGCAGACAATGAACAAAAAGAAGCTGGTTTCTCTGCTTGCCTTCGTCTGCTCCTTGACCCTGGCCCTGTGCTGGATCTTTCGGGGGCGGGAGTGCGAAGCAGCGATCCAGCGCCGGCCTGCGAAGGATGACGGGCTTCCAGAGGGCCGCACAGTGCGGATAGAAGGGGAGAAATCCTCATTCGGGATTATTGGCGGCCTATGGATTCTTATATCGCCGTCCATGCTTCGGCTCGTCTTTGGGGAAGCCGTCTTACTGTTGGCGCCCGCCGCAGCGGCGCGGCCGACGAGATAACGGCTACCGGCAGCGATGTGTTGATTCGGGTCAAGCTGCCCAAAGGAGGTAAAGCAGATCAGGTGAAAAAGTTGTGAGGTTCGCTCCAAAGGATATGATTTAGGGAATGCGACCCGGGTTTCTCTGCCATTACAATCCGATATCTTGCCCGGACAAGAGGGCTCTTGACAGCAAAAAGGCCTCCCCTGAGGGGAGGCTTTTTGCTATCGGCCCAGCTGATCCAGGGTTTTGAAGGTATAGCCCTCCGTCTCCCAGCGGGTCAGCAGCTCATCTAGGATTTCCGCATTGGTCTGGGAGGTGCTGTGCAGCAACACAATGGCGCCGGGGTGGATGCGGCCGCACAGCTTTTCAAAGGCCTCCTCATGGCTGGGCTGTTTGTCGGCGTACCAATCCACATAGGCCAGGCTCCAGAAAACGGTTTGATAGCCCAGTTGCTGGGCCTGCTGCAAATTGCTCTCGCTGAATTTGCCCTGGGGCGGGCGATAAAATTTCTGCATTTCCTGTCCGGTGATCTGTCGGTATTTTTCCTCCACCCCCTCCAGCTGCTGCTGGAAACTGCCCAAGTCGGCGATTTCCGACATATCCGGATGGGTCAAGGTGTGGTTGCCCACAATATGCCCCTCCTCCGCCATGCGCTTCACCAGCTCCGGGGCGGAATCCAGATAATTGCCCACCACAAAAAAGCAGGCTTTCACATCGTGTTTTTTCAGCGCGTCCAGAATGGGCCCGGTGCAGCCGTTTTCATATCCGCAGTCAAAGGTCAGGTAAATCGTCTTCTCCCCTTTTTGCTCCTCCGCCCCTACAAAATAGGCGTCGAATTCCGCCAGATACTCCGCAGAAGCGTTGCCCGCCGGCGTCTTGCCCGGATTTTGAAAGCTCAATCCCCAGTTGGTAATGGCTGCGGCGGCTTGGGCCGGCTGTTCCCGAATCAGCGCCGGGACGCAGAAGGCCGCCGCCAGCGCCGCGGCCAGGCCAAAGGCCGCCGGCAGTTTTTTCAGTTTGTTGATCACGCTCCATCTCCCCTGTTCCTCAAAAATTTCCCGATGCGGTCTATCTCTACGCGCCGCCGCCGCCTTTTTATGCCCCGCCTGCAAAGAATCGACGTTATCTTACAAAAAATTCACCAACATGAGAACATTCTATGCTATAATATCCGCATTGAGCGCCAGGAGAATGAGCCAAATCGCCCGGACGGACTTCCGGCGGCTTCTTCGCCGGCTATTGATCGGCCTGAACAGGCCCCTGCAAAGCCCTTCGGTTTTGGAGGAACGCAGAAAGGAGGGAACCCATGAAGATTTGGGGAAACAGCGGCGGACGGACAGAAAGCCGAAAGGCTCCGCCCCCTCCAGAGCCCAAACCACAGCGGCCCTCCCCGCCGGTTCGGCCTCCCTCTCCCGGGCGGCCCGGAGCCGCCCGCCCCTCCAGCCAAGAGCCCTTTGAAATCGATTGGGAGGCCGTATGGCGGAGGGAGGAAGAGGCCCGGCGGCGCCAGGCGGCGGCCAGAAGACAGGCGGAAGCCCGCAGCCAGGCCGAACAAATCCCAGAGTTTGTAGTCAAAGCCCAGACCAACCGATCCCCTGGGCCCCGGCGCCAGGCGCCGCCCCCGAATCCCAAGGGCGGGAAACCGAAAAAGAAGAAAAAACGCCATTGGTTCCGCAACCTGCTGCTGACCGTCTTGCTGCTGACGGGCCTTTACTGCGTGGCCGTCTTTTCCAACATCCCTTTTATCGCCAAATGGCGGACCATTTACATCGAAACCGCCATGAGCACCATGACCCATCAATGGCTGGCCACCGCTTTTATCCCCCCGTCCGTGATAGAACAGGTGGAGGGAAATCGGGAAAAACAGGAAAACGAGCAGCTGACTCTGGAGAGCAACTGGAATAACCTTCAGACCCCCTCCTTCGATTTCGGCCAAGCCGAGCTTTCCCCCTGGGAAAAATTAAAGGACGAGTTTTTTCAAAATTACCCGGAAATCCAACAGCAGTCCTTTGAAGATTATATGGAGGAACATCAGGACGAAGCCATTGACGAAAACGGCTATCTGACCATTGACCAAGCAGGCCTGGACCAGGAGGGCACAGACATTGAAACCATCCACGGCGACCAAGTGCTGGCGGTGGACACCGCCAACGGGCTGACCATCTGCAAGGTGACGGGCGAAGGATATGTGGGCCGGCTGGCCATTATCAAGAACCCGGCCCAGGTGGGGGTGGCGCTGGCGCCGGGCTATGGCAGCGTGGGCGGCCAGGCCGCCGACATCGCGGAAAAGCGGGACGCCGTCCTGTTAACCAACGCCAGCGGCTTCTATGACCCGGAGGGCCACGGCAACGGCGGCGTCGCCCACGGGCTGGTGGTGTCCGGCGGCAAACGGCACAACGGCGCCGTCGGCGGGACATACAAGACGGTGGGCCTGGATGGGGAAAACCGCCTGCACGTAGGCCCCTATAAAAAGGGCGCAGACTATCGGGACGCTGTGGAATTCAAGCCCGCCCTGATTATCGACGGCCAACAGGCGGTGGAGGGCAGCGCCGGCTGGGGCGTCCAGCCCCGCACGGCCATCGGCCAGACCAGCGACGGAACCATCCTGCTTCTGGTGGTGGACGGCCGGGCTCCCGGCTATTCCATCGGCTGTACGGTGGGCGACTGCGCCGAAATCCTGGGCCGCTATGGCGCCGTGCAGGCCTGCAACCTGGACGGCGGCTCCTCCAGCATTATGGTATACAACGGCCGCGTCATTTCCCGCCCCTCCGCCGCCAACAAGACAGACGGGCGGCACATCCCCAACGGCATCGCGGTCTACCGCCGGGACAACGCCTCGAACGGAGCCGGCGGAACCCAAGACGACGAAACAATCGGCGAATAAACGGCGCAAAAGGCGCGGCCATAGAGGCCGCGCCTTTTTGCACAATCGAAAGGGTCTCTATCCCCTCAGCAACAGTCCCAAGAATACAGCACCCGGGAAAAATCCAGGTTTTCCAGATCCCTGCGGTTGATGAAGAAATTTCCCACGCCACAATCGCCCCAGAGCACGTAATCCTCGCCGCCGACCGTCTCGGAATCCATTTGAAACAGCAGCGTATCATAGGGGCCGTCCGGGTCCCGGGGATCGCTCTGGGTGAAATAAGGGTAGCCCAGCAGCCAATGCCCTGTGTTGTCCAGCTCCTTCCACAGCGCCTCCCGGTCCTCTTTCTCCTGGAAAAAACCATAGTAGGACTGGTTTTCCGGCATTTCCCTGCCCAAAGCCTTTCGGACGGCCTGGCGGAAGGCTTGCGCAAAGCGGACGTCGCCCGCCCCCATGAACACAGTTTCCTTGCGGATGGAGATCGCCGCCGGCCGGAACACCGGGGCGTCATTCCAGTCCTCGTCCGCTTCCGTGCCGGGCGCAAGCGCCTCCTGCTCCAGCGCCGCCGCCTGTTCCTGCGTAAGGTCTAAATCGGGCTCTGGATGATAGACCACCCGAAAGCCTGTTTGCCGGTCTGGACAATCGAAATCCGCGCCGAATATATCGTCTCGGGCGATAAAGAATTGCAGCAGCCCCTTTTGAGGCAGCGGCGCCTCCGCCGAAAACTGGCTGAAATTGATTTGAGCCAGCAGCTGCATCGGCAGACCGTTTTGCCCTGCGGGGTAGGGCTGGCGTCTGTCCCAATAGGCTGTCCCGCCGAATTTGCTGTCCAACAATTCGGGCGTCCTGTCCGGCTGGATCGTCAGCCGGTAAGCCTCCGCCGCCGTATCCGCTTTCAGCTGCTCGAGAATCTTCCTGCACTCTTCCGTCATTCTGACGCTCCTTTCTCCCCCAGGCCTGCGCCTGAGCCATCATTTCTTCCCGGCCGGCTAATTTTTTGAGATGTCGGCGCCGAAGTATTTTTCCGAAAGCTCGCTGAGCTTGCCCGACTGGGCCATGTCCTCCAGGGCCTTATTGACTTCTTCCAGCAGGCTGGCGCTGTCCTCGCCTTTGCGCATGGGGACGGCCACATGGGTCGCGTCCTCGGTGAGGGCGGCGATTTTCACATTGGCGTCGGGATGGGCCTTCATGTAGTCGTAATAGGTCGCTTCCGCATTGAGAGTGGCGTCGATGCGGCCGGTGAGCAGCAGTTCAAAGGTCTGATTCAGGTCGTCCACGCCGGTGACGTTGGCGCCGTAGCTCTCCGCCAGCTCCGCATAGGTGCTGGAAATGGTGTTGGCGGTGTTCTTGCCCTTCAGATCCTCCAGGGACTGAATCTCATTGTTGTCACCGCCGACCACCACGGCGGTGCGGTTATAGGCGTAAGGGGTGGAAAAATCGTATTTTTTCGCCCGGTCCTCGGTGACGTCCACGCCGTTGACCATGATATCATAACGGCCCGCGTCCAAGCCGGCCAGCAGGCCGTCCCATTCGCCCTCTACAAACGAGGCCTTAACGCCCAGATAATCGGCGATCCCCTGGGCCACTTCCACGTCATAGCCCACCAGGGCGTCGCTTTCGTCGTGATAGGTCCAAGGCGCCCAAGTGCCTTCCATGGCCACCACGATTTCGCCTTTGGCCTTGATCCGTTGCAGCAGGTCCCCTTCCTGGTCTTCAGGAGCGCTCTGGTTTTCCTGTTGGGGCTTAGAATCGTCCTGAGGCGCCTCCTCTTTGGCGCAGCCGGCAAACAGGCTCAGGGACAGGACCGCCGTCAGGCCCAGGGCTATCCATCTATGTTTTTTCATGTCGTCTTTCTCCTTTGCTTTATCGTCCTTCTGTGGTTTTATTCCCGGCCGGCGTAGCCGGACACGGTGCGCAAAAAGGCCCGGGTCCGCTCCTCCCGGGGATTGGCGAAGAATTCGCGGGAGTCGCCCTGCTCCACAATCAGCCCGTGTTCCATAAAGATCACTTTGTTGGAAACCGTCCTGGCGAAATTCATCTCATGGGTCACCACCAGCATCGTCATGCCCTCCTCGGCCAGCCGGCGCATGACGGCCAGCACTTCGCCGATGAGCTCCGGGTCCAGAGCGGAGGTGGGTTCGTCGAAAAAGATGATTTCCGGCTCTGTGGCCAAAGCCCTGGCGATGGCCACCCGCTGCTGCTGGCCGCCGGAAAGCTGGCTGGGGTAATGGTCCGTCCGGTCCCCCATGCCCACTTTGTCCAGAGCCCGCCGGGCGATTTCCAGCGCCTGGTCCTTGGGCATTTTTCGGGCCACAATCAGCCCTTCCGTCACGTTTTGCAGCGCCGTCTTGTTGAGAAACAGGTTATATCCCTGGAAGACGAAGGCCGTCTTCTTGCGGATACGGGCGATATCTTTGCGGGAGACCCGGCCCATTTCAAAGCTCTCCCCGTCAAAGACCATAGTTCCCTGGTCCGCCTGTTCCAAAAAATTGACGCATCGCAGCAAGGTGGTTTTTCCAGAGCCGCTGGGGCCCAGGATGGCCGCCACGTCCCCCTGATTCACATCCAGATCCACGCCCTTGAGAATTTCCAAATCGCCGAAGGATTTGCGGACGTTTGTCACTTTCAGCATAGTTTATCCTTTCTGCCGCCCATAAGAATTCAATTTCCCTTCGCCCCACTTCTGCAATTTGGTGATCACCGTGCAGAAAAGCAGGTATACCAGGCCTACCTCCAGGTAAAGGGCCAGCGCCTCATAGGTGCGGGCCACGATACGGCGGGTAGCCATCAGCATTTCCGGCAAGGTGATGACAGAAGCCAGCGAGGTGTCTTTCAGCATGGAAATTAAAGAATTGGACAAGGAGGGGAAGGCTGTGCGCAGGGCCTGGGGCAGCACAATGCGCCGGATGATCTGCAAATAGCTCATGCCAACGCAATAGCCCGCTTCCATCTGCCCCCCGGGCACCGATTCCAGCGCCGCCCGAATGATTTCCGCCGCGTAAGCGCCCTCGTTGACGGAAAACACCAGCACAGCCGCCGGGAAGGGGTTGATGACGACGCCCAGGCTGGGCAGACCGTAAAACACCGTAAACAGCTGCACCAGCAAAGGCGTTCCCCGGACGACCCAGATATAAAACCGGGCCAGCTGCTTGAGGCCCCGGATATTGGCGAACTGGACCAGCGCCGCGGCCACGGCGATGATCATAGCCAGGGAGAACGAGATCACAGTCAGCGGAACCGTGACAGTCAGGCCCGGCAGCAGGATTTTGGTGAAAGAATCCGCCAAAAGCTCCAATAAGCCTTGGTCTATCATCGATTTGCATCATTCCTTTCTTGTGGATTGGGCCGGACGGCGGCAGGGCCGGGCGCCGCCGTCCAACTTCCACCATTATAGTCTACAATTCCCTGTCTGTCAAACCCCGCCCCTCCAGTATACCCCGGCGGAGAGGCGAAAGGCAAATACTCCCTTTGTATCCCTTGAGATAGCTTTTGGGTATGCGACACAGGGCGCTTGCCATCGACGGCAAAAACCGATATAATAAAGAAAAAGCCGGGGATTTCGCCGGCCTTTTCCCGAAGAATCTTCACCGACGACGCGCGCCGGCCTCTGCCGGCAGAAGGAGGCGCTTTATCATGAAACATCAAAATAGAATCAAGGGCCTGCGGCGGCTGGCGGCGGGCTCGCTGGCTGCCGTGATGACGCTGAGCCAGGCCGCGGCGGCCAACTTTACCGACACCGCCGGGCACTGGGCCAAGACTTATATTGAAGAATTATCCCAAAAGGGAAAGATCCAGGGGTATGAGGACGGGACCTTTCGCCCCGACGCCCAGGTGACCAATCTGGAGACCCTGGTCTTCTCCTCCCGGCTGTGCATGGAAAGCGGCGCGCCCGTCTCCCAGATCTCCTCCAAATGGAACGCCCGCGTCAAAGAAATCATGAAGGGCGGCTCAGACTGGGCCTACCAGAACCTGGCCGTCTGTCTGGAGGCGGGGATCGTGTCGGAGAGCGAGCTGAGCCAGCTGGTCTCCTCGGGTAAAATCAGCAAGGCGGCTACCCGCCAGGAC
>CAJUIK010000007.1:6151-63149 GCA_910585875.1 uncultured Eubacteriales bacterium | reverse complement strand
TGCTATTGTTAGTCTGTAAATGAGAAGACGGAAGGTTGCAGAAAGGTATACTTTCTTGCAACCGCCCGTCTTTTTTTGTTTTTGCAATTTTTCAGCGCAAAAAAGCCCCCTTTCGGGGGCTTATTTGTCTTCTCCCGTCACCTGGCCGCGGTAATCCGCCCGAAATTGGGCTGCAAGAAAGCGGCAGAGGCAGCCGTTGGTGCATTTTCCTGTCTTGGGGTCCCAGGGGATGCCGTCGCTCCGCATCCGCTGGGGATGGGCGCTCCACATCTTCTCGATGGTATGGCGGATGGAATGCTCCACGCTGGCGGCGCTTTTGCCATATCGCCGGGCGATGGCGGGGTACACCTCTTTGGATAAGGAGGGCGGCGGGCCGCCGGTTTCCATAAAGGCTTTGACGGCCTCGATGATGAAATCGTATCCGTCCAGATTGGGCCGGGCGCCATAGGAAACCAGCATCCGGCCGATGCGGTCCAACACGTTTTGCCGGCGCATTTCCTCCGGCGAAAAAGCCTGCGCCCAGCTGACTGCCGGCAGGTTGGGCGTCGGGTTCCGGTAAGGCGCTATGCGGGCCAGGGTCTGCATGACGTAATTGGCGTTATAGGCCGGGTCGCCCTTGCGCATAATGTGATCCGCCCCATAGGCCCGCAGGCAGCGGAAAACAGTTTCGGAGGTGACGCAGGTCGTCACCAACACCAGCGGACGGGATTTGGGGCAATAGGACGGCAGATCGCAGATCAGGTTGATTCCGTCGCCCTCGGGCAGGTCTAAATCTACGATCATGGCGTGAAATTCATGCTGGGCCAGCAGATTGGCGGCCTGGATGGCGCTGTCCGTCACCGCAGTAACGGCGATTTCGGGATACTCCTTTGCGGCCTCCAGCAGAGCCCAGCATTCCGCTTGGTTGTCTTCAATTAAAATTGTGTTGATTATGTTCATCTGTTTGGCTCCGCCTTTAGTCTATTTTTCTATCCACAATTTTATCACTGAAACCGTCCGCCGGCAAGCGCCGATAGGGATAATCTTGCCCCAGGCCGCCGCCAGCGGTATAATAGATGCGAAAACACCATTTGGAGCGAGACAGATAAGGAGACTATAGATGGAACAGACAGAAGAGCTGGAGTATATCGCGGGCCTGCTGGCCCAGGAGCTTTCCGCCAAGCCGGAATGCGTCCGGGCAGTGATCCGCCTGCTGGACGAGGGCGCCACGGCGCCTTTTATCGCCCGTTACCGCAAAGAGCAGCACGGGGGCATGGACGACCAAGCCATCCGCCTGCTGGCGGAGCGGCTGGAGTATCTGCGGGGCCTGGCCCAGCGCCGCCGGCAGGTGAAGGAGGCCATTGAGGCCCAAGGCGCTCTGACGCCGGAGCTGGCCGCCGCCATCGACGCCGCCTCCTCCCTGGCCGAGGTGGAGGATCTCTACCTGCCCTACCGCCCCAAGCGCCGCACCCGGGCCAGCGCCGCCCGGGAACAGGGCCTGGCGCCCCTGGCCCAAGCCCTGCGCCAAGGCAAAGGACCGGCGGACCCGGCCCAGCTGGCCGCGGGCTACCTCTGCCCGGAAAAAGGGGTGGAAACCCCCGGACAGGCCCTGGCCGGCGCCCAGGATATCATCGCGGAAGAGCTGGCCGAAGACGCCGCCCTGCGCAAGCGTCTGCGGGTCCATATCCGCCGGACCGGCGTTCTGCGATCCAAGGCCGCCGGGGAGCAGGACACGGTCTACCGGCTCTATTATGATTTCTCGGAAAAGCTCTCCCGGCTGAAGGGCTACCAGACGCTGGCCTTGAACCGGGGCGAGCGGGAGCAGGCGTTGAAGCTGTCTGTGGAGCCCGACCAGGCCGGGGCCCTGCGGATTGTGGAGCAGTTCGCCCTCCGGCCCGGCGGACGCTATGCCGAGCTTGTCCGCCAAGCGGCGGAGGACGGCTGGAAGCGGCTGCTCTTCCCCTCCCTGGAGCGGGAAGCCCGGGCCGAGCTGACGGAAGCGGCCGAAGAGCAGGCCATCCGGGCCTTTGCCGCCAACCTCCGGCCGCTGCTGATGCAGCCTCCCGTCCGGGGCAAGACCGTGCTGGCCCTGGATCCTGGCTACCGGGCGGGCTGCAAGCTGGCGGTCGTAGACCCCTTCGGCCATGTGCTGGAAACCGACGTGATTTACCCCACAAAGCCCTATGAAAAAACCGCCGAGGCCAAAGCCGCCTTGAGCCGTCTGTGCGGCAAACACCATGTGGACTGCTTCGCCATCGGCAACGGCACGGCCTCCCGGGAGACGGAGATTTTCGCGGCGGAATTCATCAAGGAATACGGCGGAGGCCTTTCTTATATGGTAGTCAGCGAGGCGGGGGCTTCGGTCTATTCCGCCTCCCCTCTAGCGGCTCAGGAGTTTCCGGAGTTTGACGTGACGCTGCGTTCGGCGGTTTCCATCGCCCGCCGCTTCCAAGACCCGCTGGCGGAGCTGGTGAAAATCGACCCCAAATCCATCGGCGTGGGACAATATCAGCACGATATGCCTCAGGCCCGGCTGAGCCAAGCCCTGGACGGCGTGGTGGAGGATTGCGTCAACGCTGTGGGCGTGGATCTCAACTCCGCCTCCCCCGCCCTGCTGGAGCGGGTCGCGGGCATCAGCAAAACCGTGGCCAAAAACATCACGGCCTATCGGGCGGAAAACGGCCCCTTCCCCAACCGCAAGGCGCTGCTGAAAACGCCCAAGCTGGGGCCCAAGACCTTTGAGCAGTGCGCCGGCTTTTTACGCATCCCCGGCGGCGAAAACCTGTTGGACAACACCGCCGTTCACCCGGAATCCTATCCGGCGGCCCAGGCGCTGCTGGATTTATGCGGCTTTTCCCTAGCCGACGCGGGCAAACCGGCCATGGCGGCTCTGCCTGGCAAGCTCCAGGAAATCGGCCCGGAAACCGCCGCGGCCCGCTGCGGCGTGGGGTTGCCCACCCTGCTGGACATTGTGGAAGAGCTGCAGAAGCCCGGCCGGGACCCCCGGGATCAGCTGCCCCCGCCCCTGCTGCGGGCCGACGTGCTGAGCGTTGAGGACCTGAAGCCCGGCATGGAGCTGACCGGCGTGATCCGCAATGTGGCGGATTTCGGCGCCTTTGTGGATATCGGCGTCCATCAGGACGGCTTAGTCCATATCTCCAAGCTGTCCGACCGGTTTATCCGCCATCCCTCCGAGGTTGTGGCCGTGGGCGACCAGATCTCTGTCGTCGTCCTGGAAGCAGACGTCTCCAAACGCCGGATCTCCCTGGCGGTTTCCCCGGGAACCCTCGGGCCGGGCGGCCGCGGCGCCCGTTAACGCCCCGTCGCTTATTCCAGCTCCTCTTCCAGCTGCTCGGGGGAAAGATCTGGGTGGAGATAGACCATATCCAGCTTGATCAACACAGCGGCGGCGGCGCAGATATTGGCGAAAAACAGCCAGCTCAGCACGCTGTTTTCCGGGTTTCGCCGATGCTGCGCCCAGGCCAGATAGGCGAAATACAGCGCTGCCGCCGCGCCCAGAGCCACGGCGCCCCGGCTCAGCTTTTGCAGGTAGCCGTAGTCCCTGCCGGGGCATAGAGCCAGCTCCTGCTCCTTCAGCCCCTGGAGGGCGGCCAGCGCCAGCATCCCGGAAACCAGGGAGACGAACAGCATCAGCATCTGAGTATCCAGGCTTTCCAGCCCCCGGGCCGGCGGCTCCCGCTCTGGCTCTTCCTGCAACACTCGATTTTCCTCCAAAAAGCGCCGCCCCCTTTGCTGTCACTCCTTACAGTAAATGAGGGCGGCGCGGATTTTGTGAACAAAACCCCGAAAAGCCGGAGCTTTTCGGGGCCTTTTTCGTCAAAAATAGATGTTCCAGGCTTCCGCCGCTGGGCGGCGCTTTTCATCCCCGGTCTTGATCCCGCTTGGTCTGCCGCAGGTTCAAAACCAGCATCTGGACAAACATCAGGGAAAACAGGCAAATGCCGGCGAAAAAAGCGGCCTCCACCTCGTTGTTCAAAAAGGGTAGGAACGCGCCGGCCTTTTTGGCGAACACCATAAAATAGCTGGAGAAGAAGGAACCGAAGGAGATGGCGCTGGCCACCAACGCCACCGCCAAAGCCTGGCGGCTGCGGCCCACGCTCTCCAGCACCCGCTTGGGAATATACAGGTTGACTAAGTTGTTGCCCGCGCCGCAGAGGACGCCGCCCAGGACTACGGCGGCGATATGGCGGGCGGACAGAACGCAGGCATAGCCGGCGACCACTGTGGCGATGCCGATATTGACGCCCCAGCGGCCAAACCGCCGGTCATACCAGCCGAAAATCAGGGCGGTAGCGGCGCCGCCCAGGGAAAAGGCGGCGCTGGCCCAGCTGGATTGGGAGGCGGCCCCCAGCTCCCGAGCCGCCACAAAATTGGAAATGCTGCTCAGATAAGGATAGATACACAGCGCGGAAAGGACGGACATCCCCACGAACATACAGACAATCGGGGTGAACAGCTTTTCCTTGGGCGCGGCTTCCGCCTGCTCCTGGGGCCGGCGGGGCGCCGCCTTTTCCGGCTCCCGAAACAGAGTCAGGTTGGCGATCATGGCGCCCAAGCACACAAAATAGAGCAAAAAAGAATACCGCCAATCGATATCCCCCAGCTTGCCGCTGGCCAGCTGACCCAGGATGGACAGGATGTTGCTGAGGAAGGCCCCCCGGCCCATCCACAGTGCGGCGTCCTTTTGGCCAAAGGCCTGGGCCACCACGGCGTTGCGGGAGGCGAACATGGAAAAGCCAAGCCCATAAATCAGCCGGGCGACGATGATCTGACCAAAGCTCTGGTTCCAGAAAGCGGGCAGCACGCCGCCGACGAAGCTGAGCAGCGAGCCCAGCACCAAGGCGGTTTTATAGCGGATTTTTTTGCCCACCAGGGAGGCGAAGACCAAAGCGAAGGTAAAAGACATCAAGGAGGGCAAGGTCGTCACCAGCCGGATGGTCGTCATCGATTCGTTGGGATAGGACTCCGACAGGGTCTGGACGATGGGGCTGGCAAAAATCGTGGAGCCCACGCAGGCGAATATGCCGAAGGATAGGACCCACTTTTTCCAGGCCGCTTGGTTTTCCATGTTTTCTTCCTCTTTTCTGCCGCGGCGGACCAATCGCGGAACTGGGCGGACGCCCGCCTCCGCAACGGCTCCGGCGGCCTTTTCTGGAGAGAACCTCGGCCGGCGCCAAAGGGGAAACAAGCCGGGCTCAAGCTTCCTGTATCATACTAAAATTCCGCTGGTTTGAAAAGGGGGTTTTCACATTTTTCGCCGCTTTGGCCTGCCTTGTCGATTCCGCCGCTTAGGGCAAAAGCAGTTCAAAATTTTCGCTCCGCCAGCCGTCGGCCGCCTGTTTTGCCGCTTTGCCATCCAGCAAAGCCAGCGTATACTGGCAATCGCAGTAAAGCCCGTCTTCCCATAGCGCCAGCCCGACGCCCTGAGCGGAGAGCAGCCGGCCTATGGCCTGAAGAAAAGGCCGCGGCTCGCCGCAGCCGGCGTCTATCCGCTCCTGGTCCAGCCATTGCCGGATTTCTGGAGTATCCCGCCCCAATCGGGCCAGAAAAGCCCGCAGTTTGGGGAATATGTCCTGCTGATAGCCGCCGATTTGCAGCGCTTTTCCCTTTTGGCAAAGAAAAGCGAAGCAAAAGCACTCCCAATCTAGGCTTTGCTGGGCGCAGAAATCCAGCCATTCCTCGGCGGTCTGAATGAACAGAATTTGCTCCGCGGCCCCGCTTTCCCTCTGATAAAAACCAGCCCAATCCTCCGCTTTGAGCAGAGCCAGGCTTTGGGCCAGCTCCTCTTGCTGGGCCGGGGACAGCAGCAATCTGGTTATGTAGAAAATATCCATTTTTCTTGTCGTTTCTTTTCTCTAATCAACCTAAAAAACGGCCCCTCTTGAATTATGAGGGGCCGCCTTCTTCCTTCAGCAAGCTATTCTTCTGCGTTTTGCCCTTGCTCCAGGGCGGCTTTCTTTTTGGCCTCCTCTTCCTGGCGGCGCTTCAGCGCCTCCCGGCGGGCCTGCTTTTTCCGCTGCAAAATGGCCTCCCGGTCTTTTGCCGTGGCGATATCCGTTTTGATGCGGATATATTTATAGATATCATAGATGCAGATACCGCCCAACGTGCCGCTGAGCAGCGCTTTGGGCCAGGAGAACCAGACCAGCATCACCGCCACAGAAATCAGAAAAACCACATAAAACCCGATGGCCGCGATCAGATAGGGCTTGCCTTCCGGGCAGATGACGATGGGGTCTCTGCCCCCTTTCTTTGCCTCTGCTTCTGTCACCAGCGGACCGGAGCGCCGGGCTTCCTCCTGTTTCTTTTGGTTTTTTCCGCTGCAAAAAAAGGCGATCAGAGCAAAGAGCAGGATTTCCGCCAAATAAGCCGCGGGGCTGATTTTCTCCCCAGAGGCCCACAGGTAAATCATGTGGACTGTCTCCCCCGCCGCCAGCAGGCCGAAAAGCCAGGTCGTCATGCCCCAGATACTCATTTTTTTCATATTCATGCCGCCGCATTACACCGCCTATCTCAAAATATCGCTTTTATTAGTATACACCGTTTTTGGTTCTAACGCCACCCCTATTTTTCTATTTTAGGAGGGCTGATAAAAATCTATCAAAAAACCGTATCAAAGCTGATTTATTTTTGGTATACTGTAGACGCGGTATTATCCCCCATAAAATCTCCGATTTTCCGGGCCGGGGCCCGGCTTCGCTGGCCGCCTGCCGGGGCGGAGCGACGTTCGCCCTTGCGGACAGAACCCTGATTCTATCAAAGGAGGCGGAGCGCCCCAATGAGTTCCAGTCATTCCAACAATTCTTATCGAAAATTGGTTTCCACCACGCTGATTTTAGCTGTGGGCAGTTTCAGCTCTAAGGCGCTGGTCTTCTTGCTGATGCCTTTTTATACCCGGGTGCTTTCTCAAACGGAATACGGCGCCGCCAACCTGATTACCCAGGCTTGTAATCTGCTGATGCCTCTGGCCTCGGCGGGCATCGCCAATTCAGTGATCCGCTTCGGCCTCAACAAAAACGTCAACAAAAAGGGCGTCTTTTCCATGGGGCTGGCAACCGTGCTGTCGGGCTCCCTTCTGCTGGCCTGCTTCAGCCCTCTGCTGCGCCGCATGAGTTTTATCGACGGTTACACCCTGCTGACGCTGGCCTATGTGCTGGCCAGCGCTCTGCACTCAGTGTGCGCCCAATTCGTCCAGGCCCGCAAATACACCAAGCTCTTCGCCCTGGACGGCGTGCTGCGCACCTTGCTGACCATCGGCCTCAACATCCTGCTGCTGGTGGCCTTCGACCTGGGCGTGACCGGCTATCTATTGGCCACCATCCTGTCCGACCTGCTCTCCACACTGTTTTTATGGCGGGTCGCCTCCCTCTCCCGGTATTTCAGCCTGTCCGCCATCGACAAAGGCGTGGCCTTCACCATGCTGCGTTATTCCATCCCTTTGATCCCAACCATGATCTGCGTGTGGGTAGTGAGCATGAGCGACCAATATATGCTGGAATATATGCTGGGCAAAAGCGGCGAGGCCGCAGGCTGGCTGATCAACCAGCCCCCCCGGCTGCTCAACGCCGCCGGCAAGGCGCTGAAGGCCGGCTGGAGCCTGCCGGAGGCCCATTCCATGGGCAGCGCGGCGGTGGCCGTCTATGTCATCTCCAATAAAATTCCCCACATCCTGAGCATCGTGGCCAGTATTTTTGGAGACGCCTGGCAGATCTCCATCGTGACAGAGGACCCCAAAAAGCAACAGCGCTTTTTTTCCAACGTGTTTTCCACTTATCAATGTATCGCCTTGGTGGGCGCTTCGGGTCTGATTATGACGTCCAAGCTGATGGTCCGTCTGCTGGCCGCCCCTTCCTATTACGTCGCCTGGCGGTATATTCCCCTGCTGGTGCTGGGCTCCCTCTGCTCCTGCCTGGCTACTTTTTTGGGCAGCATTTATATGGTGGAGCGGCAAAGCGTCTATACTCTGCTGACCACTCTGCTCAGCGCTGGGGCCAATATCGGCATGAACCTGCTGCTCATCCCCCGCGTCGGCATTATGGGCGCGGCCCTTTCTACCTTCCTCAGCTATTTGCTGATGTTTTTGGTCCGGGGCGTCCACACCCGCCGGTTTATCCCGGTGCGCTGGCATTTGGCCAAGTTTCTGCCCGGCTCCGCTCTGGTTTTGGCCCAGGCTTGGTTGATGCTGGCCGAGCCGCCCCTTTGGCCGCTGTGGCAGATTCTGATTTTCCTATCTGTGGCGGCTTTGAATTTCAAAGAGCTGGCCCGCTCCCTTTTCCGCCTGCTGTGACTCCGCCCCGCCGCCAAACAGCCTCTTCGGGGGCTGTTTTTTTGCCTTTGGGAGAATTTCCTCTTTACATTCCGCCCCTATTGTGGTATTCTGCTGGTGGAACAAAACGAGAGCAGGAGACGCTTTTTATGAATAACCGTCTTTTTACAGCGGCATATTATTTTTACTTTAGCTTTACCAGCTTTTTTGGTAAGGCTTATTTGAGTTTTGCTGTAAAAAGAAACTGCTTTTGTTGACAGCCCTCAGGGGCGCCGATAAACAAACGACAGGTTCCGCAGCGAAATTCAATCGCCGCGGGGCCTGTTTTTTTGTCGGCGGGGCGAAATTCCCCATCCGTCTCGTCCAAGGGCAAAAGAAAAAAAATACACAATGCGGAGGATTCTATCATGGTCGTATTGCTCAAGAAAAACCCGGATAAAACCCAGCTGGATTCGCTGACGCAATGGCTCCAGGGGCTGGGAGTGGAAACCCATGTCTCTGTGGGCGCTCATCAGACCATCGTGGGCCTGGTGGGGGACACCTCTCGGGTGGATATCAACGTCATCCGGGCGCTGGATATCGTCGAGGACGTCAAACGCATCCAGGAGCCCTTCAAAAACGCCAATCGAAAATTCCACCCGGAGGATACGGTGGTAGAGGTCGGCGGCTTCAAAATCGGCGGAGGCCATTTCGCCGTGATAGCGGGGCCCTGTTCTGTGGAAAGCGAGGAGCAGATCTGCGCCGTGGCCCAGGCCGTCAAGGCCTCGGGCGCCATGGCGCTCCGGGGCGGCGCCTTCAAGCCCCGGACCTCCCCCTACGCCTTCCAGGGCCTCCACGGCGACGGTATCAGGCTGCTGCTGAAAGCCAAGGAATTGACCGGGCTGCCCATTGTCAGCGAAATCATGGACGCCTCCCATATCCCCCTCTTCGAGGAGGTGGACGTCATCCAAGTAGGCGCCCGGAATATGCAGAATTTTGAGCTGCTCAAGCAGCTGGGCAAGCTGCGCAAGCCAGTGCTGCTCAAGCGAGGCCTGGCTAACACCCTCCAGGAGCTGCTGATGAGCGCCGAATATGTGATGGCCGGGGGCAACAGCCAGGTTATCCTGTGCGAGCGGGGCATCCGCACCTTTGAAACCTACACCCGGAACACCCTGGATCTTTCCGCCATTCCTGTGCTCCATTCTCTGAGCCATCTGCCAGTCATCATCGACCCCAGCCACGCCACCGGCTCCGCCAAGCTGGTGCAGCCCATGGCCCTGGCCGCCGCGGCCGCCGGCGCCGACGGCCTGATCATCGAGGTGCACAACGACCCAGCCCACGCCCTGTGCGACGGCCCTCAATCTCTGACGCCCGAAGCCTTTGACGGCTTGATGAAGAAAGTGGAGGCGATTCAGCCCTATGCAGACAGATAAAAACTTTCAGCCCCTGACTGTGGGCATAGCGGGTCTGGGGCTGATCGGCGGATCCATGGCCCGAGCCGCTTCCGCTAAGGGCCATTGCGCGCTGGGCTTCGATCAAGACCCGGCCGTCCTCCAGCAGGCCCTATCCCAAGAGGCGATTGCGGGAGAACTCTCCCCCGAACAGCTCCGCCAATGCGATCTTTTGCTGATCGCGCTGTACCCCCAAGACGCCGTGGACTATCTGGCGCGCCGCGCCGAACAGATTGGGCCGGACTGCCTGGTCGTGGACCTGTGCGGCGTCAAGCGGGCGGTGTGCGGCCCGGCGGAGCGGCTGGCCCGGCGGCACGGATTCCATTACTTGGGCGGCCATCCCATGGCGGGCATGGAGAAAAGCGGCTTCGTCGTTTCCCGCTCCGACCTGTTCCAGGGCGCCTCCATGATTCTGACCCCGGCGGCGGATTTTCCCCAGGACAAGCTGGATTGGGCTCGGGATTTCTTCCTCTCCCTAGGCTTTGGACGGACGCAGCTTTCCACCCCGGAGGAGCACGACCGGATTATCGCCCTGACTTCCCAGCTGGCCCATGTGATTTCCTGCGCCTACATCGGCAGCCCCACGGCCGACAGCTTCCTGGGGTTTTCCGCCGGCAGCTTTCAGGATATGACCCGCGTGGCCCGGTTGAACGAAACCATGTGGACCGAGCTTTTTCTGGACAACGCCGACTATCTGGCGGAGGAAATCGACTCCATGGCCCAGAGGCTGGCGGAATACAGCCAGGCCCTGCGCCAGGGCCAGAGGCAGCGGCTGTTTGAGCTGCTGCGCCAATCCCGCCTGCGCAAAGAGGCGGCGGACGCCCAAAAACGAGAAGCGGATGAGGTGAACCCATGAAAACAGTGACAGTACAGGCTTCCAGAACCTATGAAGTCCATATCGAGCGGGGGCTGCTGAGCAAATGCGGCGGATTGATCGCCCAAGTCCGCCCCCGCTGCACAGCCGCCGTCGTCGTCGACGACGCTGTGGACAAGCTCTACGGCGCCCGGGTTTGCGCCTCCTTGGAAAACGCCGGGTTTTCCCCAAAGAAGATGGTCGTTCCCCATGGAGAGCAATCCAAAACGCTGAACACCCTGGGCGCCATCCTGAATTTCCTGGCGGAAAATGGCCTGACCAAATCCGATTTAGTCGTGGCCCTGGGGGGAGGGGTGGTCGGCGATATCGCCGGCTTCGCCGCCGCGATTTATCTGCGGGAAATCCCCTTTGTGCAGCTGCCCACCACATTGACGGCGGCTATCGACAGCTCTGTGGGCGGCAAAACCGCCGTCGACCTGCCCGCCGGCAAAAACCTGGCCGGCGCTTTCTGCCAGCCCTCCCTGGTGGTCTGCGACACCGCCGCCCTGGACTCTCTGCCCGACCGATATTTTGCCGACGGCTGCGCCGAAGGCCTGAAATACGGCATGATCGCCGACCCGGCTCTATTCGAGGCCTTCCGAGCCGGGGTTCACCGCCGGGATATGGACGATATTGTGGCCCAGTGTGTGCAGATCAAAGCGGATTTCGTCCGCCAAGACGAGCGGGATCAGGGCGCCCGCCAGCTGCTGAACTTCGGCCACACTGTGGGCCACGCTGTGGAACGGTGCAGCGGCTACACGACGCCCCACGGCTACGGGGTGGCTATCGGCATGACGGTGATGTGCCGGGCGGCCTACGCCCTGGGCCTCTCCCGCGTCAACTGCACGCCCGCCCTGCTGGAGGCTCTGGACGCCTGCCATCTGCCCTCCTCCTGCCCCTATTCCGCCAGCCAGCTGGCCCAGGCGGCTTTGCAGGACAAAAAGCGCCGAGGCGATGAAATCGCCCTGATTGTGCCGGAGGAAATCGGCCGATGCCGCCGGGAGATTGTGCCGGTGAACCAACTGGAGCGGCTAATCGCCGCCGGCCTGGGGGAGGATCACTGATGAACGTCCATATCGAGCCCCGGCCTTTGGCCGGCCAAATCCCCGCCGTAGCCTCCAAATCCGACGCCCACCGACTGCTGATCTGCGCCGCTTTGGCCGACGGGCCTGTGAACCTGGGGCTGCAAACCCTGTCCCAAGATATTCTGGCCACGATGGACTGCCTCCGGGCCTTGGGCGCCGGCGTCCGTCAGATTGGGCCGGATACCTGGCGGATCGACCCCCTCCAAAGCCCCGCTTCCGCCCCGACGCTGGATTGCGGCGAAAGCGGCTCCACGCTCCGGTTTTTGCTGCCCCTGGCCGGCGCGCTGGGGGCGGAAGCAGCTTTCCAGGGCCGGGGACGCCTGCCCCAGCGGCCCTTGACCCAGCTGACAGACCAGCTGAGAGAACACGGCATGACCTTCTCCGGCCCCTCTCTGCCCTTCTCCGTCGGCGGGCGGCTGAAGGGAGGGGTTTTCCGGCTGCCAGGCGGCGTCAGCTCCCAGTTTGTCACCGGCCTGCTTTTGTGCTCCCCTCTGCTGGAGGGCGGCTGTCAAACGGAGATCGAGGGCCGGATGGAATCCGCCGCCTATGTGGAGCTGACGCTCTCCGCCATGGCCCGCTTCAGCGTTCAGGCTGAGCGGCTGGAAACCGGCTGGCGGGCCGTCCCAGGGCAGCGATACCGGTCCCCGGGCAGGGTCCAGGCCCAGGGCGATTGGTCCAACTCCGCTTTCTGGCTGTGCGCCGGCGCTTTAGGAGGCGAAATCGCCGTAACCGGCCTGGACAGGGATTCCGCCCAAGGGGACAAAGCTGTGCTGGAGATTTTATCCCGAATGGGCGCTCAAACGGACTGGCGGGAGGGCGCGGCTTGGGTCGCCCCGGGGAAAGAGCTGCGAGGCGTGACGATAGACGCTGCCGAAATCCCGGATTTGATCCCCGTTTTGTCCATCGTGGCCTCCTGCGCCCAAGGGGAAACCCGGATCATCCACGCCGGAAGGCTGCGGCTCAAAGAGAGCGACCGGCTGGCCGCCTGCGCCAGCCTGATTCGGTCTCTGGGGGGCCGCGTAGAGGAGTTGCCAGAGGGCCTGGCGATCCAGGGCGGAGGCCTGCGGGGAGGGCAAGCGGATAGCTTTGGCGATCATCGGATGGCTATGGCCGCCGCCATAGCCGCCTGCGCTTGCTCCCAGCCCGTGACAATCCGAGGGGCCCAGGCCGCCGACAAATCCTACCCCGCCTTTTGGGCGGATTATCAAACATTAGGAGGGACAGTCCATGAGCTCCCAATTCGGCC
The DNA here is from genome assembly GCA_910585875.1 of uncultured Eubacteriales bacterium. Classification (GTDB taxonomy): domain Bacteria; phylum Bacillota; class Clostridia; order Oscillospirales; family Butyricicoccaceae; genus Pseudobutyricicoccus. The sequence goes on along the minus strand of CAJUIK010000007.1, from coordinate 50,269 downwards.
ATAATCTGAAAGTCAGCATTTTCGGCCAATCCCATTCCGCCGCCATCGGCGTCGTGGTAGACGGCCTGCCCGCCGGCCTCCTGCTGGATTTGGAGCGGATTCGGCGTTTTATGGCCCGGCGGGCGCCGGGCAAAGCCCCCTACGCCACCGCCCGAAAAGAGGCCGACGCCCCGGAGATTGTCTCCGGCCTGACCGAGGACGGCTTCACCTGCGGCGCGCCCCTTTGCGCCCTGATCCGCAACACCGACGCCCGATCCAAGGACTATTCCCAACTGCGGGATCTGCCCCGGCCCTCCCACGCGGACTATACCGCCTTTGTCAAATACGGCGGGCATCACGATATCCGGGGAGGCGGCCATTTTTCCGGCCGGCTCACCGCCCCCCTGTGCTTTGCCGGCGCCGCGGCCATGCAGCTGTTGGAACAGCAGGGGGTGTTCGTGGGGGCGCACATCTCCTCCGTCGGGAGCGTTCAGGACGCTCCCTTCCCCCCGACGGCCCTGACCCAGGAACAGCTGCTCGCGCCAGGCCGAAAGGAATTTCCCGTCGTCGACGACAACGCCGGCCAAGCCATGCAGCGGCAAATCGAGGAAGCCCGGCAGGACCGGGACAGCCTGGGCGGCGTTGTGGAATGTGGCGTTGTGGGCGCCCCCGCCGGCCTGGGAGAGCCCATGTTCGACGGCCTGGAAAACCGGCTGGCCGCCGCCCTCTTCGGCATCCCCGCCCTCCGGGGGGTGGAGTTCGGCGCAGGCTTCGCCGCCGCGGCCATGCGGGGCAGCCGACACAACGACCCCTTTTCCCTGGACGAAACGGGAAAGGTCGTCTCCCTGACCAACAACCACGGCGGCATTTTGGGAGGCATTTCCTCGGGGATGCCCATCCTGCTGCGCTGCGCTTTCAAGCCCACCCCCTCCATCTCCCAGCCCCAGCAGACCGTCAGCCTATCCCAGAAGCAGAACCGGAGTCTGACGATCGAAGGCCGCCACGACCCCTGTATCATCCCCCGGGCCCTTCCCTGCGTGGAAGCCGCCGTCGCTTTGGTTCTGCTGGATTTCATGCTGTAACTGCGGCGGCGGAACTCCCGCCGTCTTTTCCCCGCTTCAATTCACGACAAACAAAGGATGAGAAATCATGGAAATCAACGAATTGCGCCAACAGATCAACGACATCGACGGCCAGCTGGCCCGCCTATTTGCCCAGCGGATGGACGCGGCCCTGGAAATCGCTCAATATAAAAAAGAAAACAATCTGCCCGTGCTGGACCGCAGCCGGGAGCGGCAGGTGCTGGCCCGGGTCGCCGAGCTTGTGGGCGAGCCCTACGAACAATATTCCCGGGTGCTTTGGAACACCTTATTCGATCTGAGCCGCAGCTACCAAAACAAGGCCCTTTGCCAGGGCTCCCAACTGGAAGAGCGCATCGGCCAGGCTCTGGAACGCACGCCCCAGCTCTTCCCTGCCAAGGCGGCCGTGGCCGTCCAGGGGGTGGAAGGCGCCTATTCTCAACAAGCCTGCGACAAACTGTTTTCCCTGCCTTCCATTTTGTATTTCAGCCAATTTGAGGGCGTTTTCCAGGCCGTGCGGGAGGGGTTGTGCCGCTATGGCATCTTGCCCATCGAAAACAGCTCCGCCGGCTCGGTGACGGCGGTTTACGACCTGATGAAAAAATACAATTTCCACATTGTGCGCAGCATCAAGCTCAAGGTGGACCACGCCCTGCTGGTCAACCCCGGCGCCCGGCTGGAGGATATCCGAGAGATCGTCTCCCACGACCAGGGCTTGAGCCAGTGCAGCGAATTTTTGAAGCAGCATCCCGAAATCAAGGCGATTCCCATGCCCAATACGGCGGCCGCCGCCCAATTTGTGGCCCAAAGCGGCCGAAAGGATCTGGCCGCTGTTTCCTCCCGCAGCTGCGCCCAGCTCTACGGCCTGCAAACCCTGCTGGAAAACTTCCAAAATAGCGACCACAATTACACCCGCTTCATCTGCATTTCCAAGGATTTGGAGATCTATCCCGGCGCCAACAAAATCAGCCTGATGCTGACCCTGCCTCATCAGCCCGGCTCTCTGTACAACCTGATTTCCCGCTTCTCCGCCTTGGGTCTCAACCTGACGAAGCTGGAGAGCCGGCCCATGCCCGGCAAGGATTTCGAGTTCATGTTCTATTTTGATTTCGACGCCTCCTGCTACGCGCCGGAGACGGCGGCCATGTTGGGCAGCCTTTCCCGAGACTTGGAATCTTTCACCTTCTTGGGCAGCTATAGCGAGGTGTTTTAATTGGCCTTTACATACGGTCTGATTGGAAACCCCCTGGGGCACAGCTTTTCCCCCCAGCTCCACAGGATGCTGGGCGATTATTCCTATGAACTGCGCCCCCTGGAGCCAGATCAGCTGGAGGATTTTTTGCTCCATGAGCCCTTTCAGGGCGTCAACGTCACCATCCCCTATAAAAAAGCCGTCGTCCCCTATTGCGCCCGGCTGACCGAGCAGGCCAGGGCTGTCGGCAACGTCAACACCCTGATCCGCCAGCCCGACGGCTCCCTGCTGGGAGACAATACCGATCTATATGGCCTACAGGTTTTGGCCCGCCAGGCCGGAGTGGAGCTGCGGGACAAAAAAGTGCTGATTCTGGGCTCCGGCGGCGCTTCGACGACGGCTCAGGCCGCCGCCCGGCTCGCCGGCGCCAGAGAAATCGTCGTCGTCTCCCGCCAGGGGCCGGAATCCTACGAGGGTCTGGCCCAACGCCAGGCCGACGCCCAGGTTTTAATCAACGCCACCCCTGTGGGGATGTTTCCCAAAGCAGCCGCCATGGCCGCCGACCCCCGAGATTTTCCCGCCTTAGAGGGGGCGCTGGATCTGGTTTACAATCCCCTGCGCTCCGCCTTTGTGCAAGCGGCCCAGGCCATAGGAATCCCCGCCCAAGGGGGCTTGACCATGCTGGCCGCCCAAGCCAAGGCGGCGGCGGAGGCCTTTACCGGCAAAAGCGCCGGCGAAGAAAAAGTGGATCAGCTGTGCGCCGCTCTGCTGGAGCAGCGGCGCAACGTGGCCCTGATCGGGATGCCCGGCGCGGGCAAAACCACCGTGGGGGGCCTGCTGGCCCAAGCCATGGGCCGGCCCTTCTTCGATGTGGATCAGCAAATCGAAGAGGAGGCGGGGATGGCCGTCCCCCAAATTTTTGAGCGGCATGGCGAGGCTTATTTCCGCGAGCTGGAAGTTCAGGTCACGGCTCGGGCCGGCGCTGAAACCGGCTGCGTCGTCGCCGCCGGCGGCGGCGCCCCCCTGCGGCCGGAAAACCGCTTCGCCCTGCGGCAAAACAGCTTTGTGGTCTGGCTTCAGCGGGATCTCGACCAGCTGGCCACCCAAGGCCGCCCCCTTTCCGCCGGCGGGCCGGAAGCCCTGGCCCGGATGCTGGAACAGCGGGCGCCTATTTACCAGCAGACGGCGGATTTCTCTCTGTCCGCGGCCGGCGGGCCGGAACAAACGGCCCAGGCAATTTTGGAGGTGTTTCATGAAACTGCTTGTCATTAACGGGCCCAACATCAATCTGCTGGGCGTTCGGGAAAAAGAGATTTACGGCGCTCAAACCTACGAGAGCCTTCTGGACTATATCCGCCAGGTCTGCGACCAGGCCGGCGTGGAGGCAGATTTCTTCCAATCCAATCACGAGGGCGCCATCGTGGACGCCATCCAGGCCGCCTACGGCAATTATCAGGGCATCGTCATCAATCCGGCGGCCTATACCCACACCAGCGTGGCCATTTTAGACGCGCTGAAAGCCGTGTCCATCCCCGCCGTGGAGGTTCATCTTTCAGATATTTACCAGCGAGAGCCCTTCCGCCATGTGTCTTACGCCGGCATGGCCTGCGTCAAATCCTTCTATGGACTGGGCTTCGAGGGCTACCGGCAGGCCGTCCTCTTTTTGAAAGAGCGGGAGGAGGCCCGGCCGTGAAATACGGCCAGGTGGAAAAGGCCCGCTTTCTGGAGCGGCCCAACCGATTTGTGGCCTGGGTGGAGCTGGAAGGTCGGCGGCAGATCTGCCATGTGAAAAACACCGGCCGGTGTCGGGAGCTGCTGGTTCCGGGCTGCGCCGTCTACCTGGAAAAGGCCCGAAACCCCAACCGCCGCACCCCTTACGACCTGATCGCTGTGGAAAAGGGGGACAAGCTGATCAATATGGACAGCGCCGCCCCCAACAAGGTTTTCGGGGAATGGGCCGCTCAAAGCGGCTTGTTCGGCCCGGCGCCTTTGATTCGGCCGGAAACCGTCCACGGCGATTCCCGATTTGATTTTTACATCGAGAGCCAGAGCCGGCGGATTTTCGCCGAGGTCAAGGGCTGCACCCTGGAGGACCAGGGCCGCTGCCTGTTTCCAGACGCCCCTACGGAACGAGGGCTCAAGCACCTAAACGGCCTGATTCGATGCGTGGAACAGGGCTATGAGGCCATGGCGGTCTTTGTAATCCAGATGGAAGGCGCCCGATCCTTTTCCCCCAACGACGCCGCGGACCCGGCTTTTGGTCAAGCCCTGCGCCGCTGCCGCCAAGCCGGGGTGGAGATTCTGGCCCTGGAATGCCACGTGTCCCCCGGCGCCGTCGCTATCCGGCCCGAGATCCGGGTTCCCGTTTTGTTGTAAATTCTGCCGCAGGGCGTTTTTCCCTTGCTTTCCGCCCTCTTTGCCTCTATACTAAAATCAAGAAGACGCATTTTGCCCGGCTGCGCCCCTCTGCGCGGCCGGGCTTTTTGTTCTTTCATTTCAAAAAGAAAGCAGGCGCCTCTATGACAGAATTATATCCCGAGTTTTACAACGACGTATTCGGCCCGCTGATGCAGCCGGGCTCCAGCTCCCACATGGCCGCCCCCTGCCGGGCGGGGCTGCTGTGCCGCGCTTTGCTGGGCGAAGAGCCGGCGGATATCCGGGTGGAAATGGACCCGGAGGGCTCCTTTGCCGGGGCCTTCGGCCAGATGAACGAAGATTTGGGGATGCTCAACGGCGCCTTGGGCCGCGCGCCGGACTGCCCGGACTTCTTTTCCATCAAAGAAACACTGAAGCAGCGGGGGATTTCCTATCGATTTGATTTCCGCCCCATGAAGGAAAGCCCGCATATCAACGCCCTGAAATTCATCCTCTCCGGCGTTTCGGGCAAACAGGCGACCCTTGTGGCCAATTCCATCGGCGGCGGTATGGTGGAAACCGTATGGGTGGATGGCTACGCCTTTTCCAGCAAGGGGGATACCTATACGCTGTTGGTCTTCGACCCGGAGAAACAGCTGAACCAGGCCCGGCTGGAGCAGCAAATCGCCGCCTGCCAGACTGTGTTGGAGGCCGGAGCAGGCCAAGGCCAAAAAGGCGGCCTAATGCTCTGGTTTAAGCTCGAACAAGCCCCGAGCCCGGCTCTGGCCCAGGCCCTGTCCGGTCTGGAAACCGCCCTGCTGCCCCCGATCCTTCCCGTGCCTACCACGGCGGACAAAAAGCCTCAGCTGTTCGACTCTATGACAGAATGGCGGCGGCTGGCAAAAGCCCAGGGCAAAACCTTGGCCGACGTCGCCGTCGACTATGAGACAGCCGCCTCCGGCTGGGGTCAAGAACAGGTGATCGCCTATATGCGGGACGTCGTCCAGCCCGCCATGCGCCGTCGGACCCACTCCCTCTATGAGGAGCAGACGGCGCCTATGACCACCCCCTTTTCCGAGCTGCACTATCAGAAATGGGAGGCCGCCCTGCCCCGGCTGCCCTTGAATCTGGGCGTCATTTCCAAATCCATCCGCTATGTCGTCGCGGGCCAACCCCCGGTCCCCGGAGTGCTCAACGTCCCCGGCCCCATGGGCACGGGCGGCGGCTTTCTCTACGGCGTGCTGTCCGCCGTCCAGGAGGAGCTGAACCTTTCAGAGGAAACCATGCTCCAGGGGCTGTTCGTGGCTGCCGGCGTGGGCGCTATCTGCTATACCCGCACCAATCCCACCGGCGAGGTCGTCGGCTGCGCCGGGGAATGCGGCTGCTGCGCCGCCATGGCCGCGGCGGCCCTGGTTCAGATGCTGGGCGGCCAGCCGGAACAGGCGGAAGCCGCCGCTTCCATGACGCTCCAGGCCGCCGTGGGCTGGCCCTGCGACCCTATCCCCGGCGGCAAAGATATGCCCTGTATGTCCCGGGTGCTTTTCATCGCCAGTATGTCCATCGTGTTCGCCCAGTGGGCCCTGGCCGGCCAGGACCCGGTCCTGCCCTTCCACGAGGCGGTGGACACCGCCGACCGGGTGGGCCGCAGCCTTTCCGGCGATTTGCTTTGCACCGCTCGGGGCGGGCATTGCGCCGCCCCCACGGCCCAATGCCTGGCCTCTCAATTCCGCCAATGGCGGCGCGACGGCGCGGCGGCCGAATAGCGAAATCCGCCCCTTGGATTTGGCGAAGCCCTTCCTGGCGCCCTTGTCCCCGCCCTGATCCCGTGATACAATGGGAACAACTCTTAGGAAAGCGGGTGAACATATGGTTTATCAAACATTGGGACGCTCAGGCCTGAGCGCCAGCCGCATCGGCCTGGGATGCGAATATCTGGAAGGACAGGAATATCCGGCTATCCGGGCGGTAATCGACGCCGCTTTGAGCCAAGGCGTCAACATTTTGGACGTCTTCATGTCCCAGCCCCAGGTCCGCTCGGACATCGGCCGGGCGCTGGAGGGCCGGCGGAAGGACGTGCTGATTCAAGGCCACTTCGGCGCGATCTGGAAGGACGGCCAATATGGCCGCAGCCGGGAGCTGGGAGAAACCCAGCGGTTTTTCGAAGACCTGCTGGCCCGGCTGCAAACAGATTACATCGACGTCGGTATGCTGCACTGCGTGGACACCGACCGGGAATTCGACCAGATTTTCTCCGGCGGCACGGCGGATTACGCCCAAAAACTGAAGCGGCAGGGGACGATCCGGGCCTTGGGCATCAGCACCCACGACCCCGCCATTGGCCTGCGGGCGGTGGAAACCGGGCTGATCGACGTGATTTTGTTCAGCGTCAACCCGGCTTACGACCTTCTGCCCGAAGGCTTGGGCTCCGCCTCCGCCCTCTTCGACCAAACCACCTATCAACAGCCTTTGCTGGGCATGAACCCCGTCCGGGAAAAATTCTACCAGGCTTGCCAGCGGGAAAACATCGGAATCACCGTGATGAAGAGCCTGGCCGCCGGCGCTCTGTTAGACGCCAAACGCTCTCCTTTCGGCATGGCTCTGACTCCGATTCAGTGCATTCACTACGCCCTGGACAGACCGGCTGTGGCCAGCGTGCTGGCCGGCGCCAGGACGCCCGAAGAAATTTTGGAAAGCTGCCGGTATGAACAGGCCTCTGACGGGGAGAAGGATTACTCCCAGCTGTTAGCTTCCACGCCCCAATTTTCTCTGAAGGGAAAATGTATGTATTGCAACCACTGCCTGCCCTGTCCGGCCCGCATCAACGTGGCCCAAGTCAACAAGCTGCTGGATCTGGCGGAAAGCCAGCCCCAGATCCCGCCCACGGTGCAGGCCCATTACGACGAACTGGAACGCCATGGCGGCGATTGCGTCGTCTGCCATGCCTGCGAAAGCCGCTGCCCCTTCGGCGTGGCTGTGGCGGAGCATATGGCCCGGGCCGCCCAGGTTTTTGGGAAATAGATCATGGAGCGAGGCTATCTTCACATTTACACAGGCGACGGCAAGGGCAAAACCACCGCCGACATGGGTCTGGCCCTGCGAGCCGCCGGCGCCGGCCTACGGGTGTATATCGGCCAATTTGTCAAGGACATGAAATATCACGAGGTGCGGCTCATCGAGCAGGCGCTGCCCCAGATTACCGTCGAGCAGCTGGGCCGGGGCTGTTTTCTCGACAGGCCGCCAAACGAAGGGGATCGACAGGCCGCCCGGGAAGGGCTGGAGCGGGCGCGGGCGCTGATGGAAAGCGGCGATTACGACCTGATGATTTTGGACGAATTCAGCATCGCCATTGTTTGCGGCCTGTTTACCGAGCAGGAGGCCCTGGCCCTGGTGGACGCCAAGCCGGCTTCCCTGGAGCTGGCGCTCACCGGCCGGTATATGCCCCAGTCCCTGCTGGATCGGGCGGACCTGGCCACAGAGATGAAGGAACTCCGCCATTACTATGCTTCCCAAGGCGTGCTAGCCCGAGATGGAATTGAGCGTTAGCCCCTCCCGGATCAAAGACCCGCCCTATAAAAATAACCGCCGATATGGCGGTTGGAAGATTCGGCGGTTGACGCGACGGGATTTATCTGAGGAAAATCCCCCCTGAAAATAAAAAAGATTGTGGAGAACAAGAAAAAAGACCCGGCCGTCATCCGGGTCTTTTTCTTTTGCGCCCGAGGCGCAAATCTTATGAGAAACAAGAAAAGAGAGGTGAAAACACGAAATGGAGAGGAAATTGATGAAGAAAAGATTTCGGTTTTCCTGAGCACACGTTTATTTTATTCTGAAAATGTAACGAAAAGACGCAATTTCTTTGAACAATTTTTGAATAATGGCAGAGGGGCAAATCCCGGCCCCGGCCGCTATTTGTCCGCCGCCAACAGGTCGTAGAGTTGGAAAATATCTCCCGCTCCCATGGTGAAAATCAGGTCGCCGGGGCGGGCGTGATCCCGCAGGAATTGGGCGGCCTCCTCGAAACCGGGGACGAAGACGGCGCCTGGGATTTTGTCCGCCAGGCTTTTGGAGGAGATATGCTGGACGTTGGTTTCCCGGGCGGCGAAAATCTCGGCGAGCACCGCGATATCCGCGTTGGACAGCGCCCGGGCAAACTCGTTGAACAGGGAAACCGTCCGGGAATAGGTGTGGGGCTGGAAGACGCAGATCACCCGGTTGTAACCCATGCTTTTGGCGGTTTTCAGCGTGGCGGTAATTTCGTCCGGGTGGTGGGCGTAATCGTCGTACACCACGGCGCCCTGGAAGGTTCCCTTCCGCTCAAAGCGGCGGCCCACGCCGGTATAACCGCCCAACCCCGCCTCGAAGATATTGCCGGGAACGCCCAAATCCCAGCAGACGGCGGCGGCGGCCAAGGCGTTTTTCATATTGTGCTCGCCGGGAGTCTTCAGAGAAGCCCGGCAATACAGCTGGCCAAAGCAATAAATATCGAAGGAATAATAGCCGTTTTCACACTGGATCCGTTCTGGGCGCACATCCTGCCGGGGCCCCAGGCCGAATCGGATCGTCCGGCGGTCGCAGCCCGCCAAAGCCTGCTCCACCAAAGGGTCCTCGCCGTTGGCCACGACCAGCCCCCCCTCCTTGGGAGGCAGGCAGGCAAATTTGTGGAAACTGGACACAATGTCCTTTTCGTCCTTAAAAAAGTCCAGGTGATCCATGCCCACGTTGAGCAGCACGGCCACTGTGGGCAAAAAGCTGAGGAAGGAATTTTTGTATTCGCAGGCCTCGGCCACAATCAAATCCTGGCCGCCGATGCGCAGGCTTCCGCCGATTATGGGCAAATCCCCTCCCACCATGACGGTGGGGTCTTTGTGGGCGCACAGCAACGCCTCGGCGAGCATGGAGGTGGTGGAGGTTTTGCCGTGGGTGCCGGCCACACAGACGGCGTGGCGGTATCCCTGCATCAGCAGCCCCCAGGCCTGAGCCCGCTCCAACACAGGCAGCTTGCGGCGGCGAGCCTCTTCGATTTCCGGGTTGGTATCGGGCACGGCGGCGGTGCGGATCACCAGGGCGGCGGCGCCCAGGCAGCCGGCGGCATGGCCGATGTGAACCGGGATGCCCTGCCGGCGCAGCTGAGTGACGGCGGGAGAATGATCCCGGTCGCTTCCCTGGACAGAAGCGCCCATATGCTGAAGCATCCTGGCCAGCGCCCGCATGGACACTCCGCCAATGCCGCACAGATGGATCGCCCGACCCTCGGAAATCAGTTGTCTCAAATGTTGATAGTTCATTGATTCATCAATCCCATCCGCAAACGCGAAATTTCCAAATAGTCGGCCGGCCGGCGCAAACGCGCCGGCAGCCCGGCAAAACGATATAGCTTTATTATAATACAACCTCCGCCGGAGATAAACAAGAATTTGCGGGCGCTCCTGCTTCTCTTTTTCCGCGTTCTGTTCATGGCGGAACCTCCTTTTGCGCGACAGCGTTGGTTTTAACGATAGCGGTGGGAATATTGGCCGGGGGAAACGCCCACCATGGCTTTGAACGTGCGGATGAAGTGAGAGTTGTTGGAAAACCCCACGATCTCCCCCACCTGCTGAACTGAGAGATTTTGGCGCAGCAGCTCCCGGGCTTTGAGGATGCGCAGGTTGATGATATATTCATTGAGGCCGAAACCGGTGACGTCTTTGAACACATGGCACAGGTAATATTTGCTCATGTAGAACTGCTGGGCGATGCTGTCCAGCGTGACGCGGTTTTGATAGTTCTGCTGCACATAGGCCAAAATAGGCTGTACTTTGCGGAAGCTGTCCGTCTGGGCGGCGGCGCCCCGGGAATCCGCCCGCTGATACAGGGAATTGACATAGAGCAGCAGCTCGGTGAAGGCGATCTGCCGACGCAGGTCGCCGCCGTATCCCTGCCGGGGCGCCTGCTGGGCCTGGCCGGCTTGGCGGAACAGAACGCAGAGCCGCTGGGTTTGGCTCTCGTTCAGCTGGGCCGCCCCGGTATAGGAGCCCACCGGGCGCTCGAAGCAACGCAGCAGGTCGGTCTGTGGAGTGGAAAGCCCGGCGGCGTATTCCGGGATAAAATGGGCCACATATCTGTCGTAGCTGGCCTGTTCCGCGCCGGGCAAGCCGGCGCTGCGGTGCAGATCCATGCTGTTGAAGACCAGCAGCCCGCCCCGCCGGATGGGATAGGCGGATTCGCCCACAAAAAATTCGCCTCCGTCAGTCAGGCACAGCAGAATTTCATAGGTGTCGTGAAAATGAAATTTCTCCATTTTCCAGCAGGCGTTCTGGTGAAAGCTCACCGTATAATCCTGGCAAAAATCGTTTTTATTGTCGGTTTCCATCAAAAACCCCTCCCGGTCAACGGGCCAAAAAGGCCCTTTTCTCTTTCAGTATACAATGAAAGGACAAGATATGCAAACAATCTGTCAAAATCTCAAAAGATTTTTCCAGCGCCGGGCGGTACAATGAAACCGGAAACCACAAAAAGCGGCGGAAGGAGCGGCGCATGGAAAGAGATTTGATTCGCCCCATGGGCGAGGAATACCAGGAATATCTGAGGGACGAATCCCGCAGCGCGGGCTGGGCGGAGAGCATTTCATTCCCCAGGACGGCGGAGGAGGTCGCGGCCGTTCTGAGGCGCATGAGCGCTCAAGGGACGCCCGTCGTCTTTCAAGGAGGGCGCACCGGCTTGGCCGCCGGCGCCAGCCCCCGAGGCGGCCATATCATGAATTTGAGCCGGATGGACAGGGTTTTGGGCTGCCGGCGGCAAGGGGAGGATTTTTATTTCACCCTCCAGCCCGGCTTGACCTTGGCGGCGCTGCGCAAGATGATCGCCGGCAAAAGCTTTCAGACCCAGGGCTGGAGCGCCCAATCGCTGGAGGCCTACGCCGCCTTCTGCCGGGCGCCGGAGCAATTCTTCACCCCGGACCCCACGGAAACCTCCGCCGCCCTGGGAGGCATGGCCAGCTGCAACGCCTCGGGCGCCAGGAGCTTTTATTATGGCTCTGTGCGCCGCTATATCAGCGCCCTGCAAATTGTGCTGGCAGACGGGGACAGCCTGCGCCTCCGCCGGGGGGAGCGGTTCGCCCAGGGCCGCCAGGGCCTGCTGACCACAGAAGGAGGCCGGCAGATTGCAGTCCCCATCCCGGGCTACCGGATGCCCGCCGCCAAAAACGCTTCGGGCTATTACGCAGAGGACGACATGGACCTGATCGACCTGTTTATCGGCGGCGACGGCACCTTGGGCGCCATCACGGAGCTGGAAATCCGGCTGGTCCCCCTGCCCTCCGCGGTCTGGGGCGCCGCGCTGTTTTTCGACCAGGAGGAAAAGGCGCTGCGCTGCGTGCGCCTGCTCCGGGGCGAAGGGGAGCAAGGGCGGGCGCTGAATCTGCGGCCGGCGGCCGTGGAATTTTTCAACGGCGACGCCTTGCGGATTTTGCGCAGGCAGCGGCAGGCCGGCGGCGTTTTCGCCCAGATCCGGCCCATTCCCGAGCAGTATGAGACGGCGATTTACGCCGAGCTGCACAGCGAAACCGAAGAGGACGCCGTCGCCCGCCTGCTGGGCCTGGGCCGGGCTATGGAGCTGGCCGGAGGCCGGGAACAAGACAGCTGGGTCGCCCGAAGCCAGGCGGAGCTGGATCAGATGATGTTTTTTCGCCACGCCGTCCCTGAAAGCGTCAATATGCTGATCGACCGGCGGAAACAAAAGGACCCGACTATCACCAAACTGGGCACGGATATGTCCGCCCCCGATTGGGCGCTGGAGGAGATCAAGGCCGTGTACCGCCGGGATTTGGAGGAACAAAGGCTGGAATCGGCCGTCTGGGGCCATATTGGGAACAACCATTTGCATGTCAATATTTTGCCCCGGGATGCGGAGGACTATCGAAAAGGCCAGGCCCTTTACGGCCGGTGGGCCCAAGCTGTCGCCCAGATGGGCGGCGCGGTTTCCGCCGAACACGGCGTTGGAAAGCTCAAGGCGGGTTTTTTGCGGACGATGTACGGCGACCAGGCCGTCCGGCAGATGAGGCGGCTGAAAAAGGCCTTCGACCCCCAGTTCCTGCTCAACCGGGGCAATCTGTTTGAGCCGGAGGAAAACCAATGAAGATGATTGTATGCGTCAAGCAGACGCCTTCCACCAACCAGGTCCAGCTGGACCCGGAAACCCATACCATCATCCGGGACGGCCGTCAATCGACGGTCAATCCCTTTGATACTTATGCGCTGGAGGAGGCTGTGCGCCTCAAAGAGCGGCTGGGCGGGCAGATTACCGTCATGAGCATGGGCATTCCCGCCGCCGCCCGGCTGCTTCGGGAGGCCATATCCCAGGGGGCGGACCGGGGGCTGCTGCTCAGCGACCGGGCCTTCGCCGGGGCGGACACCCTGGCCACCTCCTATACTCTGGCTCTGGGCGCCCGGCAGATCGGGGAATTTGACTTGATTCTCTGCGGCAAAATGGCCATCGACGGCGACACCGCCCAGATCGGCCCCGAGCTGGCGGAACACTTGGGGATTCCCCATATCTCCAACGTTCAAGAGATTCTGGAATGCAGCGAACGGGAGCTCCTGTGCCGCAAGCGGACCGATTACGGAACCCAGATCCTGCGGATGAAGCTGCCCGGGCTGATCACTGTGGACAAGGGAATCAATGAGCCTCGGATGGCCTCTATCGCCGGAGTCAGGACCAGCTTACAAGCGCCGCTGGACTGTTTGGACGCCGCCCAAACCGGCGCGGATCCGGCCCGAATCGGCCTGAAGGGCTCGCCCACCCAGGTGGTCAGAACCTTTGCGCCGGAGCGGCGGGGACAGTGCGTCCGGCTGCCCAACGACGAGGACCAAGCCGCCCAGGCCCTGCTGGCGCTGGTTCGGGAAAAGCAGGGCGGCCGGGAGAAAGGGGAGGATGCGTGATGGCGGCGATTTGGATTGATCGGGAACGATGCGTCGGCTGCGGGCTGTGCGTCCGCGCCTGCCCCCAGGGGGCGGCGTCGCTGTCGGGGGGCAAAGCCTGCGTCGGGGAGGACTGTATCGGCTGCGGCCTCTGCCTCAGCGCCTGCCCCAAAGGGGCGCTGAAGCGGCGAGAGCCGGATCGCTCAGGGCCTTCCGAGGGCTGGCGAGGCGTTTTAACAGTCGCGGAGGTCCGCCAGGGGGAGATCCAGCCAGCGGCGCTGGAGCTGCTGGCCAAGGCCCGCCAGCTGGCCTTGCAGCTGGGCGGCGCCCCAGTATCCGCTCTGCTGCTGGCGGAGGAGGGCCAAGCCCAGGCTCAGACCCTGATCGACCACGGGGCGGACGTAGTCTACCTGCGCCAGGGCCCCGGCATGAACCAGGCTCTGGAGGACGTTTGGACCCAGGCGGCGGAGCAGGCTGTCCGCCGGGCTAAGCCGGAAATCCTTCTGTTCAGCGCCACAGAATTTGGCCGCAGCCTGGCGCCTCGACTGGCGGCTCGTCTGCAAACCGGCCTGACGGCGGACTGTACCGCTCTGGAAATCGACGGCCAGACCGGCCTGCTACGCCAGACCCGCCCGGCCTTTGGCGGCAACCTGATGGCGACCATCCAATGCCCCGCCGGCAGGCCCCAGATGGCCACCGTGCGGCCTGGAACCTTTGCGTCGGAACCGCCCCAAGCCCGGCAGGGCCAGGTGGAGACGCTGCCCGAAACGCCGGGGCAAGGCCGAGTCCAGCTGCTGTCCCAGCAGCCGGCGGAACAATCGGCGGGCATTGAGACGGCGGATATCATCGTAGCGGCGGGCCGGGGAATCGGCGCGCAAAAGAATATGGAAGAAGTGTATCGTTTGGCTCGGCTGCTGGGGGGCCAAGCGGCGGTATCCCGGCCTTTGGCCGACGCCGGCTGGGCGCCCTACGAGCGGCAGGTGGGGCAGACGGGCAAAACCGTGGCGCCCAAGCTCTATCTGGCTTTCGGCATTTCCGGCGCCGTCCAGCATCTGGCGGGCGTCGGCGGCGCGGAAACCGTCGTGGCCGTCAATTCCGACCCCGAGGCCCCCATTTTTCAATCGGCTCATTATGCCGTCGTGGGAGATTGCCTTCAGGTGATTCGGCGCATGATCCGCCGGCTGGAGGGCTGATCCCAGGCCGAGGAGAGACTGGACGGGCTATTTCATGTATTGTTCCAGGAGATCCGCCGCCAGCTCCACTGTGGCCAGGCAGCGCCGCCCTTCTTGGAAATACTCAGGTTTTACCTCCCGGCAGAGTTCGGAGCCTGCGGCCTGGGCGAATTCCTCCACAAAGGCCTTGATTTTTTCCCGCATTTCCACATTGTCGTGGGCGGGCTCCTCGGGGCCGCCTGTGGCCAGGGCGATCGCCATAGCGCCGCCCGCCGCCGCGCCGCACAGGCTGCCGCAGCAGGCGCCGCCGCTGAAAGCCCCTGCGGCCTTCAAAGTCTGGGCCGAGGCGCCCAGGCCGTATTCTTCGTTGGCGGCCAAAAAGATAGACTCCGCGCAGCTGCGATTTTGGGCGATATAAAATTTGTACACATGGTCCTTGATCATGACAGTTCCTCCTTTTTTGTCTCGGCCTTGCCAAAGGCCCGTTCTTATGGTACGCTTGAATCGGCCGGCAGGTCGGGCGCCGCCCAAGGCCTGCCGGTCTGCTCCGACATTATATCAAGGAAAGAGGAAAAAGGAAATGAGTATTTTTGAGGCGACGATGTTGATCTGCTTTGGCGCGGCCTGGCCGATGAACATCGCCAAATCCCTGCGGATGAAATCCACCAAGGGCAAAAGCCTGTCCTTCCTGTTCACCATCGAGCTGGGATATGTGGCGGGCATCACCCACAAGATTTTGTACAGCCAGGATCTCGTGCTGATTCTGTATGTGATCAACTTCCTGATGGTGGCCGCCGACCTGACTCTGTATTTCATCTACCGCAACCGGGAGAAACGGGAGGGGCTGAAATGAGCGGATATTCTGTAGATCAATCTGTGATCGAAAGAATCCGGCAGACGGCCCGGCGGGTATTCCGGCTGTGGGATCAGGGCCTCTGCCCCGGCGGCCAGGTCCAAGTGCGGCTCAAGGGGCAGATCGTCTACGATCAGTGCTTTGGCTACGCCAATTTGGAGCACCAGGTGAAAATCGGGCCGGACACGGCGTTTCACGCGGCCTCGGTTTCCAAACAGACGACTGTGCTCTGCGCCCTGCTGCTGGCCCGCCAGGGCAAGCTGGATATCGACCAGGATATCCGGCGGTATATCGGGGATTTGGTCGGCTTTGAGGAGCCGGTTTCTGTACGGGACATGATGAACAATGTCTCCGGCATCCGGGACCAATGGGAGCTGCTGATGATGCAGGGGGTGCGCATCGACGACGTCATTACCATGGCCGATTCCAAGCGGGTGATCGCCAACCAGGCTGCGCTGAATTTCCCGCCCCAAAGCCGGTATCTCTACAGCAACTCCAATTTCACCCTGCTGGCCGAGATCATTCAGCGGGTTTCCGGCCGGACATTCCCCCAAATTGCCCGGGAAATGATATTCGAGCCTCTGGGCATGGACCATACCTGCATCCGGGAGAGTTTCCGGCAGATTGTGCCTGGCGCGGCCTATTCCTATGCAGACAACGGCCAGGGGGATTTCAGCTATCATCCGCTGAACTACGCCGCCTACGGCGCCACTTCCATGAATATCACGGCCGGCGACCTGATGAAGCTGCTGGACCACTATCGAAACCCCGCGCTCTGCCCAGCGGAGACGATAGAGCTGATGAAAACCCGGCCTGTCCTGGCCGACGGCCAGCCCAGCCCCTATGGCGCCGGGCTGATGCTGGGGGATTACAAGGGCCGGCCCTATCTGGAACACGGCGGCTCGGACGCCGCTTTCCGGGCCCACATGATGCAGTTTTATCAGGACGATTTGGACGTCGCTATTTTGGCCAACACCCAGAATACCAACGTAAGCTGGGCGGCGCGGCAACTGGCCTGTGCCGCTCTGGGTCTGCCGGAGGACCAAGCCCCGGAAGATCTGCTCCAGCCCGCGCCCCAAAGGGACCCAGCGGGCCTATATTGGCGGCGGGAGGAGCCGGGGATTTCTCTGCTGGAACTCTGCCGCCGGGCCGACGGCGCTCTGACCCTGGGGCGCGAAGAAAACGCCCCGGCGCTGCGCCATATCGAAGGAAACTGCTGGCAGGTAGGCTATCTGGAGGAATACCTGTATATCGAAGAGGAGGCCCTGACGCGCCGGACTGCCGCCGGCGTCGGCCGTTTGACTCGTGCGAACCTTTCGCCCCAGCCGGAGGAACGGCTGCTGGATTGCGAAGGCCGGTATCAGAGCGACGAACTGGAAACCTACTATGACGTCATAGAAGACCAAGGCCGGCTGCGGCTGCGCCATTTCCGCCATGGCGAAATTCCGCTGATTCCCATCGGGCGGGATTGCTACGCCCTTTGGCTGGGCGGTTGGCCGGTCAGCCTGGCTTTCCTCCGGGGGTCGGGCGCACGGGCCATCGGCATGACCCTCAGCGGCGGCCGGGCGCTGGACGTGGGATTTTCAAAAGAATAGAGGGAAGCATCGAATGGAACGAGGTTCGCCAGAGGCGATTTATCAGCTGCTGCGGGATTGGAAAATCCCTTTCCGCAGCATAGAGCACCCAGAAGCGGCTACAATGGAGGATTGCCAGGCCGTGGGGCGGCAATTGGGCGCCCCCTTTTGTAAAAACCTGTTTTTGGCCAATCGGCAGCAGACGGAGTTTTTCCTGCTGCTGATCGGCGAGGACAAAAAATTCCGCACGGCGGAGGTATCCAAAAAAATCGGCCGGTCCCGGCTGAGCTTTGGCAATGAGGACAAGCTCTGGCAGGCCTTGGGCGCCCGGCCGGGCTCCATCTCCCCCATGGGTCTGGTCTTCGACCGGGAGCGGGAGATTCATCTGATTGTAGACCAAGACGTGGCCCGTTTGCAGGAATTCTGCGTCCACCCCTGCCTGAATACCCAGAGCTTGGCTCTGCGCTGGCAGGATTTTGAGCAGATTTTCCTCCAACACACCGGACACCAACCCCAATTCATCGAAATCGACGGCGAACTCCCGCCGGAAAACGCCCAGTAGCGCAAGCCGGCTCATATGCCGCGCCGCAGCTTTTCTGATACTGGAAAAGGTTGAGACAACTGAAGCGAAACCAAAAATAAGCGCCCAATGGGCGCTTATTTTTTGGCTTTCCCTAGCGAATCGGCCTTTCGCGCTGGAATCACGCTTGTTCCGGGTTTTGAATGGCGCGCCATGGCAGACGCGAACGCCGGCCCAGGGCAGAATCTGTTTTAACCGAATTGATATACGCTGTCGTTATACTCAAATCCCGATTGGGCGGCCCGCTGCTCGTCCATCAAGCCCCCGTCGCCGGTGGGGTCGTAATGATAGCCCTCTCCCTCGCTCTGCACCCGAAGCCACAAACAGCTGACTCCCTGCCGCCGGCCCCAGATCAAGCTGCAATTCACATTCAATTCGTCCAGCAGCAGCTTCGCGCCGTGGGCCATGCCCGATTGGGCGGCTCTGCCCTCTACCAACGCGCCATAAGCGGTATAAGGGCTGGTTTTGGCCTGGCGGCCGCCGGTTTCAGCCACCACCCGCATGGCCTCTTCGTCATATTCCACCGATTCTTCCAGAAAATCTCTTACAAACGCCAGCTTTTCCTCCAGGGTTTCCCCCTGAAACTGCTCGCAGATCTGCTTGGCCTGTCGGCGGGCCTCTTCCCCTTGATTCAGCAGCTCCTGGCGGCCCGCCGTCCACTGAACCTGAACCTCCACAATGCGCTTTGCTCCTGTCTCTGGATAGGTCAGGATTGTGATATCCCGCAGGCCATAAGCGGCGTCCGCCGCGCTGTACCAGCAGCGCATGGCCCGATCATACAAATCCTCTTCCCCTTCCCCCAGCCCGGAGATGGAATAAAAGCCTTGGTTCCCAAAGCTGGAAAGCAGCTCGGATAGGCGGCTTTCAAAAATCCGCAGGCTGGGGCACTCCTGTATGGCGGCGATTTCTTTGGAAAGCCGCTTATACCGGATGGTGATGCTCAGCTCCTGATAGGTGAGCACCCGGGTCTGGTCAAAGACGATGGAGGCCACCGCAAAGCAGCCCAGGGGGTTTTCCGTGGTGATTTCCCGGGTCACCCGGGCCAAATCCTCCTCCAGCGAACCGTCATAATCGCTGCTGATGGGGATGGTGTTGGTCTCCCGGCTGTTGCCGATCATACCGATGACTGCGCTTTGCAGGGCGTAATAATTGTTAACGCTGACGTCGCCGTGGAAGCGGGTTTCCCCCGCTGCGGCCGCCGTATGGGGGATTTCCCGATAATATTCCCCGCTGCCGGCGCAGCCTTGGCACAAAAGGGTCAAGGCCAGCAAACCCGCCGTCCCAGCCCGAGCTCCGATGGATTTCGCCATAAGCCCTCCCTTAAAATTCCTCGGCAAAGTGGTCTTTGAACCCTTCGCCGTAGATATCGCTGGCGGAGGAAACGATCATAAAGGCGTTGGCGTCCTCCTGTTTGACAATTTCCTTGATGTTGGGAAAGAGCTGTTTTTTGGCCACGCACAGGATCACCCGTTTGCTCTGGCCGGTATAGGCCCCTTCGCCATGGACGTAGGTGACACCAATTTCCAGCTCGTCCATAATGCGCTGGGCGATGGCCTGCTCCCGGCCTGTCACCACATAGACCATTTTGGCCGTGTCGCCGCCATAAAGCACCAAATCGAAGACCACGGCGAAGACAATGATGGAAATCAGGGCGTATAAACCGGTGTTCAGGTTGTGAAAGGTCAGCATAGAGGCGGCCACCACCGCCAGGTCTGTGCAGAAAAACAGCTTGCCCGTTTCAATATGCCGATATTTCAGCTTGAGCAGCCGCACCAGAATATCGGTGCCGCCGGTGGTGGCGCCGGCTTTGAAGACTAAGGCCACGCCGGCGGCCAGCAGAATACCGCCGAACAAGGCGCCCAGCAGCAGATCCTCCGTCAGCGGCCCATAGGGCGCCAAAAAGTTCACCGCCGCCGAGGAAAAGAGGGTGGCGTAGATAGTGGACAGCAGAAACTTCAGCCCCAGTTTCCACACGCCGGCAATCAACAGAGGGATATTGACGCACAGCATCACTGTGCCTGTGGGCAGGCCCACCAGCCGGTTGAGGATGACGCTGATTCCCACCACGCCGCCGGGCGCCAGCTGATTGGGGTCCAGGAACAGGGCCACCGCCGCCGCATAAACCGCCGCTCCTATGGTAATCAGGCCGTATTTTCCAAGTAGCCGCTTCCATTGAATCCGATTGACATTTGCCATAGAACCTCCTTTTGCCGCCGGGGCGCCCGCCCCATTCGAGTATGTTTTGCTTTGCCGGCGATCCGCTAATTTCTCTCGGCCTTGCGCCGCCAATACTCCGCCCGCTCCAGGTTTTGAGGCGTGCCCAAACCCTTTTCAAAGCAGTCTGCCAGCCGCTGCTGGGCGTTCTGATATCCCTGCTCCGCCGACAGGCTGTACCAATAAAAAGCCAGCTCCCAATTCTGGGCCACTTCAATTCCCTGGGCGTAATAGAGGCCCACGTTGAACTGGGCGGCGCTGTGGCCGCTGTCCGCCGCCTTGCGGAACCAGTATATGGCTTTGCTGTAATCCCGTTCCACGCCGCTGCCATGGTCGTAGCACCAGCCCATCATGTTCTGGGCGTCGCGATACCCCTGCTCGGCGGACTTGCGGAACCAGGAAGCCGCCTGCTGCGGCGATTTTTCCGTCCCCTTTCCCTCCAGATATCGCCAAGCCAAGTTGTTTTGACCATACATATTGCCCTGCTCGGCGGACTTGCGATACCAATAAAAGGCCTGCTCCTCGTCCCGTTCCAGGCCGTCGCCTTTGGCATACCGGACCCCCAATTCGTTCTGGGCGTCGCCATAGCCCTGTTCCGCCGCCTGGCGGAACCAGTAAATCGCCTGCTCCGAATTTTGCTCTGCCCCTTGGCCGCTGTAATATCGCCAAGCCAGGTTGTATTGAGCGTACATATTGCCCTGCTCGGCAGCTTTGCGGTACCAATAGACCGCCTGCGTCCAATCTTGGGGGACCCCTTCGCCCTTGGCATACCAGAGGCCCAAATCGTTTTGAGCGTTTGAATTGCCCTGTTCCGCCGATTGCCGAACCCAATAAACCGCTTGTTCCAGATTTTGATCCACTCCCTGGCCATGGTAATACCGCCAGGCCAGGTTGTATTGGGCGTACATATTGCCCTGCTCGGCGGCTTTACGATACCAATAGACCGCTTTCTGCCAATCCTGGGCCGCGCCGTCTCCATTGGCATAGCGGATTCCAAGCTCATTTTGCGCCATCATATGGCCCTGCTCCGCCGCCTGCTGGTACCAATAAACCGCCTGTTCCGGGCTTTGCTCCACCCCCTGGCCCTTATAATACCGCCAGGCCAGGTTGTATTGGGCCATGCCGTCCCCTTGCTCGGCGGCTTTGCGGTACCAATAGACCGCCTTCTGCCAATCCTGAGCCGCGCCGTCTCCATTAGTGTAGCGGACCCCCAGCTCGTTTTGCGCCATCATATGGCCCTGCTCCGCCGCCTGCTGGTACCAGTAAACCGCCTGTTCCGGGCTTTGCTCCACCCCCTGGCCCTTATAATACCGCCAAGCCAGGTTGTATTGGGCCGCGGCGTTGCCCTGCTCGGCGGCTTCTCGGTACCAATAGGCGGCCTGAACCCAATCCTGGGCTGTGCCTTCGCCATTAGCGCAGCAGACGCCCAGCATACATTGGGCTTCGTCATAGCCCTGCTCCGCCGCCTGACGGAACAGCTCCGCCGCTTTGGTCAGGGATTGCTCGGTTCCTTGTCCGTTGTAATAGCGCCAGGCCAGGTTATACAAGCCGTATATACAGCCCTGACAAGCGGATTTCTGATACCAATCAAAGGCTTTGTTCCAATCCTGCGCCACGCCGTCGCCTTTGGCGTAGCGCAGGCCCAGGTCGTTCTGGGCCAAGGCGTCGCCTTCCTCTGCCCGGGCTGTCAATTCCTCTATGGAATTTTGAAGCGGCTCCTGCCGGCGCTCCTCTTCCAGGCGGCGCTGTTCCTCTTCTTTCGAGCGCAGCTCCTCCCGCCAATCCGGCTCTTGCTCGGGCCCTTCTTTCTCCAGGAGGGAAGGCGGTTCTTCCGTCTGCTGGAAGTCGACCAGGCCCTGTCCTTCGTTTTCTTTCTCCTCCGCGGTCTGCTCCGCCGGGGCGAATTGTCCCAGTTTTTCCATCGTCTCCCGCTTCAAATCTTCCAAAACCGCGATTTTGATGGAGGCGTTTTTATCGTTGATAAAATTATCTGTCAGCAGCTGGGCGCATTGCTCCACGCTCTCAAATTCCTGGATATTGGGCATATCCGCCGAGCTGGCGAAGATCAATTCATACATCGTGGTCACAACGTCGTGTTTGTCGTGGATGCCGTCCAGCAAATCCCGGACAGAATCGGCGTCCCGATAGTCTTCCAAGCGGCTGTCCAAAATGAATTTTTGCAGCGCCAGATATTCCGGAGGCGACATTTCCACCCGCTCCCGGGCGCTTTCCCGGCGGACGGCGTCGTCATAAATATAACTGGACATCTGCTGCAGCGTACCCAGAGCCGGGTCCAAGGCCACATAGAAGACGGGCAGCGGTTTGCCCATCCGCTTGCGCATTTTGTTGGTCCGGTTGGCCATCTGCTCCATCAGGCAGGCGTAGCTGCGCATATAGTCAACGCTCAAAAAAGCCACGATGCCTTTGCAGCCGCTGCCTAAAAACAGCCGATCCTGAAAATTGCTCAGCCAGCTGGCGGATTGATTTTCCATAAACTCAATATCGATATAGACGTTGATCCCCCGGGCCCGCATAGCCATTACGCAGGGATAGACTTTGTCCCAATCCCGGCTGGAATAGCTGACGAACACATAATCCTGATCCGGCTTCCAGCCGTTTCGCAGCTGCCATTGATAGTCTTTTTTGCTCATGCTCTTTGTCTCATCCATCGGTTTTCCGCCTCTCCTTCCCTTGCTCTGCGGTCTATTGTCTATTCTTCCTGTTTCTCATAGGTCTTTTCAAAAATAGAGCCCTTGATGATGTAAAGATCTCCCGGATCGTCTGCCCGGCAGGCCAGCCAGTCGCCGGTCTGGCCCAACATAGGCCGGTCCGGGTCCCATTGGGCGTAGACTTTGGCCCGGCGGTCCAGCCGTTTGGCCCGGATCAGCGCCGTCTCTTTGGCAACACAGGGCCGGGCGCAGGCGGCCAGGAGCTTAGCCTCCCCAGTGGCCGTGTCGTAGACGGTGGGCGGATATTCGCTCTCTATAGCATAAGCCCCGGGCAGCAGGTCGTAGTTCCGCCGCAGGTTTTCCATCCTATTGGGGTAAATCTCGCCCTCTACCCCGATCATGATGCAGAGGTCCGGCGTCACCTCCAGCTCGGCGTCGCCTTCCAGCATCCGCACCAGGATTTCCGTCCCCGCCGGAAAGAGCTCCGCCGCCGCCGCATAGCCCACGACCAGCTTTTTCTTGCGGTAGAGGGCCATATCCGGCTGAAGCTGGTATTCCCCGGCCCGCAGCACGATCTGATCGTCAAAATACTCCGCCGTCCGCCTGTAAATCAGCCGGCCGGCGGCGCCGCTGAGGCCGTCCCAATCCCGGTCGGCGCAGGCCTCCTCCAGAGGGCCCCGGGGCAAAAAGCCCCCCGCCTTAGTCAAGTGGCCGCCGCCAGAGCCCAGGTCCTGGGCGATCCATTGGGCCAGCTTGTCGGCCCGGATTTCCGGCAGACAGCTGCGGAGGGAAAACTTGGCCCCTCCGGGCAGCATACAATAGGCCGCGCATACGTCCACCGCGTCCACCTCCAACAGCATATCGCTGACAATGCCCAGGATATTGGGGTCGCAGGGCTGGACCTCGGCCACCGCGAACCGACGTTCCGCGCTGCAATGCAGGTTGGACAGCGCTTGGCCGGCGATGCTGATTTCCTCCAGCGACAGGTTGGTGTTTTGCAGCCGCAGCAGGACGTCTCGGTCGATTTTCAAGCTGTCCCGCATATCCTTATCCATGGGGTGAGAAAGGTCCTGAAACCGGTTGGTATCCATATACAAACCGTAATACAAGGCGGTGGACAGCCGCCGGCGAAGGGGGAAATCCGTCTGCCGCAGCATATCCCACACGACAGTGGAACAGGCGCCGTAGGCGCTGCGGATCTCCTGCAAAGGGGGCAGTTTTTCCGGGTCGGCCGTTTGGTGGTGATCAATGACGGCCAAAGCCCGGCGAGGCAGAGAGGAAACGTTTCCCTGGCCGTCCTGGCAGTCCGCCGTAATCAAGAGCTCCGGCGCATGATCCAATGTCTGCACATACTCCAGGGGAATTTGGAGCGTTTCTATCATCAAAAGCAAATTGCTTTTGGAAATCGGCCGGGGGCCGGCGTATGTCAGCCGTGCGGCTTTGCCCTGGCTTTTCAGGTATTCCAGCAAAGCGAAGCCGCTGGCCACGGCGTCCGCGTCCGGGTCGTCGTGGCATTGAATCACAATTTCTTCAAAGTCCAATAATTCCTCTAATTTCATGAGTCTCCCCCCAAAAATCAATCAATCGGTTTCCGCCGGCGCAACCGGCGGAAATCGGAGATCTCGCTCTAAAAGCAGTCGGCGCCGGCGTCTCGCAGGGAAGCGCCGTCCGCAGTTTTGACAGTTGTTTTTATTATATCAGTTTACCCGCCGGCTTTCAACGGGCTGAACCGGGCGAAACGCAGATTTTCGGCGGCAATTTCCCCGCGGCGGCTTTTCAAATGAGGAAAAAGACTGTATACTGGTGAAAAGCGGCTGTAGCCGGAAGGATGGAGGATGGGACGATGAAACCTTGTTGGAAAAACGCAGCGGCAGGGGCCGCGGAAGGCCCTTGTTTGCGACCCTTCTGCCCGGAGGAAACGGCGGCTCGGCTTTTCTGGAAACAAAATTGCCTTTATCCCGCCGCTGAGCAAAACCCCAGGCTGAAAATTGTCTTCGTGGGCTTCGACGCCCTAGGCGAGCAGCTGCTCCATTACGGCCTGCTGAACAACATTTTTCGCCCCGACCAGCAGCTGGAATACCATATTTTCGGAGACGGGCGCCGCTTTTCCGCCGCCCATACCCAGCTGAACCAGCTGGAAGACAGCGTCTTCTTCCACGCGGAACCCTGGTATGGCTGCCTGCCCCTGCTGGAGGAAGCTCAAATCGCCGTTGTTTTGGAGCAGCAGGACCAGATGTCCCTGCTGCGGGATCTGCTGCTGGCCTGTCGGCGGCCTTTGTTCCATGTGTTTTCCGCCTCCGAAGCGGTTCGGCTGCTGGAGCCCCAGAGCCGCCTTGCCCTGTTCGATTGGCATAATCAAGCCCTACATCTGGAATATATTTCTCTTTTTGACCGGGCCCAGCGCGTCAACCTGCGCTATGCCAACCTTCATAGGGGCACGGCGGAAACCCAGGAAAACAAAATCGCGGAATGGAACAAGTTGGATGATTTTACCCGCTATTCCAATGTCAGCGCGGCGGATTACCACGAGATCCGCCTGCAAATGCTGGAGATTTTGGGTCTGCCCCGACAGCTGGAAAGCTGGCCGCCGGAGACGGCGGAGCTTTTCGCTCAGCTGGAGCATATCCGCTGGCAGCGCTATCACTATCTGCACAACTGGCAATATGGCCAGCCAGAGCACGGGGGCAAGAACCCGGCCCAGCGAATTCACGCCAATCTGGTTCCCTACAGTCAGCTAAGCGAGGCGGACAAACAAAAAGATCGGGACAATATCCAGCTGCTGCTGTCCATTCGATAAAAAAATCTCGATACGATACAAAGAAACGGATGTGTTACAACCATGCGAATGCGCCGAAAGAAAAACTTAGAACCCCGGACGGCCCAGTGCCAGTCCGTCCATATCACAGAACCTCAAGCCCTGCGGGGCGAGTGGAGCGGCCGTTTTGGCCGCCCGGCGCCCCTCTGGCTGGAAATCGGCTGCGGCAAGGGCCGGTTTGCCATTCAGATGGCCCGGCGATATCCGCAAGTGAATTTCGTGGCCGTGGAGCGGGACCCCAGCGCCCTGCTTCTGGCCATGGAAGCCGCTTTGCAGGAAAGCCTGCCCAATCTGTTTTTCCTCAACTGGGACGCCGCCCAGCTGGATCAGGTTTTCGCCCCCGACGAAGTCCAGCGGATCTTCCTGAATTTTTCCGATCCCTGGCCCCCTCGAAACCGGGCCAAGCGGCGGCTGACTCACCGGAATTTTCTGGCCGTTTACGACCGCTTCCTCCAACCCGGCGGCGCTCTTTTTATGAAAACCGACAACGAAAAACTGTTTGAGTTCTCGCTGAATGAATTCGCAGATTACGGCCTGCGCCTTTCCCGCATCACCTTCGACCTGCACAGCCTGGACGAATTCAATATCATGACGGAATACGAGGAGAAATTCTCCTCTCAGGGGATGCGGATTTATCGCTGCGCGGCCGCCAAACCCGGCCCCGCCCTGCCCGAGCCCGAACCGGCGGCAGAGGGAGCCCAATGAAACACATCGTCACTATCCAGCACACCCAATCCCAACACCATGTCAACGGCATGGTAGGCAGCTGGACCGATTGGCCTCTCACCGACCTGGGGTTGGCTCAGGCGGACGCAATCGGCAAAAAGCTGGCGGCGGAACTGGGGAGCTGTCGTCCCGCCCTCTATTCCTCCGACCTGCTGCGGGCCAAACAGACGGCGGAGCAAATCGCCCGGCAGTTGGGGGCGACGCCCATTCTGCGGCAAGGGCTGCGGGAACGGAACCTGGGCCGGTGCTGCGGCAAATCCGTCCAGTGGCTGCGAGAGAATTTGGAATGTCAGGAAAATACCATAGACGACCGGCTGTTTTCCGACGGCGAAAGCCGCCGGGACGCCTGGAACCGGCTACGGCCTTTTTTCCAGGAAATCATGGACGATAGCCAGAAAACCATCCTCCTCGTCTCCCACGGGGACCTGCTGGGCCTGTTTCACGCCATGTTCTTGGGAATGGACGTGGAAAGCCTGAACAGCCGCCAGCTTTCCGGTCCAGCCGGCGGCGTTTCCCATCTGACTGTCAAAGAAGACGGCCGGCGGCAAGTCTGGCGCATCGGGGATTTATCATACCTGACTTAATGTTTAGGATCGCCTTTTTTCCAAAGGGCGGCGGAGTTTGAGTCAAAATTTCAACAAGAAAACAAGAGAATCAATAAAAAAAGGGCGCTTCTCAGCGAAGCGCCCTTTTATTTCACTTGTTTTTACAGCTGGTGGACGAACAGGCCGCTCATCAGCTTGGGCTCGAACCAGGTGGATTTTGGGGGCATGATCTTGCCGGCGTCGGCGATGTCGATCAGCTCCTCAATGGAGGTGGGATACATGGCGAAAGCCACCTTCATCCCCTCCTTGACTCTTCTCTCCAGCTCGCCCAGGCCCCGGATGCCGCCGATAAAGTCGATGCGGCTGTCGGTGCGGGGGTCCTTGATGCCCAACAGGGGGTCCAGCACGTTCTTTTGCAGAATCGAAACGTCCAGCTGGTCCACAGGGTCGTTGGGGTCATAGATGTCCCCATGAGCGGTGAGGATATACCACTTGTCGTTCAGGTACATTCCAAAGGTGTGCTTGCTCTCGGGCCGATATTGGCCCTGGCCGCAATATTCCTTGATGTGGAACAGGCCCTTCATCTTCTCCATGAACTGCTCGTCGCTCATGCCGTTCAGGTCCTTGACTACCCGGTTGTAATCCATGATATGCAGCTGCTCGTCCGGGAAGATAACTGCCAGGAAATAGTTGAATTCCTCTTGGCCGGTGTAACCGGGGTTCTGCTCCCGGCGCATTTTGCCCACCCGGGCGGCGGAAGCGCAGCGGTGGTGGCCGTCGGCGATATACAGGTTGCCCGCGGCGTCAAATTCCTTGCCGATGGTCTGGATATCCCCTTCGTCTGTAATCACCCACACGGTGTTTTGCACGCCTTCCGAGACAAAATCATAGACGGGAGCGGCGGCCATGGTCTTTTCCACAATGGCGTTGATCGCCGTTCTGGCCTTATAGGTCAGGAAAATGGGGCCGGTGTTGGCGTTGCAATAATCCACATGGTTCACCCGGTCCTCTTCCTTGTCGGCTCTGGTCAGCTCGTGCTTTTTGATGACGTTGTTCATATAATCGTCGATGGAAGCGCAGCCCACAATGCCCACCTGAGAGCGGCCGTCCATCACCTGCTTATACAGATAGAAGCAGGGCTTTTCATCCTGGATATAGACGCCGTCGGCGGACATCTTGTCCAGGTTTTCCCGGGCCTTCTGGTAAACCTTTTTGTCGTAATGGTCGATAGAAGGATCCAGGTCGATTTCCGCCTTGTCCACATGAAGGAAGGAATAGGGGTTGCCCACGACCATCTGGCGGGCTTCCTCGCTGTTCATCACGTCATAGGGCAGGGCGGCCACCTTGGAGGCCAGCTCGCCGGTGGGCCGGATGGCCCGGAAAGGTCTTACAACTGCCATAGCTTTATCTCCTTATCGCTTTGCTTCTTATTTATTGAAGAAATTCTCGATGATCTCCACAATCTCTTCGCCGATGCGGCCTTGGGCTTCCTTGGTGGAGCCGCCGATGTGGGGAGTCAGGGAGATTTTGGGGCAGTTCATCACGCGCTCGTTGGCCAGAGGCTCTTTGGCAAAAACGTCCAGAGCGGCGCCGGCCAGCTTGTCCTGCTCCAGAGCGTCCACCAGGGCGTCTTCGTCGATCAGGCCGCCCCGGGCGGTGTTGAGGATAAAGGCTGTGGGCTTCATCAGCGCCAGGTCCGCCGCGGTGATCACCGGCTTGCCGTCGGGGGCGGCGGGAATGTGCAGGGAGACGAAGTCGGCGTTTTTCAGCACTTCTTCTTTGGTTGTGGACACATAGTCGGCGGGCAGGCCCTTGATCTCAAAAATATCGGTATACATGACCTTCATGCCCAAAGCCGCGGCCTTGCGGGCGATGGACTGGGAGATACGGCCCATGCCGATCAGGCCCAGCGTTTTGCCGGCCAGCTCCACGCCTTCATACTTTTTCTTTTCCCATTTGCCGTCCCGCAGGGTGACGTTGGCGATGCCGATATAACGGGCCATGGACAGCATATGGCCCAGGGCCAGCTCGGCCACCGAATCAGAAGAAGCCTTGGGGGTGTTTGTCACCTTGAGGCCCTTGCTCTCGGCGTACTTGACGTCGATGTTGTCCACGCCGACGCCGCCGCGGATGACCAGCTTCAGCCGGCCTGCTTGGACAGCGGCGTCGATGATAGGCTCCCGCACCTTGGTGGCGGAACGAACCACCAGCACGTCGTAATTGGCCAGCTCTTTTTTCAGATCTTCGGGCTCATAGAACTGTTCTACCACTTCATAGCCCTTGGCGCGCAGGCTCTCGGCCGCGGCTTTGTTCATCCCGTCAGAGGCAAGTACACGAATCATAATGATCTTTCTCCTTTTTTCAAACGACGGGGCGGAGCGGGCGCCGGAAGCCAAAAAGCCCCGCCGCCCGCCACGCCGCCTTGTTTTTGCAAATTCGCTCGG
The DNA here is from genome assembly GCA_910585875.1 of uncultured Eubacteriales bacterium. Classification (GTDB taxonomy): domain Bacteria; phylum Bacillota; class Clostridia; order Oscillospirales; family Butyricicoccaceae; genus Pseudobutyricicoccus. The sequence goes on along the minus strand of CAJUIK010000007.1, from coordinate 21,178 downwards.
CGAGCCGAACGCACCGGCGATCTTAGAGGCCCAGAACCTCTTCGATGGCGGATGTAACCAGCTTCATGTCGTCCATGGTCATATCGCCCATATGGGAGATACGGAAGGTCTTCTCCTTCAGGTCGCCATAGCCATTGGAGATCTCCATGCCTTTTTCAGCCAGCTTCTTGTTCAGATCGGCCACGCTGATTCCCTTGGTGTTGGCGATGGTGGTGACTGTGTTGCTCAAGTATCTCTCGTCAGAGAACAGGGCGAAGTGCTTGCGGGCCCAATCCTGGATATATTTGGCCATCTCGGCGTGGCGGGCGAAGCGGTTTTCCAGGCCCTCTGTCTCCAGGATATAAGTCAGTTCTTCCTGCAGGGCGAACATATGGGATTCGCTGGGGGTGGAGGGATACTGATACTTGTCGTCCTTCACAACCTTGTCATAGATCTCCACAATGTCCAGATACAGGCCGCGGTTGGGCACGGTCTTGGCGCGGTCATAGGCCTTTTGGGAGACGGAAGCGGCGCTCATGCCCGGAGGGCACCCCAGGCACTTCTGGGTGGAAGTGATGCAGAAATCGATGCCCAGCTCGTCCACAGGGATGCTGGCGCCGCCCATGGAGGACACGGTGTCCACGCAGAACACCACGTCGGGATACTTCTTCACCACGTCGGCGATCTCCTTGATGGGGTTCATGATGCCCACGGAAGTCTCGTTGTGGGTCACAGTCACCAAATCGTATTGGCCGGTGGCCAGGGCCTTATCCACATCGGCAGGATCGGTGGCTTTGCCGTCCTCGGCGCGGAACTTGTCGGCGGGCACGCCGTTGGCCACGGCCATCTTATACCATCTGTCGCCAAAGGCGCCGATGGAGAAGACGGCGGCCTTCTTGGCTGTGCAGCACTTGACGGCGCTTTCCATCAGGCCGGAGCCGGAAGTGGTGGAAAGAACAACGACGTTCTTCGTCTGGAACACCTTTTGCAGCTTGGAGCAGACGTCCTTGCCCAGTTCGGTGGCGGCCTTGCCGCGGTGGGAGATCATAGGGGTGGACATCTTGGCCAGCACTTCGGGCCGCACGTCCACAGGGCCGGGGATAAAGAGCTTCTTGTGCATGATTTTCTTCCTCCTGCAATCCAAATATTTCAATTGTTTTTCAGACTCTCTCGACATAGCAAAAAGATTGAAACCGGCGGAAAACCCCTTCGGCTCCAATGTCTTTTTTCTTCTTTAGGTACATTCTATCATTATTGGACAGTTTACACAAGTTGCAATTTTGATTTTTTCCGTTTTTCATAAATATTCTCGTTTGGCGGTTGCTATCCGACGGCGGGGATAGTAAAATTGTACAAGAAGGAGGGGGTTTTATGGCGGTATACGACAGCGCTGTCCAGCTGGCGGCGGGCGCCCCTCTGCTGCGGCTGCATAAGCTCAGCGCCCTCTATGGCTGCCGCGCCGTCATTGTGGCCAAACTGGAATATCTGAACCCCGCCGGAAGCGCCAAGGACCGGGAGGCCTTCGCCATGCTGCTGGCCGCCATAAACCGGGGGGAGCTGGCGTCGGGGGGAACGGTGGTGGAGGCCGCCGGCGGAGACGCCGCCGTCTCCTTGGCCATGGCCTGCGCCGCCCTGAGCCTGAAGGCGATTATGGTCATGCCCGAAACGGCGGAACCTCAAATCCCCCGGCTGGTGGAGGTCTACGGCGGCCGGGCGGAGCTGACTCCCGGCCGAGAGGGCGCCGACGGCGCCCGGCGGCGGGCGGCCCAGCTGGCTGCCGCCGTCCCCGGGGCTTTTCATCCCCGTCCCTTTGAAAACGACGACGCCTGCCAGGCCTATCGCCAGGGCGCCGGGCCGGAGATCCTGGCTCAGCTGCCCCAAGTGGATTACTTGGTGGCGGGGGTGGGCTCCGGCGCCGCTCTGACGGGCTGCGGCGAATTCATCAAAAGCCGGTGCATGGATTGCCAGGTGGTGGCTGTGGAGCCTAATGAAAGCCCGGTGCTTTCCGGCGGCTTGCCCGGGGCTCACTCCATCCGGGGCCTGGGCGCGGGCTTTGCGCCCCCGATCCTCAACGCCCATCTCATCGACGAGGTGCTGCGGGTGCGGGGGGCGGACGCCCGGCAGCTGTGCCTAGACCTGTGCCGTTCCGAAGGCATTTTGTGCGGCGTGGCCTCCGGCGCGGCTTTGGCCGCCGCCGTCCATGTGGCCTGTCGGCCCGAAGCCGCCGGCAAGACCTTGGTCGTCCTGCTTCCCGACGGCGGCGAGCGCTACCTGGCCTCCGACATTCTGCCCGGCTGAGACGGCCTCTGCCCCCTCTATTCTGCCCAGTTTTGCCTGCTTTTATAGTCGGCGGGGCCGAAAGCCTCGGACCCGCCTTTGGCACTGGGCGGAAGCAGAGGAAAACACATCAAATTCAACCATGCGAAAGGACGGTATTTTTATGGAAATGCGCGTCATCGACACCCATTGCGACACCATCGGCGAATGTATCGCCCGCTCCGGGGGCAAAATTACCCTGCAAAACAACCCGGGCCACATCAATATGGAAAAACTGCGCCAGGGCGGGGCGCTGGCGGAATTTTTCGCCATCTTCATCCCCACCCACGACAGCGGCGCCGGCAAGGGAGTGACTCTGCCCCCCTACGATTATTTCCAGTTCGTCTACCAAGCTTATCTGAAAGAGCTGGAGGCCAACCGGGAGTTTCTGGCACCCGCAATGAATGGGGCGGATATCCGCAGCAATCAGGAGTCGGGCAAAATCTCCAGTGTGCTCACAGTGGAAGACGGCGTGCCTCTGGAAGGCAAGATGGAGCGGCTGGAGGAATTCTATCAAAAGGGCGTCCGGCTGATTTCCTTCACCTGGAACTATGAAAACAGCCTGGGCTTCCCCAATTCCAAGGACCCGGAGGTCATGAACCGGGGGCTCAAGCAATTCGGGCTGGACTGCGTGGAGCGCATGGATCAGCTGGGGATGCTGATCGACGTATCCCATCTGTCCGACGGCGGTTTCTGGGATATCGTTCAACACAGCAAAAAGCCCTTCATCGCCTCCCATTCCTGCTGCCGGGCCCTGTGCAATCACACCCGGAACCTGACGGACGAGATGCTGAAGGCTTTGGGCGAAAAGGGCGGCGTCGTGGGGATCAATTTCGCCTCCCAGTTCCTCAACGAGGGGGCTGAGCACACCGATATCGACTCTGTGATCCGCCATATGCGCCATATCCGGGACAAGGCCGGCATAGACGCCCTGGGCTTCGGCTCGGATTTCGACGGCATCTCCAGCACTTTGGAATTCCAGGATTACGCCGGGATGCCCCGGATCATCCAGGCCCTTTCCGCCCATTTCACCGAAAGCGAGGTCGACAAAATCTGCTCCGGCAATATGCTACGCCTGATCGACGAGACGCTGAAATAAAACCCTTTGCCCCACAAAAAAGCCCGCTTCCCCCAAGGGAAACGGGCTTTTTGGCTCCGGCTGCTCAGCTTTTCGCCGGCCTTTTTTCCGGCTGGAAGCCCATGACGGCGATGCGCCGGCGCAGCCAGCCGCCGTGAAAATAATAGGCCCCGAACAGAATGGAGGTAATCACCCAACTCACCGGATAACTGAGGATCAGTGTGTGGAAATCATGATGGGAAGGCAGCACCAGGTAAATCCAAGCCACCCGGAACAGGCAGACGCCGCCGCAGGTGAGGATCATGGGAATCAGAGAATCGCCGGTTCCCCGAATGGCGCCGGAGAAAATCTCAATACAGACAAAAGTGATATACCAGGGCGCCAGATAGCGCATGATGTCCACGCCGCTTTCCAACACGGCGGCGTCGGCGCTGAACAAGCCGATGAGAGGGGATGCAAAGATATAAAACAGCAGGCTGATGGCCACGGTGGTCCCGGCGGCCATGGCCATGGAGACCCAGATGCTCTTGCGCATCCGCTGGTATTGCTGAGCGCCGAAATTCTGGCCCACAAAGGTGGTGATGGACATCCCGAAGGCGCCCAACACCATCCAGAAAAAGCCGTCCACCTTGCCTTGGGCCGTCCAGGCGGCCACGGTGTTGGTGCCGAAGGAATTGACGCTGGCCTGGATCAGGATGTTGGAAATTGAGTACATATCCGACTGAATGCCGGCGGGCAGGCCGATTTTGATGATGTTTTTGAGGATGTGGGGAGTGAAGCGCAGCTCCTTCAGCCGCAGCTCATAGAGGGTGTCCCCCCGGCACAGGGCCAGCAGCACCAGCACGGCGCTGACCGCCTGAGAGGCGATGGTGGCGACGGCTACGCCCACTACGCCCCAGCCCAGAGCCGCCACGAAGACCAGATCCAAGGCGATATTGACCAGGCAGGCGGCGATCAGATAATACAGAGGCCGTTTGGTGTCGCCCATGGCCCGCAGGATGCCCGAGCCCATATTATAAAGGAAGCTGGGGATTGTGCCCAAGAAATAAATGCGCAGATAGACGACGGCATAGCCCAGGATATCCTCCGGGGTGCCCATGGCTTCCAGGGCCGGCGCAGCAAAAACCAGGCCGACGACCATGATGCCCGCCCCCGCCGCCAGGGCCAGCGCCATGGAGGTATGGGTGGCCCGGCGAACTTCCTCAAACTGCCGGCCGCCAAAATACTGGGCGATCACCACCGTGGCGCCGGAAGCCACGCCCACGAACAGGCCCACCAGAAAATTGATGAGCACGCTGGTGGTTCCGCCCACGGCGGCCAGGGCTTCTTTGCCCACAAAATTGCCCACAATCATGGCGTCCGCCGTATTGTAGAGCTGCTGAAAAAACGTCCCCAACAGAATCGGGAAAAAGAAGGCCAGCAGCTGCTGCCAGATCACGCCCTCTGTAATACTGCCGCCGTTGCTCCATCTTCTGAATCCTCTCGCCATCGTCCTCTACCTCCTTATGTTTCATTGATTGTTTGCGGCGGCTTCGCCAGCTTCAAAGGGCGCTCGCCGCCTTCATCCAGAGAATCATTATAGCGGCCCCCGCCCAAAAGTCAAGGCGCCGCCGTTTTCCTGAAATCCCCTTTCTTCCTCCCTGTTTTCCCCTTTTTCCCCCTTCCCCTCATTTCTTGCCGTCCTTCGCCGCCCTGTTCCAAATATAATTTGCTCCTTTTCCCATTCCCCCCAAAAAAGATTTTTTCATCCCCTTTTCCCGCCCCCTGTTTCCAAAAAATCTGCGTCCCTCCATTCGCCCTCGAAGCGGAGGCTCGGCGCTTACAAGGCGGGGCCGCCCCTCTTTCTTTTTGCGGCAAATCGTGGTATAGTAGCCTTGCTGCCTGTCCCCATTCCAAGCGATAAAAAAGGAGATTTTTATGGAATTTATGCATCTTTCCGACCTGCATCTGGGCAAGCGCATGGGGGAACTTTCCCTGCTGGAGGATCAGCGGCATATCTTGATGCAGATTTTAGCGATTCTGGATCAACAGCGCCCTGACGCTTTGGTCGTCGCGGGAGACGTTTACAACAAGTCCGCCCCTTCTGTCGAGGCGGTGACGCTGCTGGATTGGTTTCTGGTGGAGCTGGCTCGCCGGGATCTGCCGATCTTTATCGTCAGCGGCAATCATGATTCCCCAGAGCGCCTGGCCTTTGCCGCCCGGCTGATGCGGAAAAACCGAATTTACATCTCCCCTGTCTACAACGGCTTTGTACAGCCGACGACGCTGGAGGACGAATACGGCCCGCTGGACGTTTTTCTGTTGCCTTTCCTGAAGCCGGCCCACCTGCGGCGGCTGTTCCCCGACCAAAAAATTGAAAGCTATACCGACGCCCTGGCCTGCGCCGTCCGACAGATGAAGCTGGACCCGGGCCGGCGCAGCCTGCTGGCGGCTCATCAATTCGTCACAGGCAGCCAGCGGTGCGAATCCGAGGAGTTTTCGGTGGGCGGGGCGGACAATGTGGACGCCGCCGTCTTCAACGCCTTTGATTATGTGGCCTTGGGGCATCTACATATGCCCCAAACCCTCCAAGGCGGCAAACTGCGCTATTGCGGCTCGCCGCTGAAATACTCCTTTTCCGAGGCGGACCGGGATAAATCTGTTACCATTGTGGAGCTGGGGCCCAAGGGGACGCCTCCCGCGCTGCAAACCTTCCCCCTTACCCCTCTGCGGGAGATGATCCGGCTGCGGGGCTCCTATCTGGAGGTGACGGATCGGCAGTTTTATCAGGATCTGCCCAGAGACGCCTTCGTATGGGTCACGCTCACCGACGAGCAGAGCGTTCCCCAAGCCATGGCCAAGCTGCGGACCATTTACCCCAATATTTTGCAGCTCTCCTATGACAACAGCCGCTTCCGGCGGCCTACCCGGGGCCTGCCCTCTGCCAAAGTGGAAAACCGCAGCCCCATGGAGCTGTTTGAACAGTTCTTTCAGCAGCAAAACAACAGAAATCTCTCCCAGCAGCAGAAGGATTATCTCCAAAAGCTGATGGAAGAGGTATGGGAGGAAGAACAATGAGACCGCTAAAACTGACTATGTCCGCCTTCGGCCCCTACGCAGGGGAAATCCAGCTGGATTTAGAGCAGCTGGGCGACCAAGGTCTTTTCCTGATCTCCGGCGACACCGGCGCAGGCAAAACCACGATTTTCGACGCCGTCGCCTATGCCCTCTACGGCGCGCCCAGCGGCCAAACGCGCGAAACCAGTATGTTCCGCAGCAAATACGCCCAGCCCAAGACAGAAACCTTTGTGGAGCTGACGTTCCGGTGCGGGGAGAAGGAATATACCGTCCGCCGAAGCCCCGCCTATGAGCGGCCCGCCAAACGGGGAGAGGGCACTGTGAAAAAAGCGGCGGAAGCCTCTCTCTGGGGGCCGGAGGGCCTTCAGTTCCACCGGGCTAAAGACGTGGACAATCAGATTGAAAAAATTGTAGGCGTCAACCGGGATCAGTTCTCCCAGGTGGCCATGATCGCCCAGGGGGATTTCCTCAAGCTGCTGCTGGCCACTGTGGACCAGCGGATGGAGATTTTCCGAAAAATCTTCCACACCAACCCCTACCTTCGGCTGCAAGAACGGCTTCGGGAGGAGACAAACCAGCTGAACGGCCAATGCGCCCGTCTGCGCGAGAGCGCCCGAAACTTCGTCGAAGGCGTTTTGTGTCCGCCGGACAGCCCCCTGGCCCCTCGGCTGGAGCAGGCTCGGGAAAACGCCCTGCCCCCTGGCGAAATACAAGAGGCTCTGGAGCAGCTGCTGCAATTGGACCGAGAGCAGAGCGGCCAATTTCAGCAGAAAAAAGAACAATGGGATCGGGAAATCTCTCAGCTCACCGGCCTGTTGGCGCAGCAGCGCCAGCGGCTGCAAAACCGTCAAGCCATGGAGAAGGCCGATCAAACCATAGAGCGGCTGGTTCCCGCTTTGGAGCAGGCCGACCAAGCCCTGGAGCAGGCTCAGAACCGCCAGCCGGAGGCCCGGCAGCTGGACAGCCAGGCCGCCGCTCTGACAGACCGGCTGCCCCAATATAACGAGCTGGAGGAGCTGCGCCGCCGGCAAAAGGAGCAGACCACCCAGCTGGAACAGGAAAAGCAGGCTCTGGAACAGGAGCTGCAAAAACAGCGACAGGCCCGCCAGATCCTGGAGCAGGATCGACAAACGCTGGAACAGCTGGCCGGCGTCGAAGCCCAAGCGGAAAAATGCCGGGCTTTACGCCAGCGTCAGCAGGACCAAGCCGAGCAGTTGAACAGCCTGACTCAGCATTGCCGCGCCGCCCAGCGGCTGGAGGAGGAGTTCCTTCAAAACCAGCGGCAATACCAGCAGCGGCGGCAGAAGGCCGAGGAGCTGAACCAGCAATGGCAGCAAATGAACCGGGCTTTTCTGGACCAGCAGGCGGGCCTGCTGGCCGCCGGGCTGCAAGAAGGGCGACCCTGTCCGGTCTGCGGCTCGATGAAGCATCCCTGCCCCGCCGCCCCTTCCCCCGAGGCGCCCAGCGAAAACCAGCTGCGCCAGGCGGAAAAAAAGGCCGCCCAGGCCCAGCAGGACCAGGAGGAAGCCAGCCGGCTGGCCGGCCAAAGCCGCGGCCAGCTGGAAACCCAGCGGGGAAACCTGCTGGAGGCGGCGGCGCCTCTGCTGCCCGGCGTTTTGCTGGAAGAGCTGCCCCATCAAATCAATCAAAAGCAAAAAGAGCTGAAACAAGCTCTGGAGCAAACCCTGCAAGCGGAACAGGAGGCCCTGGCCCAAGCCCAGCAAGCCCAGCTGCTAACCGACCGCCTGCCCCAGCGGCAGACCCAGCTGGACCAGGCGGCCCAGGCAGTTTCCCAGCGGCAGACCGCCGCCGCTCAGCTGGAGGCCGCTTTGGAGAGCCTAACCCAGCAAATTCAACAGCAGCAGGCCCAGCTGACCTATCCAGACCGGATGCAGGCCCAACAAGCTGTAGAAAACTGGAACTCCCAAGCCCAGGAAATCCGGCGGCGGCTGGAAGAGGCCCGGCAAACCCGGCAGCAGCTGGCGGAACAGCTGGCCGCCGCCCAACAGCAGCGGCAGACCATGGCCGAGCTGCTGTCCCAGGGACAGGATATCGACGTCGAACAAAGCCAGCGTCAACTGGAGCAAACCCGCCTGGCGCTGGACGACCTGGAGCGCCAGGACAAGGAAAACCACGCTCGCTTGACCAAAAACCAATGGGCCCTGGAGGGCTTCCTCCAGCAGAGCCAACAGCTGGCGGAGCAGGAGGCCCGGCTGACTTGGATGCAGGATCTCTCCAATACGGCCAGCGGAACCCTGACTGGACAGGAAAAAATCCGTCTGGAAACTTTTGTGCAGGCCTCCTATTTTGAGCGCGTCCTGGCCCAGGCCAACGTGCGGCTAATGACCATGTCCGCCGGGCAATATGAGCTGGTCCGCCAGGAGGAGGCCACAGACAACCGGAGCAAAAGCGGCCTAAAGTTGGATGTGATCGACCATTACAACGGCTCCATGCGCAGCGTAAACACCCTGTCCGGCGGCGAATCCTTCCTGGCCTCTCTGGCTCTGGCCCTGGGCATGGCGGACGAAATCCAAGCCTCTGCCGGCGGCGTCCAGCTGGACGCCCTGTTTGTGGACGAGGGCTTTGGCTCGCTGGACGAGGAATCTCTGGCCCAAGCCCTGAAAACCCTGGGCGAGCTGGGCGAAGGCCGCCGTCTGGTGGGGCTGATTTCCCATGTGGGCGAGCTAAAAGAGAAAATCGACAAACAGATTGTGGTGACCAAAGACCGGGCCGGCGGCAGCCAGGCCCAGATTGTGCTGGACGGCCTGCCCAGAAAAGGAGGCTTTTTCGAGAAGTTGAAATCACGTCTGGCTGGTCCCCAGTCTTAGACCGGCGCCTCCCGCGCCCCCCCGTTTGGGGGGCGTTTTTTCTCCCGGCGGATTCTTCTCTCAAATTCCTGTAACCTCCCGGGGTCCTGGAGGCATATACTGTGATGAAAAGCTGATGGGAGGAGATACGTCATGCCAAACGACTATGAAAACCTTGCCAAGGTTCTGATGGCCAGCCCCCAAGGGGCCAAAATCGTCAAGAGCCTGGATAAACTCAACGCAGTGGCCAATTCAGACAGCGGCCGGCAGCTCATTTCCATGTTGGCCTCCGAGGGAGGCGACGCCATCAAGTCCGCCGCCGCGGCCGCAGCCAGCGGCGACCAAGACCAGGCTCGGGTGCTGCTGTCCAGCCTGCTCTCCAGCCCAGAGGGCGCTCAGCTGACGGCCAAAATCATCGAAGTGATCAACAACTGACCAACCCAGGCGGAAAGGGGGAGGCGCAATGGCCGAATTAGAGGATAAGCTGAACCAGATTTTGTCCAACCCGGACAGCATGAAAAAGGTGATGGATCTGGCTTCGGGCCTGATGAGCGCCCAAAAAGCCGGCGGCGCGGGACAGGCAGAGGCCCAGGCCCCCAAGCCGGAAGGAGGCGGGCGGGATCTGGGCGCTCTGCTGGGCTCTGCGGCTCCGGGCGGCGGGCAGAATCCCCCATCTTCCGGCGGCGGACTGGATCTCTCCTCCCTTCTGGCCTCCCTGTCCGGCAAGGGAAGCGGCCAGGGCGCCGCCGAAGAGCCGCCGGCGGGGGAGGTCCCCGCGCCGGGGGGATTTGATATCGCCGCCCTGCCCAAGCTGATGCAGGCGTTTTCCGGCGAGGCCAATTATCTCAAGCAGGAAAAGGTCAACCTGCTGCGGGCGCTGAAGCCCTATTTCGGCCAGCGCCGAGCGCCGGAAATCGACAGGGCGGTGAAAATGGCCAATCTGGCCCGGGCCGCCCAGGACACCCTGGGGGGATTTTTAAGGAGATGAGACCATGTATAACCGGTATCTAAACGCAGAGGGCTTTGCGGAATACTTCGCCCCCCAGGAGGAGGAAGCCGCTGCCCCGGCTCAGCCGGAGCGCCCGTCCCAGGCGTCCCGTCCAACCCAGACTCCGCCCCAACAGCAGGATTGGCAGAATCAGGGCCGCCGGCCCGGTCTGCTGGGAAGCCTGCGCCTGCCCGAGCTGGACGCCGACACCATCCTTCTGCTGGTACTGGTATACTTTTTGATCTCGGACAGCGACGAAAACGGCGCCAAAGACAAAAACAGCATTGTGGACACCCTGCTGATTGTGGGCGCTCTGCTGCTGCTGGGCTTCTGATCCGCCGCCAAAGGGCGCAAAAAAAGGCCGGAGCCTCGCTCCGGCCCGCCGCCGTTTTCGGTTATCGGCCTCCGCCGCCTGCCGGGCGGGCCGCCTTCTGGCAGGCCCGGTCGTAATAATTCAGCTTGGCCTGAATATGCTCCAGCTCCTGGCTCATCTGGCCGATCTTGGCTTCCACATGGGCCTGGTGGGCCAACAGCATCTGGCGGCGCTGCTCCAGCGTGCCGTCCCCCTGCTTGCACAGGGCGATGAACGCCCCGATCTCGTTCACCGGCATCCCCGTGTTTTTCAAGCAGCGGATCATATCCAGCAGCTGCATATCTTCCTCGGAATAGATCCTGTTTCCGGCGGCGTCTCTGGCCACTGGGGGCAGGATTTTCTGCCGTTCATAATAACGCAGGGTGTAGGCCGAAAAACCCGTTCTCTGCGAAGCTTCTCTGATGGTATAACTCATAACTCTATCGCCTTTTTCAATCCCTCAAAACCCGCGGATTTGGAGAGTCCTTTCCTTGTGATTGGGTTTCCGGCCAATGAACCCCCGAAGGTCCGTTGGCGCCGGCCGGCGGCTGTCGCGCCTGTATTTTATTTATTGTATCATATCGCCCCGTCATCGTCAAATGAGGCTCGGCGTCTATAGGCTTCCCCTTTCAGATTGGCGTTGCCGAAAGCCGTTTCGTCAAACCGACTGTCAAAATATCCAAAGCGGGCAGTCGCCTATTGATGGACGACTGCCCGATAAATTACAATTTATGAATCCTTCTCTTCATATGGCTTATTCCACGAACCTATCTCTATCAAATTGCCTTCCAGATCAGCAATGTAGCAGGTTCGCTGTCCCCATGGTTCTGTTGTGGGTTCTAATACCGGTGTGGCGCCGTTTTCTACTGTATGTCTAAATATTGTCTTGGTGATTTGTCATCTTCTCAAAGTCTTTCCTGCCATATAGCAGAAACGCAGAAACAAGGTTCCGTCTTTTACAAGATAATATATTTCCTGTATGTTCCTATTCCTTAATCTCAAACCCAAGCATATCCCTGTAAAGAAGCCATATCCCAGCAACGCTTTCCTTAAAAAGGACCTATCGGCTGAACGGTTGTGTTCTGGCGGGGATTGCGCTATAATGACAGAAACGAAAACTGGAATCTGAAAGGAAAACGAGATGAAAGCGTTTGACCCCCAATATCCATGGCTGGACGAGATGTATCAGGACGCATATTACCCCGACTTTTTGGTGGACAAAATAAAAAACGAGCTTCAAAAGGTCGTCGACCTACTGGAGAGCGGCGAAACCGACGTCGAAGCGATCCAGGAACAGCTGGACAAAATGGTTTGCGCCGTCAACGACTTGCAGGAGGAATTCGAGGAGAACGACAGCGAGATTGAAACAGTGGCCCGGGACTGTATTGGAACGACCGTCGGCTACATTTTGGATTGGTTTGACATTCCTATCGACAGAGAGGAGGCTATTCGGGAGCGGGATTGGTAACCGCCGACTTTTCGTTGATCTCCCAGGCGCTTTCGGAAAAAGCGCCGCCACAAGCGCATCGCGCAAAAAGGGCAAGACAAGCCGTTACGGCCTGTCTTGCCCTTTGTTTCTTGTTTATTTGCGTCTGATCCTCTTTGCTGTCAAAGCCATGCCGGCCAGGGCGGCGGCGGAAAGGGCCAGCCACAGCTCCAGGCGGCGGCTGTCGCCCGTCTTAGGATTATCCGGCCAACGCCGGTCCAGAGGAACTTCATCCTCGGGAATATACTCCCATTCCTCCTCCTCCGGGTCCCAGACCTTGATATAGGTGGTGGGCACGCCGTCTTCCCAAATGGTGATTTCCTCGGGGCTGTCCGGGTCGTTGGGGTCGGGCAGCTCGGTGGGATAATCAGGTTCCGCCGGCGGAGCGGGTTCCTCCGGGCTTTCCGGCGCCGGGGGATTTTCAGGCGTCCCGGGATTCTCCGGGTCCTCCGGCGTCACAGGCGGTTTGGGGTCTTCCGGCTCCTGGGGTTTCTCTGAATCTTTGGGCGGAGTAGGCGGCGGGTCGTCTTCATCGTCGTCCGGGTCGTCCGGCCCGCTGGGCGTGGGAGGCGGAATATTGGGCCGCCTCTGATTGATAAAGGCCGCTTGGCTCCCTGTTTTCGCGATGATCCCCGTCTGATCCTCCTGCTCCTTCCATCCCTCGGCCTTTTGCTCTTTCACTGTGAACCGAACGCCTATCGGCAAGTTGCGGATGGTGATTTTCTGGCTGTGCCGCAGCAGAATCGAGTCTCCGGATTTCATTGTGCCGGTTCGATCGCCGTCGTAACTAAATTCGCCTTCCAGCTCTTTGCCGTCTTTCATCAATGTGACGATAAAGGCAAAGGTTTGTTCCAAATCGCCGGCAATCGCGCTGTCCACAGTTTTCTCGATAGTCAGACTGCCGGTTTGAGGCTCTTCCGACGGGGTTCCTTTGCGGGAATTGGCAAACGAAATCGTCGTCGACGCATTTTCTTGGATCTGCCCGGCAGCCGGATCCTGCGGATTCCAGCCCTCCGCCGGCTCTTCCGTCACGACGCATTGAGTCCCCGCAGGCAAGTTGCGGATGACTGCGCTTTCGCCGTGTTTCAGCGTCACGGCGCCGCCGGATTGAATGGCGCCGGTTTCGCTCTGCTCCCCTTTGGCGTTGAATTTGACATAAGCAAATTCGCCGGTCAACGTCTCCTGCCGGTCGTTTTTCAGGACGACGGTAAAGCGAAACTCCGCGTCCTTATCCGTCGTTTCGTCGTACTCGACAATCGTCTTTCTGATTTCCAGCGACGGCTCTTTCCGGTTGGTGAAATTTGCCTGGGACAGCGCGATATTCCCAGCCTCGTCCGCGCTTATCTCGCCGGAAATGACGCCGGAAACAGGGGTGGGATGCCAGCCGGCTTGCTCAATCTCCGTCGCCTTCCACCGAGTCCCTTCAGGCAGACCCAAGATGACGATACGCTCGTCATGGTGTAGCTTGACGGTTTCGCCGTTGGCAATATGGCCGGATTTATCCTCGCCATAGAAATAATACTGGAAGTCTTCATTCAATCCATTTCCGTCGGCGTCTGTCAGCTCCACTTTGAACGAGAACAGTTTGGTATAATCTTCTATACCCAGATTGTTTCCTTCCACGGTTTTGCTGATCGCCAGTTGGCCGGTTCTTTCTGTGGGCTTCTCCTCTTCGTCTGTCACGACTACCACGTTGATCAAGCTGAACAGATTGGTGATATCGACATTTTCCAACTCCTCTTTGTTGGCGGTGTTTTTCGCGGCGTCGCCATAGATCGCGCCGCCCAAAGAGGGTTGGTTGTTCAGCGCCGGCCAGTTTTGCTCCACTCTGGCCCGCAGATAGCCCTCGTCTGTGACAAAAACGGGATACAGGTTTTCTCCGCCGTCCACATCGTGCAGACCATAGTCCACAGTAGCGTTTTCGCCATAGTGCAGGTGCATGAAGCGCGGGATGTCCGCGCTCTGATCTTCGACCCGCAGGTTTACGTCCTTCCAATGCTCCGCGCCGAGTTGAAAGTTGCCGCTGTCCTGGCTCTGGGCAAAGGCGGTGATGTCCCGCAGGGTGATATCCATATCCTCGCTGATGGCGAAGCGCAGCATCGTCTGAGCCAATTTGCCCACGCTGGCCATCACCTTCACGCCATCGCCCGCCTGACCGGCGTCGGCATAGATAGAATACTGCCCCACCTTGACGGGGATAACCGTTGTATTCAGCGCATACCCCTCAGGGGCGGATATTTCTTTCAGATAATAATCGGTCTGATTCTTTTCATCGGCGTCGGCCCAAACGGTTTCGGCATGGCCGGGAGTATCTTTGCCTTCCGGCGAGAAAATCAGCACGCCGTCCCGGCCGTCTACGCAGGCGGTGATCCCGCTGCTGACCGGATCTCCTGTACACGCTTCGTCCCGATACAGCCCAAACTCCACGCCGTTGACGCCTTGGCCGTTTTGGTCCACTTTCCAAACCCGCAGCTCCCGCTGCTCGTTGGGGATATAAATCATGGACTGGGCGTTTTGGGTAAACTGGCCCACATTCAAGAAGCTGACGCCGCGCTTGTTAGCCTCTTCTGTCTCTAACCCTGCTTCGCCGGGCGTTGTTCCTTTAACGGCGTAAATTTCATCCACCAACGCGTCAATTGCATCTTCGGCAGATTGATACTCGGGCTTGTCAACCCATTCCATCGCCACTTGCGCCATTGATTCATACAGCTCTTTGTCTGAATTTCCCGACACGCCCACCTCTTTTAGAGCTTCGGGGGCGACGATGGCATAGGCCATTTTCATCTTGGCGTTCTTGAATTTTTCCGTGCCAGGGCTATAGTTAAATTGATATTCTTCCGCCATGCCGGGCAGCTCTTCCAGCTTTCCCTCAATGCGATGCGCGTCGTTATTCCATTGCAAATACCATTGGGAGAACGTATGCCCCTCAGAGGATTCGATAACCGAACCGACGCACTGATAGAG